>CAYXHH010000009.1:18199-29982 GCA_964464725.1 uncultured Methylotenera sp. | reverse complement strand
TGTAAAAATAAAGTGAACGACTAAATAATCAATTTATTTAGTCATATTTAATATATTTAAACCGCGCATCTTCATTGGGCGTACCTTCCAAAGCACCACCTTCCAGTGCAGGTTGCCAGCCAATTACTTGTTCAATTTTAGTCGCCAATTCAAAATCTTTATCCGTAATACCTTTTGCATCATGCGTGCATAGCTTCACAATCACAAACGCATAAGAAACGGTTAAATCAGGGTGATGCCAAGCTGCCTCAGCCAAATGCCCAATCGTATTCACCACCATCAAAGTCGCTTTCCAGCCACTGGTTTTATATTTACGGCGTATCCAACCATTTTCTAAAAACCAATGAGGTAGCTCTTTTTCTAATCGATCTTGGGTTTCCTGCTCTGAGTATACTCTTGCGGTCATCGCTTCACCCTTTTGTCATGTTAATGAATAGATGAGCCAATTTTACCAAGAATTTCTGAATCTACGCCCTCTTCAAAGTGGGTAAAATCATCTTTCTTCACCACCCAAGGAGAAAACTCTTTATTCATCCCAAATTCACTGAACGCTTGATCTAATAGACCATCCTTTTTAATTTCTTTTAGGCTCAATTTATTGTCATCAGGCTTGTCAGATTTGATTAAAATCAGATGTTTAGCATCTAATTTATGTGCAAGCCAAGCGGCTAAACTATCAGAGGTCACATCCCAGCTTTGTGGAATGGTATCATCAGCCAATACCATCGTACTGGGTAACCAAACAATAGCACGATGTTGCCAAGTACGTTCATCAATCTCGCATTCGGTTCTTGCTATTGCGAGCATAGGATTCATATTTGCAAGCAACAGACCGAACTGATCCATCGCTAACACTGCTAACCTATGCGCACAAGCATCACTAATTTTAGAAAGCTTTTGCGATTCACGAACAGCGTCAGCAAATACGCCCCCACCAGGCACGATAATAATATTACCGTCGCTATACTTAACGAATATTTTGAGCCATTTCTCCAACTCGGGCGAACCTAGCAAACTTCCACCGACTTTAACTACCCACATTGATGCGCTTTTCAGCTTCTTAATTTCCATTGTCATTTTGTTTCCCTTAAACTTGGCTTCACCAAAATAGATGTTTGCCAGTACACTGCTTTTCTTAACACTTAAACTCGAGTAAAAAGTTTAATAATCTTTGCAAAACTTGACGCTTTATTGAGCGTTTCTTCGTATTCTTTATCGGCTTCAGAGTCTGCCACAATGCCACCACCTGCATAAAAACTAAGTTCATTTTTGCACACAACTGCAGTACGTATCGAAATATTAGTATCCATATCCCCGTCAAAACTGATGTAGCCGATTGCGCCACAATATAATTCACGACGGTGTGGCTCTAACTCATCAATAATCTCCATCGCGCGCAACTTAGGCGCACCCGTAATTGACCCCCCCGGAAAACATGCTTTGAGTACATCGACAGATGTTTTATTTGGCTTTAATTGACCCACAATAAAGCTCGTTAAATGGTGTACGTTAGCAAAACTTTGCAACTGAAAAAGTTTGTTTACCTTGACGCTACCGATTGCGCACGTTTTACTTAAATCATTTCGTAGTAAATCTACTATCATGAGATTTTCCGCTTTGTCCTTCAAGCTCGTCAATAGCTCGTTTGAGTAGGCTAAGTCTTGTTCTGCATCGCCTGATCTCGGCCGCGTACCTTTAATTGGGCGGGTTTCAACGTGCGTTCCTGTTGTTTGTAAAAAACGCTCTGGCGAGTCTGACAAGACTTGAAAATTTTCGGTTTGATTCAAGGGTAACTGCATATAAGCCATAAAAGGCGCAGGACTGATTTCGCGTAATTTTTGATACATGGTCCAACTATCGCCGGCAACTTGCGCTGAAAAACGTTGTGCCAAATTCACTTGGTAGCAATCGCCCTCTTTAATGTAGTTTTTAATTTTAGTAAAAGCTAATTTATATTCTTGCTCAGGCAAGTTAGACTTAACAACAGAATTGACTTGAAAATTATTTAAATCAATATCATTTGCTGCCGTCTTGGAAGCCTCGTCAAATAAGGCTTTTAGCCTATCCCAATTGAGATGTGTTTCAGCATCGTGCCCATGCGAAACTAGATAACTACACTTTTCACGATGATCTACCACCACCGCCCAATCATAAATGCCGACCATCATTTCTGGAATTTCTGCCGCTGGCATCGCCTGATTTGGCATTTTTTCTAAACGTCTCGCAAGGTCATACGCAAAATAGCCTACTGCACCACCGGCAAAAGGCAGTGTAGTCCCTGCTACTGCGTAATCTGGCTCATCAAATAGCACTCCAACTTTAGGCGAATGGTATGGCGTTAATAAAGTTTTTAGCAGTTCAAATGGATCATCTTCTGAATATTCAACTTGCCCATTATTAGTTATTGTTGTGTATTGTCCTTTTGTCACCAGTGTGATGAAAGGTTCAGCGACTAAAATATCATAGCGACCATATTGGCTACCCGCTTTACCTGTTGCTGGGTTAATGGCTTGCCCGCTATCCAACATCATCGCCCAAGTTAGATGCGCGACTGGCGCAAATAAGCGTGCACTATCATGATGATAAACAAGCGGATATTTAAGCATAGTGTTGCTGCCTGTCATTCAGAGTGAGCGAAGATAAGTATAAATTTGCAACCGCATAGGCTGGAAAGCATACATCTAAGGCGAGATTATTGTTGACGTGCTGTGGTAATACTTTCGTTGCTGGCAGATACGGATGTTCTAATCTATCTGCAATGAATTCAACCAAAAAAGCGCCTGCGCCTGTTCCAATCATTGTTTGCTTGGGCTTTAAATGCTTCAAAACTGCTGTTTTGATTTGCTCAACTTGCCTATTTTTAAAAACAATGGCCAATGCCTTCCAATCTTGCATCGACTTATCTTCCATATCGTAACCTATCATACGGGCTAAGCGTGTTGCCGATTCAACGATGGATTTACCCTTGCCGTCTGCCGTGTCGGCCATGTCCACCTCTGATTGCAAGTCTCCTGTTAAACGGTATACATCAGCCATGGTGGCAAAATACTCGGCAGCGACATTCGTTTCTTGCCCCTTAAAAAGTATTTTATTACCTAAGGCCATCACTGGTGTGCGGATGGCACCCGTGTAAACTAGATGATCTGACTGCATACGTTCTGCGTCTGTGGTTGCTTGTATATCTACCATTCCAGATACTATCGGAATAATATCTGTTGTTGTGCTACCAATATCGATTAATAAGGCATCTTGAGCATAATGTGCAAGCACACTAGCGCTCGCATGCCAATTCGCTGAAGCAATATGCTTACTTAACGAAGAAACTTGCTCAAAATCAACAAAACCATATTTTACATAGTGAAGGTTAGCAGCATAAAACCTGATATTTTTTGTATTAGGACTTAACAAATCTTGCAAGGTGGTCGCAATCTCAATTACGCCACTCCGTCGATTTTGAAAAAAATCTACAAGCTCTCCCGTCATCGTGACCATGTGTGCAGCATCAGAAGTATTGAATGTAAATGTGTTGAATATGGTTTTAACTGCGCGCTGCAAATGCTCTAAGCCCTTCCACAATGCACAAGGGGTTTGCACCGCCTGCAACACTTCACCTGTTGCGTTTAATGCCACCGCTTTAAGATGCGCTCCACCTACATCCCACCCTATGACATATGCTTTAGACATAAATAATGGCTTTATTCTTTTTGATTTTAGGCAAAATAAAATCAGGGTTTGTAAGGGTATTGATAATCAACTCAGCCAAGTTAACCCCAGTTGCTCGATGCAAGCCAGCATAGCTAGTGGTAAGGCGTGGATTAATTTCAACCACACAGACCTCGTTATCTTTCACAATCACATCTATGCCAACATATCCAGCTAAATCTGGTATGGCCTGCGCAATTTTTTGCGCAACTATTTGAAATTGTTGCCAATGCGTTTTCATCCCATTAATCACGCATCCCTTAAACTTAAGGGCTTGATTTTCAATGGAAACTAGCTGAGTATTACAGCTTAATATTGCTGCCTTACCTTGGTGCATCACACACGAAATACTAGCGTGCGTGCCCTCTTGATACGCTTGTATCACGTGCGTATGTTGCCTATCTTTTTGTAACAACCAATCTTGCAGTTCATCACTATCCTCAAAACAGACCGTATCTCCACAACCCGCACCATCATTGGGTTTTGCCAACCATGCTTGATTAGATTTTTGCCAATTATCAAAAGTATGCGTAGGTATGGTGTTAATACCCGCCTTTTGTAAAGCCAAGCATGTGGTAAGTTTTTCACTTGTCAATTTTATTGAGACTAGTCCGCAACCTAATATTTGCTTACCATGACGCACTGCCATTTGGGTAATATAATGCAACACTCCATCTGTTTCTGGGGCAATAATCCAGACGGCATCAGCTCGTTTGATTTGTGACTCCCAAATCTGCCACACATTGTCATTAGGCTGCACCACTATACATTTAGTCACGTCATGTGGTGGTTTTAATCGGGCATCAGCTGTTGTATACACTTGATAAGGCAAGCTGGACAAGTCACGCAATAAAGCGTCTCGCATCAATGCACCTTCTTTTGCAAGTGAAGCTGGCAATTCCTCAGCACATAAACCACCGCCGGTGATAAACTCACATACAAATATTTTTTTTATTCGTGTATTTTGCATATTATTCCAGTTATTGATTTGTTAAACGGTGTTGTGGTGCATGCAAAACAAGGCATGCGACAACACTATCAACCAATCCAATCGCAACTATGTACATCACACCAACCTGTAGATGTGATTAAAGCGTTGTTAGCACTTCATCCATTCAGCCAATTATATATCGCCGACCTCAATGCAATTCAAAAATTAAACCACAGTTATACAACTAATTTAGCTGTTATAAAAAGTATCACGCAAATATTTCCGCAATTAACAATTTGGCTAGATGCGGGTATTCGAAATATTGAAGAATTGCATCTGTGGTCTACACTCAATGCAAAATTGGTTTTTGGAAGTGAAAGCTTTGAATGCATTGAAAACTATGTAGCACTCAAACAACTTAAAGATGATCATATTTTATCTTTAGATTTTTTTGCTGAAGGTTTTCGTGGGCCAGTTGAACTGCTTAACAATGACAGCTATTGGCCAAATGATGTGATTGTGATGTCACTTGCAAATGTGGGCACGAGCAACGGGATAGATACTAAGCAGTTGAGTACTATATTAGATCAGGGTAAAAACCATCAAGTTTATGCGGCTGGTGGTATCAGAAATTATGATGACTTAACAATTTTGAAGTCCATGAAAGTAAAAGGTGCCCTAATTGCTACGGCAATACATCAAAAACAAATAACGAGTGATGAACTTAACGCGCTAAACAATCAATAAAAAACCCGAGCAAGCTCGGGTTTTTTATACGATAATCAGGATTACTCTAGATTTGCGTGGATAGCTCGCATGCCTTCTTCAGTCAGTCCTTTGGCATGAATTAACTCAGAAATAGCACCTTCTAGGAATATCAGTGTAGAAAGCTCAAACTGTGAACCCATCGGCATCCCTTTGACTAATGGGAAGCTGTCATCTTGACCTACCTGAATGACTAAATCAGCAACATCTGCCATCGCAGATGATTTCTTCATTGAAATGACAGCCAATTTAGCACCTACTTCTTTTGCTTTTTTCACAAATGGTAATAATGTAGCAGTGCCACCAGAACCAGATACTAAAATTAACAAATCACCCGCTTTAATGGCTGGAGTAACTACCTCACCAATCATATAAACGCTGTAACCAGAGTGAACTAAGCGCATCGCAAAGAAGCGAGATACCAACAATGAACGACCAGCACCACCTATAAAGATACTACCTGCTTCCTGCACGGCTTTAAGTAACTCGGTGGCTTTGCTCTTATCTGTCGCATTTAAAATGCGTGTTAAGTTATCTAAAATAAACTGTTGATGATCCATATTATTTTCCTTTAAGCTTTTTATATAAAAAATCCCGACACATTACTGGGTCGGGATTCTAATCACGCATCTCAATAATTGCTTATTGATATGGCTAAACTAAATTAACCGTGAGCGATTTTTGTGATTTCTGCAGCAGAAGCAGCAGGATCAGCAGCACCGTAGATAGCAGCGCCAGCAACGATGATAGAAGCACCAGCGTCACGTACTTGCGCAGCTGTACCAGCTTTAACACCACCAGCAACAGAGATATCAACACCTAATTTCAAACCAGCAACCATTGCTAAGTCAGCAAATGGTGTTTGACCTGCAGCTTGTTGGTCAAGACCAGTGTGTACACCAATGATGTGTGCACCTAATTTAGCAACTTCTTTTGTACGAGCTTCTTTATCAGCAACGTTGATCAAGTCAACTTGTGCTTTTTTGCCGTATTTGTTTGCAACATCGATTACGCCTTTGATTGTACCGATATCAGCACAGCCAAGCACTGTGCAGATGTCAGCACCAGCTTTGTAGAATGGCTCAGCTTCATAGAAGCCAGCATCCATCGTTTTTAAGTCAACTAAGATTTTATTTTTTGGGAATTTAGCACGTAATGTTTCTAAAAGTTTGATACCGTTGTGCTTGATGCATGGTGTACCAATTTCTAAAATGTCTACGTGTGGTGCAACTGTAGTTGCTAATGCAACTGTTGCGTCAAAATCTAATGAATCTAATGCCATTTGGGTTTGTGCCATGGTGTACTCTCCAATTAAAAATTTATGTTACATTAAAAATCTAATGTATCTTGTTAAAACAACATTGTAACCATTTGATTAATTACAAATTTTACTACTTAATACAACTAAAATCGTCATCATACAGCCACTTCATATTTGTTTCTGAAAAGCTGTATTGTAGTTTAAAGCTGGACACAGAATGTTAAGTGTACTCTGTGATTCTGTCAATGTTAAAACACAAAAATGACGGCCAATTAACCCATTTTAGGGATTAGCCGTCATCCACATTGATTAGAGTTTTGCAGCTAAAGCAGCTTCGAGCTTACTTTGATCTGCTACAAAACCACGTATTCCTTCAGCTAATTTTTCTGTCGCCATTGCATCTTGATTTAATGCAAAACGGAACTCTTCTTCGGTCATTTTTGCTGGAGGCGTTTTTGTTTTGCCACCATCTTTTAATACTTGCACTAAAGTACCTTCAGTAGCAGCCAAGTCTTGCAATAAGTTAGGAGATACAGTTAATCGGTCACAACCAGCTAGTGCAATTAACTCACCAGTATTACGGAATGAAGCACCCATCACAACAGTTTTGTAACCGTGCTCTTTGTAATATTGATAAATAGCACGAACTGACACCACGCCTGGGTCAGTTTCTTGAGTGTATTCTGTACCAGGATTTTTTGCTTTATACCAGTCTAAGATACGACCTACAAATGGTGAAATCAAGAATACACCAGCTTCAGCACAAGCACGTGCTTGACCAAAACCGAATAACAATGTGAGGTTACATTGAATGCCTTCTTTTTCAAGAATCTCACCCGCTTTGATACCTTCCCAAGTAGAAGCTAATTTGATTAAAACGCGGTCTTTGCTGATACCTGAGTCTGCGTAAAGTTGAATCAACTTACGGCCTTTAGCTACCATCGCATCTAAATTGAATGATAAGCGTGCGTCCACCTCTGTTGAGATACGACCTGGCACAACTTTAGTAATTTCTGTACCAATTAACACTGCTAGTTTATCAGCGGCATTTTCGATTTGTTGCTCTTTAGAACCACCTTGCGCTTTTGCATAAGCAATTGCAGTATCAATTAATGGGGCATACTCTGGAATCGTACTTGCTTTTAATACGAGAGATGGATTTGTTGTTGCATCCACTGGCTTAACACTTTTAATCGCTTCAACATCACCTGTGTCAGCCACGATTGTGGTCATTGCTTTCAATTGGTCTAATAAATTCGCCATTGCATCCTCCTAAAAATTGATTGTTCAGTCTTATATAAAATCTAGCCCTACATTATATCTTAAAAAGATGAATTTCAATACGCCCAAACTTAGATTAGTGCGTGTAAAAGCAAGGTGGCTACAGTTAAATCTGCACTTGTACCTGGGTTAAGTCCACGTTTTTTAAGCTCGGCATCAAAACTCATTAGCTGCGTTTGATAGTTTTTTGGATTGTAGGATTTTAAATAAGCATCCCTATGCGATGTCGCCTCGCTTTTAACTAAACTGGCAATAGTGTCACCATATTTACGCACGATATGCGTATCTAAAAACTGACTCATATAGTGCAAATGCAGTGCAGTGACCGCCCAAGCTGGACGCTGCCAATGAGCAAGCGCTTGTTGATAGCATGCCAATCCATCAAAAATATTGGCGAAATTATTTGCATATTGCTGGGCAACCATGTCTTTTGGTGCGGCAAACTGCATCGCTTCCAACAAATTACATGCTACTACCTGATGTACATCATGGCGCTTACTGACGCCTAAGCCTGCTGGATTAGCAACGGCAATTGCTTTAAAAGCGTACTCAGCATCCTGCTGTGTTGTATTGGCTAAAATTTGCTTTAATTTTACAGTAAAATTGGTATTACCTTCGATTAAGTAGGCTTGTAATAAAGGTGCACACAGCAAAATAACACCAAGGTTGGTGTTGCAATTAACCGCCTGATGGGTAGCCTCTACACTCAGAAATATCCGCTGACCTAAGCTAATTTGAGGCTTTGCAATCTCCTGAGCGGCCACCTCGGCGCTCACAATAAAGTCCTGCACAGTCATGCCATGACCATCAGCAAAAATATGCACATTCCCTGGCTTGAGCGCCTCTAATTCCGCAAGACATGCTGCTTTAAACGCATATGCCAAATCGATTGTTTTTATCATGAATAATTTTAAAGTGGATTTAATACATTTTTAGACATCAGCATATTACTACTATGTACTCAGTCTAATTTAAACTTTATTTATCACTTTCTCAAAAAATCATCTACCAAAATTTGAGCAATATCGATTGAAGTTGCCTGCTGCAGGCCTCGCCAAGCTGGGATACTATTTACTTCCAGCACCCACAATTGATCTTCTGAATCTCGAATGATATCCACACCGCAGTATGCGATATCAACCGCTTTTGCAGCTTTAACGGCCAATTCCAACACATCAGCCTCTTGTGAAGCAGTGCACCTTGCACCTTGCGCAACATTGTGCAACCAGCCCTCTCCGCTACGGCGCATAGCAGCAACTGGTTGATTAGAAACAACAAAAACTCGATAGTCATGTTGATGACGTCCAGTGTTTATAAACTTTTGCAAGTAAAATACGCCATCGACAAAAGCATCCATTGGAAGTGGTGGCTTAGCTGCGTCAACCAAGCGCACGCCGTCACCTTGAGAGCCAAAAAGTGGTTTTATGATTAAATTAGAATGCTGTTGAATAATTTCATGTGCTTGGCTGCGTGACTCGCATATCCAAGTGGCTGGGGTCTTTATACCAGCTTGACGCAACAAGAAGCTCGTCATGGCTTTATCAACAGTACGCTCAATCGCCCTGCCGTCATTATAGACATTGACTCCCAACGCTTTGAGTATATGCAATACATTTAAGCGCGTGATGACCTGAGGCAAGGTGCCTCCCGTGACGCCGCGTACAAACACTGACTTGGGTAGCACTTCAAAATGGGGTATTTGAATATTAGCCTGCTGTTGAGACAAGTCAATCAGACAGTCTTGTAAAGACACAAAGATTGCCTCAACACCTCGCATACCAAATGCTTGTTTTAGTTGGGCACCATGCCATCCTGCATCGTCAGTAAAAATTGGGATGCGCATTGATAAGTTACTTTAAATAAAAATTTTAAGTATATGATTTAATTATTAAATGATTTATCTATTAAACTTTGATTAAATGCGCCACCGACAAATTCACGACCAGTTTCTAGATTATGAATCAATACTTTTGCAGGTGAAAACAATAATGGATCAATTTGATAAAAGTCCATATTATAAGACTTAAACACTTCAGCAAACGTTTTGCCGTAGTCTTTTGATGAGTTACTCGGTAATTCAAGTGCGAGTTTGTTGGCTTCTGCGTCTGTGCATTTCACATTTAAGGTGACGTCACCCGCAAAAAGAATTGCATCATTGGTGCGCCCCATGGCCGTCATAAAATCATTTGAAGTAGGACATAACACCGCCACACCGCTACCACTGATGATTTTTTCTAGTGGAAAATGAATCGTGTGTGCTTTATGAAGCGCCACTTCCAACACTCGTCCTACAATTTGTACAACACCTGCAATACTTGAGGTTGGTGTTAAAATCAAGGTTAGGTTTTCTGGTTTGATATTTGTATCTTTGCAGACTTTTTCAATAATAGCCGCGGGCGGTATTTTGTCAGTTTCTAATACCAAGCATGTTTTTTTTGCTTGGTCTTTGTAGTTAAGTTCTTTAAACAAATCTTCGCGTTGTGCAATACTTCTGGCTGGTCCTGACCCTAGCGAAAAAAACTTCTCATGTTGCAAACTCCAGCCCGCATATTGACATCCCAAGCAGGCCAACACTGGGTTATCTGACTGCACATAAATGCTTTCAGTCCATCCTTGTATATTTCCACTATTAACTAATTGGGCCTTGCCCAAACCACCCATGCAAATCTCTGTGATAAGCCGCCCCGCTTCAGCAGAGCCTGAATGTGTAATACCTGCATCTACAACAACACAACCAGCTTCATGTTGTGACACACCCAACTTTAAAGTCTCGGCAAGTGCAATTAATTGTTCAACCAATGGATTGGTCATAGCATTTATACTTGGCCATAATGCATTATTCAATTGTGAGTCTGCTAATAGTTTGTTCATCACATCATTTCCCTTAATTGATTCGCTCTTTCTTGCAATTTAATATGCGCCAGCTCTGCAGTTTCTTCTTGTGCTAACACCGTACATATGGGTGCACCGCTTTTTATTACTGTTTTATTTGCTAATAAATCCATACTTGGCACATCTACAACCCAATCTGGCCAAGTGACATCCTCCGTAATTTCAATGTCTGCATCCGCAAAAACTGTCATTTTTCCAGATACATAATGAGTAGCTGGTTGAGTATTTAACTTTCCACTACATGCATTTGTATGCACATTCCATAAGTTTGGATACAGCTCAAAACTTGCGCTTAATCTTGGGTTAAGTTCTAAAACACTCAAGGTTTCACCGCATAAAATTGCATCCAAGCTATTGATTCCTACTAAGCCGAACTCTTTGGTCAGCAAGTTTGCTGCACTGCAAAAATCCTGCGCAATAGAATCTTGCAATTTAATTCCAGCAATTGCACCAGCATAACGATATGGTAGCGCTGCTGTGGGGGCCACTAATTGCCGATTAAAGCCAATAACTTGCATCTCTTTTCCGTTTGCCACAAACAACATCGAGACTGGCTCACCAATGATTTTCTCTTGATAGTAATCACCCGCAATATGCTGTTGTGCGTCTTTAACATGCATGCCACCTGAGCCTCCCACGGATTTGGCAAGCCAACAATCATTCGATTTTGGAAATTCTAAACTGACTTTAGGGTGTTGAATGTGCAATTTAGCCAATATCTCAAAAAAACTGAAGGATTTGGCTTTGGCTAAAGTTTCTGACTGATTGCCAATGACAGGAACACGTACAGCAATCCACTCTAATAAAGCGGGCGAGGCATCAAATAATCCTGCATAACAAAAACCATCGACTTGGGCTAAATTGATTTTTAAAAATTTCCTTTTAAAATCATCTACATCAAGCTGCCAGCCTTGCACTTTCACCTGATAAACTTCATTTGCGATGCTTTTC
>CAYXHH010000009.1:9201-18099 GCA_964464725.1 uncultured Methylotenera sp. | reverse complement strand
GCATCAAATGCCATATTTGCATCAAACGGGCTAGCGTTTTTAGCAGGCGTGATTAAATGCAAAATTGTTGTATTTTTCATATTAAGTTCTCAATTTGTAATTATTTTGTTTAGCTTCCATGCAATCAGTGTAATGTAATGTCCATGCGCTTGCTTGATACAGGTCAAGCGACACTAAAAAATTTAACTCATGATTGCTCCATGATTTCTTGCCTTACATATCTGCCAATCTAGCGCAGCATCTTTAAAACTTAACTTCAATTTCTCTAAACATTTTTCTGCGGCCTGTTCACTCTCAAACACCGCAAACCCAGTTGGTCCCCAAGAGCTTTGACCAAAACAGGCCAAGCCATCTTTTTCTAAGTACTCCAATACATTTGCAACTTTACGACTCGCATATCTACCTCCTTGCGCAGGCGCAAAATAATCCCCCACATGTTTCTGTAACACTTGTATGCTATTGCCAAATGCTTGCAAATCACGCTCTACTAGCGCAGGCATCGCTTGCATTAACACATGTCGACATAAATGTGCAGCTAAGTTTTCTGGAAAAACTGGTAACTTCTTAAAAGCTTCCAATTCTTCATTTCCATGCACACCTGTAAAACCGTAATCAAAAATCAATAAAATACGCCATTCATCAGGAAATGCATACCTTGCCAATAACGGCGGCATTGCACTATCCTTAGCATCTATCGCCCTACCGCCATCAATTAACAATCCACCTTGATCAAAAGCAGCAATCCCAATTCCAGAGCGACCGCCTCGACCAGTCAAGCCAGAAATCTGCTGGGTACTCAACCCTAAGCCATATAGTTTATTGATAACACTTCCTACAGCTAAGGCCATTTGCGTACCAGAACCCAAGCCAGCATGCTCTGGAATAACCTGGCTAATACTTAACACCAATCCACCGCTAATATTTTGCTGATGCATAAAGGCCTCAGCAATTTTCCTCACTCTTTCTAAATGTGCGACTGGCAAATTTGAGTTACTCGTCACTGCCAATTTGTCAGACGCCTTTGCTGTTAACTCTATACACGGTGCATCAATGCTTAATCCAATACTCCCAAATTTACGCCCCAAACCACCATGCAAATCAAAAAAACCCATATGCAGCCGTGCAGAACTCAATACACGAACTTGCTTATCAGTTATATCGTAAACTCCCGAACTAATATCGACACTTTTCTTCATTATTTAATTTATTATCCTACAAATACTTTGCTTCAATTATCTGATTAACGAGGGCTTTCCTCTGTAATTATTATTTTGCTTAGGCATTAAATGCTATTTAACTGCATTTTAGCGCCATGTTTTGATTATAAGGTGACAACAGAAGCTAAATTAGGCAAAATACAGTATTTAGTTAAACAATCAATTCTTCCGAACTTAATCATTAGCCAAAATATGCGGGCAATAAAGTATTAAGCTATTTGGAAAATGGATGCCAAAAACCAAATAAATTAACAGACACATTTAACACCAAGGAACACTATGTCAGCCCATGTTATTCCATTTGAACACCTAAGAAATGTTGATGTCCCCTCAGTAGGCGGTAAAAATGCTTCATTAGGCGAAATGATTTCGCAATTAAGCGCAAAAGGTGTGCGCGTACCAACTGGCTTTGCGACAACAGCAGACGCTTATCGCGAGTTTTTAGCGCAAGATGGTTTAGATAAAAAAATCAATGACTTACTAGATAAACTAGACGCAGATGACACACAAGCGCTTGCAAAATGTGGGACACAAATTCGCAAATGGATTATGGACGCGCCTTTTCCTGCAGCACTTAACAAAGCAATTGCTGATAATTACGCAATTTTAACGGCTAAATCTGGCACGGGCGCCACATTTGCGGTTCGTTCATCAGCCACGGCAGAAGACTTGCCAGACGCGTCATTTGCTGGTCAGCAAGAATCATTTTTGAACATTCAAGGGCTAGATAACATTCTGCATGCGATTAAAGAGGTGTTTGCATCACTCTATAATGACCGTGCGATTTCTTATCGCGTGCACAAAGGCTTCGTGCATGCAGACGTCGCCTTATCTGCGGGCGTGCAACAAATGGTTCGCTCAGATATTGGCTGTGCAGGCGTGATGTTTACGATTGACACTGAATCTGGCTTTAAAGATGTTGCGTTTATCACCTCTTCTTATGGTCTTGGTGAAACCGTGGTGCAAGGTGCTGTTAACCCAGATGAGTTTTATGTACACAAACCATTATTAGCGAAAGGCAAACCAGCCATTGTGCGCCGCACCATGGGCTCAAAGCTCATTAAAATGGTGTTTGCCGACGCCACGCAAGCAGGCAAATCAACCAAAACAGTGGATGTTGATCCTGCTGATTCTGACCGCTACTCACTTTCAGATGCTGATATTTTAGAATTGGCTAGTTACGCAATGACCATTGAAGCACACTACGGTTGCCCAATGGATATTGAGTGGGGTAAAAATGGTGTTGATAATAAACTTTACATTCTGCAAGCTCGCCCAGAAACTGTGAAGTCACAAGAATCAACTAAAAGCACTACAGAGTCATACAAATTACAAAAGCACTCAGCCAAGCCTTTAGTGGCCGGTCGTGCCGTGACGCAAAAAGTCGGTGTTGGTCCTGTGCGTATCGTGCTCGATCCTGCACAAATGCACGAAGTACAACCTGGTGATGTGTTAGTGGCTGATATGACAGACCCTAACTGGGAACCTGTCATGAAACGCGCATCTGCACTTGTGACGAATCGAGGTGGTCGTACTTGCCACGCGGCTATTATCGCGCGCGAATTAGGGATTCCAGCGATTGTAGGTTCGGTCAATGCAACTGACTTACTACGTGAAGGCGAAGTTGTGACTGTTTCATGTGCTGAAGGTGAAACAGGCTTTGTTTATCATGGCGCACTCGATTTTGAAGTTTCTACGCAAGCAAATGCCGCACTTCCTAAACCGCCATGCAAAATTATGATGAACGTGGGCAATCCTGACATGGCATTTAGTTTTGCACAAATTCCAAATGACGGTGTAGGTTTGGCACGTTTAGAGTTCGTGATTAATAACATGGTGGGTATACACCCTAAAGCAATTCTTAACATAGATGCCATGCCAGCCACCATGCAAGCGACCATCAAAAACCGTGCGCGCGGCTATTCAAGTCCAAAACAATTCTACATTGATAAAGTAGCTGAAGGCGTAGCCACTATCGCTGCTGCATTTTATCCAAAACCAGTGATTGTGCGTACATCTGATTTCAAATCGAATGAATACAAAAAATTAGTGGGTGGTGAGATTTACGAGCCAGATGAAGAAAACCCAATGATGGGTTTCCGTGGTGCAGCGCGCTACATGGCTGAAGATTTCCAAGAGTGTTTTGCGATGGAATGTACCGCCATGAAAAAAGTGCGTGACGAAATGGGCTTAACCAACGTAGAACTCATGATTCCGTTTGTACGTACCCTAGAAGAAGCTAAAGCCGTGACTGATATTATGGCTAAAAACGGCTTAAAACGTGGCGAGAATGGCTTACGCCTCATTATGATGTGTGAAATTCCATCAAATGCTTTATTGGCGGAACAATTCCTAGAGTACTTTGATGGCTTCTCAATCGGTTCAAATGATTTAACACAGTTAACATTAGGCGTGGATCGTGACTCTGGCATTATGGCCAATAGCTTTGATGAGCGTAACGACGCAGTCAAAGTATTGCTCAAAATGGCAATTAGCACATGTAACCGCTTGGGTAAATACGTGGGAATCTGCGGTCAAGGGCCTTCTGATCACCCAGATTTTGCAGAGTGGTTGGTTAAAGAAGGCATTCAATCAGTTTCTCTGAACCCAGATACGGTGATTGCAACTTGGCAACGTATTACTAAAAAGTCATAACTGCTACTTAGCAAATTTAACTATTTTTTAATATGTTAATCGAGCGGACTGTTTTTTTTATCTCTGATGGCACCGGCATCACCGCTGGTGCGCTGGGACAGTTGCTCGCGCATTTTCCTCAAACAAATTTTAAACAGGTTAGAGCACCGTTTACCGACTCTATTCCTAAAATCGAAGAGATTAAAGAACGCATGCTGATTGCCAAAGCTGCTGATGGCATGCGCCCTGTTGTGATTATGTCGCTTGGTAATAAAGATCACCGCGCTCTACTTAAAGAATCTGATGCTTACTTTATAGACTTGTTTAACATGTTTATCGACCCTCTGGGTGTTGAGTTAGCGCAAGAACCCTTGACAGGTAAAGGCATCGCACATGGCGTGATGGGCGCAAACTATCATGAACGCATGGAAGCCATTAATTTTACCCTCACGCATGATGACGGCATGACGCACGGTGGATTAGCTGAAGCTGAAGTTATTTTGATTGGGGTATCCCGTTGCGGAAAAACGCCAACTAGTATTTATTTGGCGATGCAATTTGGTGTAAAAGCGGCCAATTACCCCCTGATTCCGGAGGATTTTGAACGGAATGCCCTGCCAGAAGTGTTGTCGCAATATTCTGATAAATTATTCGGGCTAACCATCAAACCTGAGCGCTTACATTCTGTGCGCTCTGAGCGTCGCCCAGATAGTTTTTATGCTTCACTAGATAATTGTCGCTCTGAAATTGCGATTGCCGAACGCTTGATGAAATCAGCAAATGTACCTTGTGCAGATTCGACTAGCCGCTCTATTGAAGAACTCTCTGCGATTATTTTACAAAAAATTCGCCGGCCTCTCGAATAATACTTAACAAGAAATTCAGCCTAAAAACAGGTTAAGTATTAAGCCAAAAGTAGCAAATCCTGCAATAAATAGCATGATATTTGGCTTAAATTTAAACAAAATGATTCCTGCTATAAATACTGCCAGCCCAGAAACCATATCCACAGCGCCATCCAGACCATGCGGCCAAATGATATGCTGTGCAAAAAACATGGCTAAGCTCACAATGACACCTACAACAGCAGCGGTAATGGCTGTCAATGGCACAGTCAGCTTTAGGTTTTGTTGTGTGGATTCGATAAACGGTGCCCCAACAAAAATAAAAACAAACGAAGGCAAGAAGGTAAAAAAAGTGACAATACAAGCAGCTAAGGTCGCCGACAACAACTGATTATTGAGTAAATCGCTACCCCAGCCGCCGACAAAGCCGACAAAAGCAACCACCATAATCAGTGGACCAGGCGTGGTTTCTCCTAATGCCAAGCCGTCCATCATCTGCAATGGCGTCAACCATTCAAAATGGCTAACTGCTCCCTGATACACATAGGGAAGCACTGCGTATGCACCACCAAACGTTAATAGCGCCGCTTTAGTAAAAAACCAGGCCATTTGCGTATACATCGCTTCCCATCCAAACCATATCACTAAGCCCATCATTGTAAGTAACCAAATCAACAGCCCAATCATTAGAAACTTCAATAAACGACCCCATTTAAACATGGCATGGTCAGGCGTAGGTGTTTCGTCATCGATAATTGCTTTACCATACTTCTGATGACTAGCCGCATGGCTATTGGCAATAAACCAATGCGGATAATATCGGCTCATCAACAAACCAAGCGTTGCAGCACACAATACAATGAAGGGAAACGGAACAGAGAAGAACGTCACCGCGATAAATGACAAAGTAGCAATCCCATACAAAGCCCTGTTTTTCAGTGCTCTTACTCCAATTCGATATGCTGCAAATATCACAATTGCTACCACTGCTGGTTTGATGCCAAATAATATGCCAGCGACTGCAGGCAAATGACCGAAACGCATATAAACATAACTCAATACCAATAAGATTAATAAAGATGGCAACACAAAGAGCGTACCTGCTATCAAGCCGCCGATGGTGCGGTGCATTAACCAGCCGATGTAAATGGCAAGCTGTTGTGCCTCAGGCCCAGGCAATACCATGCAATAATTAAGTGCATGTAAAAAACGTTTTTCTGAAATCCAACGTTTCTCTTCGACCAAATCGTGATGCATGATCGCGATTTGCCCAGCAGGTCCACCAAAACTTATCCATCCAAGTTTAAGCCAGTAATTGAAAGCTTGTTTAAGCGTTGGCACTTCTGGCGATATCTCAACAGTTTTATTCATTCCATCATCAAACATTTAGTATAAGGCTTTCAGTATAGTCAAAATGCTAACGCCGAAATAGTGCAATCACTAGCAAAATTTGTCATAAAAATGATGTGAAGTAGCATCTATCATAAGCTTTATAGATGGCTTTTAAGCATATTCCGCTTTAAATTTGAACACATATCATGATTGCGTGGATGTGTAGCCATATTTGGCATACAAAATGCTTAAACGTAATTAGCACTTATTTATTTAATCAGTCAATTTTAAGAAAGGTTTAATCACCATGGCTAATACAACAAAAACAAGTCCAGATAAAATTAAATTGCTCGACCAAATGCTAGAAGACATCGCGGGTGATGAGTATGATGATTTTGATACGTCTGAAAATGGCTCTAGTGCAAATATCAAGCGTCATGACATTACTGAAGACTTAGATATTATTGATTTATTGCACTAAATTTTTAGTGCGTAGAAATTTTAGTATCCAGATTGAACAATAAAGTTTTGAAAAACTTGCAGAAAAGTTATTTTAATTTTTTACTTGTGCTTATAGTTAAGTCGAAATGCTGAGTTTAATCAACACTATCGGTGCTTGATAACTCGCGTGAGTTTGCGTGCGGATTGTTCTCGAAGCCTGCGCGCTCTAAGTTTAATCTGTAATCACAACTAGGCAAATGTCCATCTAAGTTGCCATTAATTTTAGTGGTTAATAACTTACAAAAAGCACATCGATATGTGTATGCTTGCCCTTCAACATGCTCTTGTGGGTAATCGATATAATATGGCTTCTTCATGAATCACTTTACTCCAAAAATTTACATCAGAAATTTACCACAGTTAAAAGACGACTCACTGGCGGAGAGAGCGAGATTCGAACTCGCGACAGAGTTGCCCCTGTGCCACCTTTCCAGGGTGGTGACTTAAACCGCTCATCCATCTCTCCGATGCAAGTATTCAGGCGCGGATTATATACGACACTGGCAATGAAATATAGCCAGTATGCACCATTAAGCCTCAAGAAAATAGGTATTCACTTCGCCTTTACCCTTGATTTCTATTAAGCCACGAGACTCAAATTGATAAGCATCTTTCAATAATTGATAGGTGACATCACTCACCTGTATCTTACCTGGCACACCCGTTTTTTCCATGCGGCTTGCCATATTCACTGGATCACCCCATATATCATAGGCGAACTTACTTGTTCCAATCACCCCAGCAACAACTGGTCCAGTACTAATGCCTATGCGCATTTGTAGCTTATTGCCAGTTTGCGCATTAAATGCGGTTAAGTCCTTTTGCATCTCTAGTGCTAACTTGGCAATGACTGAAGCATGGTCTGGGCGTGCAGCTGGCGCTCCCCCAATCACCATATAGCCATCCCCTATCGTTTTTATTTTTTCTAAACCAAGTGTATCTGCAAGTGCATCGAAACGAGAAAATATTTGGCTTAATAAATCCACCAACTCAGCTGGCGGCATCGACGTGGTCATTTTTGTAAAACCTACTATATCTGCAAATAAAATAGTCACTTCTTCGTGACTATCCGCAATTCGCATATCGTTGTTTTTAAGTCGGTTTGCGATTGATTTAGGTAAGATATTTAATAGCAATTTCTCTGACCTTGCTTGCTCAAATCCTAGCTCAAGTAAAGTACGCTCTTTTTGGCTTTGAAAATAAAACATCACAGCGTACAAAATACAAGCTACTCCCATGATATTCATTAAAAAGAAAGTATCCTTTATTGGAGCTGGGATAGGTAAAGAATTTCCTATAAACATATAGTTAAGCTTCCAAGAAAGGCCTGATAGCAAAGTGAATAACATAAACCAAGGGGTAGATTGCTTGGTACCTAAAATCATGAGTGCGCCAATTGGCGACAAAATCGCCCAAATTGCAATCCCACTAGAAGCTTCATATCCGCCAATGGCCCATTGCATAAAAAATGGCATCACGAGCAACATGACTAATTGTGTGAAAGTAAGATAGTCGTACCGCTTGCTACGATAAAACACCAGCAAACTAGCATACGAAACAATAAGATAGACATAAGGCACTGCGGCCATCAAGGCATAGCCCTCGCCCAATCCAGATAGTGTGTATATCCAAAAAATACAGACTAGGCTCTCAGCAAACACCAAGATTGTGAGAATTGCCTTACCAAGTGTGGAGTCTGTTGGACGGCTAAGATTGTTCCAAAACTCTCTTGTTGTAATACCAAACGCGGTATGCGGTTCAGTCATAAATCAAATAATGTTCCGACAAAATATAACTTAAATGTGAATTAATTCGCAAACTATATCTTAACTACTGATTATCTGCCATAAGCAGCTCATTAAAATTATTAAAATAGGTATATCCTCTATTGATTTGTATACAACTAAGGTTTATTGTTTAGCTTATACTTGTTAACAAAACCCTTTATTGACAAGGGTTTAGACAAGGTGTGGCATGAATTTATAATGCCACTAAAAATATAACGATGTAATGCGATTTGGATGATAGAAATACTACATAATCACGTGGAAAACTAGAGGAGTTAGCATGAGTTTAGATTTATTAAAAGGTCTTGGCGTTAAAATAGCTTACAAAGCAAAATACGATAATTTTATTGGCGGGAAATGGTTAGCACCTGTTAAAGGTGAATATTTTGATGTCGTTTCACCCATTACAGGTAAAAACTATACTAAGGCAGCTCGCTCAAGTGCAGAAGATGTTGAGTTAGCACTTGACGCCGCGCATAAGGCTGCCGATGCATGGGGCAAAACTTCTTATACAGAACGCTCAAATATTTTGCTTAAAATTGCAGATCGCATTGAAGCCAATTTAGAGCTCATAGCAACTGC
>CAYXHH010000009.1:0-9101 GCA_964464725.1 uncultured Methylotenera sp. | reverse complement strand
ATCATGATTATGATGGAAGTGATTGCAGATTTAGTACCAGCAGGCGTGATTAATATTGTTAATGGCTATGGTCGTGAAGTGGGCGCTCCACTAGCTAACAGTAAACGTATCGCTAAAATTGGTTTCACAGGCTCTACTGCAACAGGTCGCGCTATTGCAACAGCAGCAGCTAGCAATTTAATTCCTGCAACATTAGAGCTAGGTGGTAAATCACCGAATATCTTCTTTGCCGATATTATGGATGAGGATGATGCTTTCTTTGATAAAGCGATTGAAGGCTTAGTATTATTCGCATTCAACCAAGGCGAAGTATGTACTTGCCCATCTCGTGCAGTGATTCAGGCTTCCATTTATGACAAATTTATGGAACGTGTGATGAAACGTGTTGCAGCTATTAAGCAAGGTAACCCATTAGATCCTAACACAATGCTAGGTGCACAGGCCTCACAAGACCAGTTGAATAAAATCATGAATTACATTGATATTGGTAAACAAGAAGGTGCTGAAGTGCTATGTGGTGGCAATCGTAATATTCTAAAAGGTGATTTAGCAGAAGGTTACTATGTACAACCAACCTTGCTCAAAGGGCACAATAAAATGCGCGTATTCCAAGAAGAAATTTTTGGCCCTGTGCTCGCAGTCACAACCTTTAAAGATGAAGCTGATGCATTAGCCATTGCAAATGATACGATTTTTGGCCTAGGTGCTGGCGTCTGGAGCCGTAATGGCACAACAGCTTACCGCATGGGTCGTGGCATCAAAGCAGGACGCGTATGGACGAACTGCTACCATGCCTACCCTGCACATGCAGCATTTGGTGGCTACAAAGAGTCTGGCATTGGTCGTGAAAACCACAAAATGATGTTAGATCACTACCAACAAACTAAAAACTTGTTAGTGAGCTATAACCCAAACAAACTAGGCTTCTTCTAATTTATTGAGAACTTGTAAGCTATAGTTTTTAGCAATAAAATCAAGGGGCGGGAATACTCGCCCCTTAATATTTTAAAGCGGTGGGATTTACTCACCCCCTTTTTACTTTCTAAGTAAGATGTTAAGGCTTAGTAAGTTCGGAGATATGCAATGAACACTGTCACTGATTCAACAAATAACGCCAGCATAGATAACGACCCTGTTAATAATGCTCGTGTATCAGCTACCCCAAGCGCACTTGCGTTAATACAACGCCTGACCAATGAGCATGGTGAAATCGTGTTTTTGCAATCTGGTGGATGTTGCGAAGGTAGTGGTCCAATGTGCATGCTTAAGCGGGAGTTTAATCCAAGTGCATCTGATGTAATTCTAGGAAGCTGGCCTAAAGCAACATTTTATATGGGTGACAGTCACTTTAGCTTTGCTGAGAATATGCACACAATTCTCGATGCAACCCCTAATTCTAGTGGATCATTTTCACTAGATTGCGGAACTGGTTTTGCGTTTATCACTCGCGGGCGTTTGTATAGTGATGAAGAATTAGCGAGTTTGCCACCAGTCGTAAGAGCAGGTTATTAACAACATTAATTCAAATTAGTAAATTTATTCAATAGATTCATTTAGTTGATTGAATAGATTCAATTAGAATTATGCAGCCAATTTATTTAACTCTATTGAGAATGGCTCTGGCATCGCAATGCCGTAACCCTGAACAAAATCCACTCCTATTACTTTTAAAACCTCAAGAATTTCATCATTTTCTACAAACTCAGCAATTGTCTTAAGTTGCATGACGTGTCCAATATTGTTAATTGAGTCCACCATTGCACGATCAACATCGTTGTTTAAAATTGACTTAACAAACATGCCATCTATTTTTAAGTAGTCGACCTCTAAATTCTTCAGATACCCAAAAGAAGATAGCCCACTACCAAAATCATCCAAAGAAAAGCTGCATCCCAGTGCTCGCAAAGTTTGTATGAAATGCCTTGCTTTATCGAGGTTCGAAATAACAGCAGTTTCTGTAATTTCAAAACAAATAGATTTAGGATTAACTGAAAATTGTTTCATTTTTTCCATCACAAAATCAAGAAAATGTTCATCTGATAGGGTTTGTCCAGATAGATTAATAGCACAAATATAAGGGAAATAAGTCCCCTTGCTCGCTAAGATAGCAAACGTTTCTGCTACGACCCACCTATCGATTTTTGGCATCAATTTGTAACGCTCGGCCACGGGTAAAAATACGCCTGGCGGATAAAGCTTATCACCCTCACCTTTCATCCGTATCAATATTTCACAATGTGGTTTAGCGCCATTAAGACTATCTATGCGTTGCATATATAAAACAAACTGATTATTTTCCAAACCTGAATTGATGCGTGATAACCAATCTAGCTGCTGTGTTTTTTGTTTTAAATCTTCTTCTTTTGGTAGGTATTGATGTATGGTATTTCCACCAGCATTTTTTGCTTTATAACATGCTGCATCTGCAACACCTAAAAACTCGCTTAAGGTTAGCGACAGATTCGGAGAAATCTCGGTTAGACCTATGCTAGCTCCGATTGTAAATACTTTATCATCATAGCCAAATCGATATTCTCTAATCATATCAAGAGTTTCATCTAGAATGAGCTGTGCTTTATCTAAACTGCAACCCATTAACAATATTGCAAACTCATCTCCACCTAAGCGTGCGAAAGTGTCTGCACTACGCATTTTAACTTTCAACTCACTCGCGAATTGCTTTAACAATGCATCTCCTGCAGCGTGCCCACAACTATCATTGACCATTTTGAAATGATCTAAATCAATAAATGCAAGACAGTGGGAACGATTTTGTGTATAAGCGTCATCAATTGCTTCTTGTAATTTGCGCTCAAACTCATATCGATTTACTAAACCAGTCAGCAAGTCATGACTTGCTTGATAAGACAATTGCTTAGACAGTACTCGCAATGCAGTTACATCATGAATGACGGTAACCGTACCAAAATTTTTACCTTGCGCATCTAACATCTGTGAGGCTGATTTATTGATGATAAAAGATTTTCCATCCTCTCTCACCAAAGTCACTTCTTCTATGCGGCTATGCGCATCGATAAGCCAATGGCTATCCAAATGGGTAAGCCTATCTTCTAATACTAAATGAGTAACTGAATCTAGTGATTTTCCAATCACATCACTCGCATTCACGCCCAGTAGCAACTCAGCAGCAGTATTAATGAAAGTAATTCTTGCAGAGTCGTCACATGTAATCACTGCATCAGCAATTCCTGAAAGTGTTGACAGGGTAATCTCTGAACGATTTTTTTCTAAATCTAAAGAATGTAAAGATTGGTCAAGTCGCTCTAGCATCGCATTTATGCCTCTGCCAAGACTAGCAATCTCATCTGTCCCTTCTAAATTTTGAATTCGAATTTCTGAAGATTCAGCAGTTTCTATACTTTTGACGCCTTTAAATAGATGATGTATCCGTTTCAAAACTACTTTGTCTATCAACCAACTATATAAAAACAATAACAGTCCAGTTAATCCTGCGCCCCAATATAAAAAACTTAAACTTTGATTACCTTGCTGAAAAATTTCTCGTTCATCAACGACTTTTAAAAAAAGCGCTTCTGAACCATTTACATCTTGAATAACTTTTGTACCTACAATTTTATTTGCATTTATAGGCAATATTGTTGCGGAATTGCTTGATAGAGTTGATTTTTGATTGAGTTGCTTTAATTGATGCAATTCCAGTTTTGCGCCTAAAATTTTTCCAATATGTTGTATTAAAGTCTTATCCAATTTTTTGACCATAATAAGCGTACCCAACCTTGGCTTTGTAAGCTCACTATCGCGAATATCATAACTAGAAACAACATTTGCTCCATCTACAGTCCAGAGTAAACCAGAAACACTTTCAGTTGCAGGATTCACAAGTACACCATCTTTAGAAAAAGCTTTTTCAAGCTCTTTAGGTATATTCCATGGTTTACCCGTATTTGTATCTAAGCCTTTTTTAAAGACTGTCTCGCCTTCAAGATTAACCAAAATAATGGCATTAATTTTAAGATTGCTAAAAGTAGTATCATTAAGATTGGATTCGATATAGTCTTGATAGGGCTGTTGAATAAATTTATATGTGTCATTCCAGTGTGCATAGTCACGCACAACCGTACTTAATTGATCTGATTGCTCTTTTAATAAGCTTTCAGCACTTGTGATTTGGATTTGGATTTTATCGCGTTCTAATTGCGAAAATCCTTCTAAGATTTTATTTTGCGCTAGTATATATATAAGAGAAAACAACAATAGCGCTGCCACTGATAAAGATACCAGCAGTTTGAAGCGTAAGCCAAATAAATTCCCTCTCATTTACCATCTCAAATCATTATATTTATATTGATGTTAAATACAGCAATTTATATGCCATAAAAAACATTTAAATTATTTATATCACGAAATGATATTACGACCTTAGCTTATAAATATTGATTTAAGACAAATCATGATTAATTAGAAGCCCAAACTGTCGAGCAGATCATCCACTTGTTCCTGAGTTGCAACGACATCTACCGCTTTTTCTAAATTAACTTGTGGACCATTCATTAAGCCAGTATCTGGCTCTTTTTTGTGTGCGGCCGGTGAAAAATCAACCAAGACTTGCACGAGTTGTTTTTCTAAATCCTGTGCCAATCCAGTGATTTTTTTGATGACCTGACCTGTTAAGTCTTGAAAGTCTTGCGCCATCATGATTTCCATCAAAAGCTGTTTGGTTTCCGCAGTATTCTTTTCAGTTAATGCCAAAAATGTCAAAGTTTCGTCAGCGACTTGATTATATTCGCTTTTGAGTGATGGCTTTGCCAACGTCTCTTTCCAGCGCTTCTCTAGTGTAGCTGCACCAGTTGCAAGCTCAGTTTGCAAAGGTGTAGCGACATCTGTCGCATTTAAAACACGTTCAGCCGCCTGTTCAGTCATTCTGGCTACGTAGTTTAACCTGTCTCTCGCATCAGGTATTTCTGAGGCCACTTTTTCTAATATCTGATCAAAACCTAGACCTCTTAAGCTATCATGCAGCGTTCTAGTCACATGGCCAATTCGCGTCAGCATTTCATCGTTTTGCGTCATGACAGAAATTGTATCTTCTGTTTTTTTACTTTTTGTTGTTGTGCTCGTTTTCATGCTTAAGCCGTCGCTTTCTCAAGCTTCTCAAATATTTTTGCAAGCTTTTCATCTAAGGTTGCAGCCGTAAAAGGCTTAACAATATAGCCATTTGCTCCCGCCTGTGCGGCGGCAATGATGTTCTCTTTTTTTGCTTCAGCAGTTACCATCAAAACTGGTAATGAGGCCAATGCTGGGTCAGAACGGATGTTTTGCAACATCGTTAACCCGTCCATATTAGGCATATTCCAATCAGACACCACAAACTCGAAATCACCACTTTTAAGCATACTAAGTGCAACTGCACCATCTTCTGCCTCTTCAACATTGCTGTAGCCTAGCTCTTTAAGTAAATTGCGAACGATTCTGCGCATTGTAGAAAAATCGTCTACGACCAAAAATTTAGTGTTAGGGTTTGCCATCATTTACTCCATTACAAAATTTGTTTGTTTATATACCTGTTTAAATTCGTTAATGCTAAAAAAGCATACTAGAATTAAATATGTCTTAATTCGTTATCGGCATCATTTATCTAAGCTTAAGTAAATTTAGATAATTGATGCGCTGTAAAGCGAATTAGACGCGTAGGGCGCGATCACTATATGTAGTTAAGTGATTTAACACCAATTTTGGTAGCTCATTTAAATGTGCAATTTCGTGCACACCACCATGCGCTACTGCTTCCTTAGGCATCCCATACACCACACAACTTGCTTCATTTTGAGCAAAATTATATGCACCTGCTTGCTTCATATTAGCCATTCCTGCAGCACCGTCTTTACCCATTCCAGTTAAAATAACGCCCACCACATTCTTTCCACCATTAGTAGCGGCAGAATCAAATAACACATCTACTGAGGGCTTATGCCGACTCACTGGAGGCGCATCGCTCAGTGCTGTCACATAGTTAGCACCACTTCTTGCCAACAACAAGTGTTGATCACCTGGTGCAATATAAGCGTGACCAGGCAAAATCCGCTCACCCCCCGCAGCTTCCTTTACTGATATTTGACATAGTGAATCTAAACGATTTGCGAATGATTTTGTAAATCCTGCAGGCATATGTTGTGTGATTAAGATACCAGGGCAATCTGATGGCATTTGCATTAAAAATGCTTTAATCGCCTCTGTTCCTCCTGTAGAGGCACCAACGATAATGAGTTTTTCGCTACTAATTAATGGATTTCTTAAAAGTGTAGGGGCAATAGATTCATTATTATTTGCTGCTTTAGGGCGTCCTATTGAAGCCATTTTTGCCTGTGCAGCAGCACGAATTTTGTCTGCAATCGTATCTGTATACTCGTGCATGCCTTGAGTAATCGCCATTTTAGGCTTAGTCACAAAATCGATTGCACCCAGTTCTAGCGCACGCATCGTGATTTCATTGCCTTTTTCTGTTAAGGTTGAAACCATGACCACAGGCGTTGGGCGCAAACGCATCAGCTTTTCTAAAAAGTCCAACCCATCCATTTTTGGCATTTCCACATCTAGCGTTAATACATCTGGGTTAAGCGCCTTAATCATCTCACGGGCAATAATTGGATCTGGTGCAACGCCAATCACCTCCATATCTGTTTGACTATTAATGATTTCAGTCAAAAGACTACGTATTAAGGCGGAGTCATCAATGACGAGTACTTTTATTTTCATTTTTCACCTCGAGCAAGTATCTATTCAGACTTAAAAGTAAGTGAGTTAAAACAAATCAATTTCGCCACCCACATCAGCAGTTTTAAGTTTGCTAGCGTAGTCTTTTTCACGCTCAAACAATGTTTGGTTATTCACCTTCATGAGTTTTTTCACTAACACCTTGCCTGTTTTAGGAAAAAAATATACCTTGCGTGGATAAATATCGAGTAAATCCTCACCTGTGACACGAATACGCTCATCTTTTAAGAATTTTTTTACAAATTCAGAATTGCGCGTACCCACCATATTGGTTGTAAAGCTTTTAAGTACATTGCCACCACCAAAAATTTTAGCTTCTAAGTTTTCTCTTTTTGCGCCATTTCGTAACAACTGGTTAATTAACACTTCCATTGCATAAGTGCCATAGCGCATAGATTCAGATACTGGGTTATCTTTATCGCTACTTGCACCATCTGGCAACATGAAATGATTCATGCCACCAATGCCAGAGATGCTATCTCTAATACAGGCCGAGACGCATGAACCAAGCACAGTGACGATGACCATGTTTTTATCTGTGTAGTAATATTCGCCAGGACCAATTTTTGCGGCATTACAATCAAAATTTCTGTCGTAATAAAGCGTGGTTGAAACTTCTTCTGTGGTCATGCTCATGCATGTTCTCCTTTTATAGTCGCCAAATTCCGCTTAAGGTGATTTGATTTTTTCAACTCATACACTGTTTTGCCGCGCAAATGTAAGTCGTTGGATATATATAAAAAATTTTCGGAATGGCCTGCAAACAAAAGTGCATTCGGTTTCATTAGCGGTACAAATCGACTTATAATTTTTGCTTGTGTAGGCTTATCAAAATAAATCATCACGTTTCTGCAAAAAATCACATCAAAAGGCTCTTTAAATTGCCATACTGGGTCTAATAAATTCAGAGGCTCAAAGCGTATTAAGTGTCTCAGCTCGTTGCGTACTCTCACTGAACCTTCTTGCGCACCTGTCCCTCTTTGAAAAAAATCTTTACGTTGCTTATCCGATAGCTTACTCACACGCTCATATGGATAAACGCCTTTTGCAGCAATCGCCAGCACGTTGGTATCAATATCTGTCGCGATAATTTCTACTGGTGGCTTTAATGTGCCAAATGCTTCGCAAGCAGTCATGGCTATGGTGTAAGGTTCTTCTCCAGTTGAAGCAGCGCTACACCAAATTTTTATTGGTTTACTGACTTGCTTTAAATGTTCGGCAAGTATTGGAAAATGATGTTCCTCGCGAAAAAATGAGGTCAAATTGGTAGTTAAGGCGTTGGTAAAAGCTTGCCACTCATCTGGATTATTTTCATTTTCTAAATGATCTAAATAATCCTTAAAGGACTTAAGTCCAACACTACGAAGACGACGTCCCACACGGCTATACACCATGTCCGTTTTTGCTTCTGAGAGTGAAATGCCTGCATGTTGATAAATGAGTTTTCGCACTCTGGCAAAATCATTTGCGGTAAAATCGAATTCGCGATCTTCTTGTCGTTTTTCTTTAAGCATTAAAATCTCGTTTAGGTCGTTTCAAAGAATTCATTTCACATGATTTAGCAAAAAATCAATGCTGAAGATAATTTCGCAACCAAAGGACTTAAATCCTTTGATTGCGTTGCAAACAAAACAATTAGTCTTGCAGTACTGATGAAGCGCGAGTCTTCATTTGCGCTACTGCGTGATCAGCAATATCAACTACTGCTGCTTGTAATAGCGGATTGCGTTGTTTCATTTGGTCTATTGCTAGGCCATAAGCCAAATCATCTGCACGTCTATTTTTTGTTGCTGCAAATGGGTGTAGGGCTTCTTTATACATTTTTACTACATCGGCTGCTTTTGGTTCACGAGCAATTGCGCTCTTAATCGCAATCTTAGTAGCACGGTAGTTCCAGTCTTGAATACGCTCATCGATATCTGCGTTGTGGTCAATAAATACACCTACGCAAATGAAAACGTCATCCGCTTCTTCTAATGGAATAGTGCCATCTTCAACGCACTCCATGACCGCCATCGCTACGCCACGTTGTGCTGGGCCAAACATTTGCACTGCTTGACGACCATCTTTAATTGTTACTTTGTTGAACATCACGGTGTTAGGTTTCACCATCATGTTTGGCGCCGCAATCGCCAATAAACCGTTTACTCCTTGTTTTTGGTCGGTGAGCGTGCGGCAGAATGCGTCTTCTGCTGCGCTACCGCGTGGACCCATGACTAAGTCAATGTGTGCCACATTTTTCAAATCTAAACCTGAGCCGTCTGGACGATCTTCAATCACCAAACCCTCACCTATTAACACGCGATCAATTACAGCCATTTTTATTTCTCCTTGATAAATTAACTACT
>CAYXHH010000008.1:0-30198 GCA_964464725.1 uncultured Methylotenera sp. | reverse complement strand
GGATAAGCTAATCGCGCGGATTTTGAAATCAACTCGTTCGCTTTTTTATCGTAAATGAGTGGGCCTTTGGTGACTGGGCAAACTAAGATTTCTAATAATTTTGCGTCCATATATTATTCCTCTGTATTCAGTGTGCTTTTATGTTGCAGTTTTGCCAAAATAAGCGGCATTAAAGCATCGTCTATTTGCGCCTCTACTGGCAATACCCAATGATGCGCCTGCGCGAACGGCTTACATTTTACGGCATCTTTTTCTGTCATCACTAAAATATCGCACTCAATTGCCGTTAAGTCTTTTGCTGTATAGGCATGATGATCTTCAAAACTCACACTGGTAAAAGTTAAGCCTAAATCACATAGGTGATCATAAAAGCGTTCTGGTTTACCTATGCCAGCCATTGCACGTACAATTTTTCGATTAAAATCACTTGCTGTTGCAGTGATGCTAGGATCGGCAAGATTATAAAACCGCTCACCGATTAACTGCATTTGAAATGCTGCGCTTATTTTTTCACCATTGCAAATAATCGCATCCACTTTATTTAAGCGCGTATAGGGCTCTCGCAAAGGGCCTGCAGGCAATAAGCGCGCATTAGGTAAGCTTTCGCCGTCTACTACCGCTATCTCAACATCTCTCACTAAACGGTAATGTTGCAAACCATCATCGCTGATGATTACATTGCATTCTGGGTGCGCATCTAGTAAATCTTTGCCAACCTCCACCCGATTTTCACCCACCCAAACAGGGCAATCACAACGGTTTGCAATGAGCACTGGCTCATCACCCGCTACACTTGCATCAGATGCAGCAGTGACTTTGGTTGGTAAACGCGCACTGCCGCCGTAACCACGACTAATCACCCCTGGTTTAAAACCCCTTTTGATTAATTGCTCTACCAACCAAATCACTGCAGGCGTTTTGCCACTGCCACCTACATTAATATTTCCAACAACAATCACCGGCACAGATAATCGCTGTGATTTTACAATGCCATATTGATAAGCCAAGCGCCTCAGCCAAGTGAGTAACCCAAAAAGCCATGATAGCGGCACTAAAATCAAATAATAAAGACTATTTTTTTGCTTCCATGCATCTTGTATCAGTTCTTTTGCCAATGTTGTCGCCATACTAAATCTTATTCAAACTCTTTTTGATACAACTTTGTGTAATATCCATTTTTTGCAAACAATTCTTGATGGCTACCAGACTCCACAATTTCACCATGATCCATCACCAATATTCTATCGGCATTTTCAATTGTGCTAAGTCTATGTGCAATCACAATCGTAGTTCTATTTTGCATTAAATTATCAAGAGCAGCTTGCACATGTTGTTCTGACTCGGTATCGAGTGCACTTGTTGCTTCGTCCAACAACAAAATAGGGGCATCTTTCAATATGGCTCTCGCAATCGCAATACGTTGACGCTGTCCGCCAGATAAACGCACACCTCTATCCCCAATTTCATTTTGCATGCCTTCTGGCAATTGTTGGATAAAGTCCCATGCGTTTGCTGCCTTGGCGGCTTCTATGACCTCTGCTTCAGAAGCATCTCTTAATACGCCATAAGCAATATTATTAAATACAGTGTCGTTAAATAAAATAATGTCTTGGCTCACCAAAGAAAAATGGCTACGTAAATTTTTTAAATCTAAAGAACGAATATCAATACCATCCAACAAGATCAACCCCTGCTGGACTTCGTAAAAACGCGGGATTAAATTCACCAAACTGGTTTTACCCCCACCAGAGCGACCAACAAGAGCAACCTTTTCACCGGACTTGATGCTGAAACTCAGATTATTAATGGCTGGTTTCTTAGCATTTTCATAGCGCAAAGTGACATTTTTAAATTCAATTTCACCACGTGCTCGCGATATGAATTTATCGCCATCACTGAGCTCTACATCGCTATCAATCGCCTCAAAAATACTTTGCGCTGCGGCTAAACCTATTTGAAAATCTTCCGCAGCCGCGCTGATGTGTTTGATTGGTGAAATTAACATGAGCAAAGCACCAATAAATGCAGCAAACTCGCCTACCGTAAAACGCCCTAGCGCGTAGTAAACCACCAAAGTAAGGGCTAATGCAGCTAGAATTTCCACCACAAAACTGTTAAGGCCTGCGATTCTTGCTGAGCGTAACTCAAGCTGCCTATTTTTATCAACCACATTTGAAAAACGCTCGTTCTCATAGTTTTGCGCACCAAATATTTTGACAATACGCTGTCCAGAAATGGCTTCTTCGGCCACTTTAGTCATCTCACCCACACCTTGTTGCACGCGCTTTGCATTTGCACGCAATTTAGGTGTCATTTTTCTCAAGTAAAGCGCCATGAAAGGCGTAACGATTGCAAACACTAGTGTCAATCGCCAATCGAGATAAAGCATGTAGGCAACTAAACCTATGACTGTCAAAATATCGCGGATTACATTTAATGCAGAGCGTGAACAGACGCTGGCCAGGCGTTCTGCATCATAAGTCAGCTTGGAAACAAGAATCCCCGTCGTACTCGCATCAAAAAAACTGACAGGTAGCTGCATTAACTTACCAAACGCCTCCGACCTCAGTTTCGCGACAATACGCCTAGCCACAACCCGCATACTGTACATAGAGACAAATCCAGCAAAACCTCTAATTGCCATCAGCGCGAATATCATCAGCGGCAATATCATGGTTTTATCTGCGGACTGTTTTACAAAGCCTTCATCAGTCACCTGTTTGATTAAGGCGAGAAAGCCTGTATTACTGGCGGCTAAAACAGCTGTTGAAATGATGGTGATTAGAAAATAAGTTTTATAAGCCCAAACATAGCGGAACAAACGCAAATAGAGCATTTTTGCGTTTGCAATATGTGGTGCTTTATCGTGCTTACGAGATGGCTTTGACATAGATTAGTTCGACATTGTTAACATGTCGAACTTAATATAAAAATGTGCTTATATTATGAACCAGTTTTCGTTTGCGTCGCAAAAGTAATGTGTGTGTAATTTGCCTGGCGAGCCGCTTCCATCACATCCACGACAGATTGATGGGTGGCTTTAGCATCTGCATTAATCACAATAGTAGGCTCTTTACCATTACCAACTGCCTTGGTCAGCGCACTTGAAATTGCTGCGACATCGCCACTACCTACTTCAACGCCATTCACCATAAAATGCCCAGCGGCATCAACTTCAACCGTAATGACTAAGGGCTTGTCTTCTAGCGCGGTTGGCTCAGCGGTAGGTAAGTTAATTTGCAACTCACTGGTACGTGAAAAGCTTGCACTCACCACCAAGAAAATAATAATCACTAAAAGAACGTCAATCAACGGCACGAGATTCATCTCGAGTTCTTCATGTCGCTTACCACGTTGAAAATTCATGCTCTATCCTTAACTATAGTTATTTATTCATTTTAATAAATTTAAGCGGTGACGTTTTGGCAAGGCGCCTGAGCAAAGACAGTATGTTATATACGGCAAGCGAAAGGCAACACAGCGAAAACGTCACTGCAAAATTTATTTGCGTTGGCCATGCAAAATTTCGACTAACTTAATCGCCTGCTGTTCCATATCCACCAACAAGTCGTCCACTTTACTACGGAAATAGCGGTATGCAATCATCGCAGGCACAGCCACCACAATACCTGCAGCGGTGTTGTAAAGTGCAACAGAAATACCGCGCGCAAATTGCGCAACATCGTGACCGCTATTGGTAAATGAGCCAAATAACTCCACCATCCCGATTACCGTACCTAGCAAGCCTAACAAAGGTGCGACAGTCGCAATGGTGCCTAACAATGGTAGATAACGTTCTAATCGGTGTGCTACTGCGCGACCAGTTTCTTCAATCGCCTCTTTGGTAATTTCGCGTGAGTTTTTAGCGTTAGATAACGCACTTGCAAAGATTTGACCCAATGGTGAATGTTCTTCTAATTTATTAAGTGTTTCTTTGGTTACACCGCCTTGACCTAACCATTTTTGCACTTCAGGTAATAAATTGGCTGGGGCTACAATGCCGCTACGCAATGCCCAAAAGCGCTCGCCCATAATCGCAAGCGCGATCACTGAACAAATAATTAACGGCCAAATCGGCCATCCAGCCGCTAAAATAATTTCCCACACAACAATACTCCTTAAAGTGTTCTAAAAAACTCCCGCTACTTTAGCCCGAAGCGAGAATTTCGGCAAGTTTTTATCAAAATTTCGATGTGTAATTGTCCTGCCAATAGCGCGGTTGACTCTGTCTCCATGCTTTAATTTGTGTTGGTTTATCAGCTAAAAAATCAATGATTACCGCACCTTGCTCATCAGATCGATATATTAACCCGCCACTTTCGACATATCTATTTAAAATCATATGGTTAGGATGCTTAAATCTATTTAAGTATCCCGTCGTAAAAATAATATGCTTGGCCGCTACGGCATCTATAAATTCTGGTGTTGAAGATGTTTTACTGCCATGATGTGGTGCAATTAACACATCACTTTTTAATTGAGTTTCTGCACGAGAAAATTTTTCATCGCCAGAAGCCTCATGGATATTGGCTTCCAGAGCATCGCTTTTGATATCGTCATTTAAAAGCGTATTTTCAGCTTCTTTTTCAATGTCCCCCGTGAGTAAAATACTGCCAAACTGACTTGTCACTTTTAATACGCAGCTCCTATTGTTATCTTTTATATTTTCACGCGCATAACTTTCAATATCTGGGTACAGCACTTCAAACCTCACCTTATCCCATTGCCAATGTTGGCCTTTAAAACACTTAATGCGTTTTTGTGTTGCGTACATATCTGACAATTCAAACGAACTTGCTAACCAAGTAACAGGCATTTGCGCCAACACCGAGGCAACGCCTCCACGATGGTCTTCATCATCATGGCTGACAATCATTCCATCTAGCTTTTTTACGCCTTGTCCTCGTAAAAAGGGTATGACAATTTGGCTACCTGCATCACTTTGGGTGGAATAACGCGGTCCAGCATCATAGAGCAGCGTGTGATTTGCGGTTTGAATGCTCACGGCTAAGCCTTGACCAACATCTAATACAGTAACTTGCATTTCACCAACGGCTGGTCTGGACGGCATCACAAAAAACAAAGGCAAAATCAGAACCACACCCAACCAACGTTGTGGAAAGCCTTTTGGAAGTAACAGCCAAAGCACACCAAACATGGCCATCAACAATGTCCAAATAGGCGGTTTAGCTTGTTGCCAAGTTGGAAAGCTGGCAAGCCAATGCAGGCCTTGCATGCAGAGTTCCAATATAAAATGCGCCGTGTGCAAAATAAAATCTAGCTGTAACAAACTGCCTAAAATAGCCAATGGCACGACCGCGAGCGAAATAACGGGAATGGCAAATGCGTTTGCAATCGGCGAAATAATGGACGCTTGCCCAAACATAAAAATAAGCAAAGGTAACAAACCCAGCGTAATCGCCCATTGCGTTTTTACCGCCGCTTTAAACCAATGTGCAATATTTAACCTGGCGACTGTGACAAAGGCAATAACCGCAACCGCGCCAAACGATAGCCAAAAACCAGGCGCATTCACTGCCCATGGATCGCACAAAACCACGACCAATAGCGCCACAGCCAACACACGAGAAATCGCGATATTTCGACTAATCAATAACGCGATGGCAAATGTCATCAACATATAAATCGTACGTTGTGTAGGCACAGACCAACCCGCCAAACATGCATACACAATCGCTACGAGCACTCCCATCATTGTCGCCATTTTTCGTGTTGGAACATGCATCACTAAACTTGGAAAGCGCCGCCAAATAAAGGCCGCCAAAGAAAAAGTTAAGCCTGCTAACATGGTGATATGTAGACCTGAAATACTCATTAAATGATTAATGCCTGTACGTAAATAAATATCCCAATCTGCTTTAGCAATTTGGCTATCGTCACCCACCACCAATGCGCGAATCACACCTGAATAGGATTTGTTGAGTAGCACTCTAGAAATATAGTTGCCGACTTTTTCTCGCCAATGCTCGATGATATAGCTTGGTTCATAGACAAATTCACTGAGTTTTTGATAGCCACTTTTGTTGCGGATTGCGCCAGTTGCGCGGATATTTTCTGCCAGCGCCCACGCTTCAAAATCAAAACCATGCGGATTGTAGGTGCTATGCGGTCGTTTTAAGCGGACCGTAAACTGCCACCGTTGCCCAACTTTAAACTTAGCTGCATGAAAATAGTGACTTAAGCTATTTATTTTATTGATGGGTGCATTTTCAGGTTTTGGTGAAATAGATTCACGATAGAAGTTGAGCGAAATATGTTGGGGGACTCGAGCGCCTAGCGTCAAAACCTGCTCGACATCGAACCTAAAACGTTCACCACGCTCGGTCACTTCTGGCAAGCTTGCCACCACACCAATCATTTCTATATTTTTTTGCTGCCAATCTTTGCTTAAGTCATCACTCAATCGAATCGTTGCAAACATTGCTGCCCAATAAAATCCAAATAAAGCCGCAATTACACCAACAAGGAGCTTATGAACGAATGACTTAACGGTTAAATTGAGTGAAAATTTGCATGCAATCACATCAAATTTAATTAAAACAACAAAGCTTGGAATTAATATAAATGCGCCTTGCAGGGCAGGTAAAACGGCTTGCTGTTGTAGCAACCAAGCGCCAAATACAAACCCTAGCGCCAAAATAATCATTTTATTTAAGCGGGGATAATTTGCCGTCTTCTAGACGATACTGTCTTTGCATTTTTGCAGCCAAGTCCAAATCGTGCGTTACTACGACCAAGCTGGTATTTTGCTCACGATTAATCTCTAATAACAAATCAAATACTTGATTTGCAGTCACGCGGTCTAGATTACCTGTTGGCTCGTCCGCCAAAATGCAGGCTGGTTTTGTCACAAGCGCTCTTGCTAATGCTGCGCGTTGACGCTCTCCGCCAGAAAGCTCCCCTGGCATATGTTCTAAACGATGCGCCAAACCTACTTTAGTAAGCATCTCTGTCGCCAATGTAAGGGCTTGCTCACGCGGCAAGCGACGAATTAACAATGGCATCGCCACATTTTCTATCGCAGTAAATTCTGGTAATAAATGGTGAAACTGATACACAAAACCAAGCGAGGCATTACGTAAACGCCCTTTTTGCGCTTCTGATAACTGGCTTAGATTTTGACCAGACAATTCAACTGTTCCGCTAGTCGGTGCATCTAATCCACCAAGCAAATGCAGTAATGTGCTTTTACCAGAACCCGATACACCGACTATGGCGATTTGCTCACCTTGGTTAATCGTTAAATTAATTTCGTTAAGTACAGATACGTCTAAACCGGCATAGGTTTTACTTAACTGTCGGCATTGAATGATGCTACTCATACCTTAGGGCCTCTGCTGGGTTAATCTGTGAGGCTTTATAGCTTGGATACAAAGTGGCAAGCAAGCTTAAAATAAATGACATCACGATAATAATAATGACATCATTCCAGTCTAGTTTTGAAGGTAAGTCACTGATGTAATACACATCTTTTGCCAAAAATTGTACTTGAAACAAATTCTCGATAAATGGCACGATGGTGCCAATATTAAGCGCGATGAGTATGCCAATCAACGCACCTATCAGTGTACCTATCACACCGATTAACGCGCCTTGCACGATAAAAATTTGCATAATGCTGCGCGGACTTGCGCCAAAAGTTCGCATGATGGCAATATCTGCACGCTTATCCGTCACCGCCATCACTAAGGTTGACACAATATTAAATGCTGCAACTGCCACGATTAAGGTCAGAATAATAAACATCACCCTTTTTTCCAGTTGCACCGCTTTAAAAAAATTAGCGTGCTGCTGCGTCCAGTCGGTAATGTAGTAATTGCCTTGTAATTTTTGTGCTAATTGCACTGACATCTCGGGTGCACTAAATAAGTCATCTAGCTTTAAGCGCAAACCTGTCACGTTTTCACCCATACGATACAGTTTTGCTGCGTCATCAATATGAATAAAAGCTAAACCTGCATCGTATTCATACATCCCAATCTGAAAAATACCAACCACATTAAATTGTTTGATACGTGGCACTACCCCTGCTGGCGTAAATTGACCTTGTGGCGCCATCAGCACGACTTTATCGCCAATGGAGGCACCTAATAACATGGCTAAATCCGCACCGAGCACGATGTTAAACTCGCCAGCACGTAAATCTGTTAAGTTGCCCGCTTTCATGTGCTTGCCTATATCGGCGACTTTATCTTCTTGGCTTGGCAACACACCCCTAACAATTGCGCCTTGTACGCCCTGACCAAAACTTAACATGCCTTGCGCCATTACATAGGGGGCACTCGCTTTCACATGTGGTTGTGACTTGACTTGGTTGGCAAGTAACTGCCAGTTATCTAGTTGATTCCCGCTACCTGTAATTTCCAAATGCGAAGCGACCCCTAAAATCCGCGTTCTTAACTCGCTTTGGAAACCATTCATCACAGAGAGCACCACAATTAATGCAGCAACACCTAAGGCAATGCCTATCATGCTGGTGAGCGAAATAAATGAAATGAAATGATTTTTGCGTTTAGCGCGGGTGTAACGCAAGCCTACAAAAAGCTCAAACGGTAGTTTTGCAACAGGGATGAATGTTGAAAATAAAGACATAGGCCGAATCTTAACATCAAAATACAGCCAAATTAACACTTGTGGGTAGCAAAATTGGCTTGCCTCAACCCCACAAGTTTTTAGTCTAGATATCTATGGATTGCCTTACATCGTCAATGATGCACGCACCCATTCACGTTGTTTCATCAGAGGCAAGCCCATTTCGACAACTTTCTCTTTACCATCTAAATGAATTTTTACACGATTACCACGTTTGTACTCACTTCTGGGCACTATCAATGAAAGACTATTTGTTTCGGCGACGTCGCCCCGATTGAGCAATAATGCGGTGTATGAATTTTCTTTTGCATCTGCAGCTTCATCGCCAACATAATAGCCAGCTACAGCTTGGGTTAATTGACGTCTGTTCATCCGTCCAACTTGCACAGTTTTGGCTTGTTTACCGTGCACTTCTAACCCAGCCCGGTAATTACCGTTTACTTGTTTTCTGATACTCTTTATTTCAGCAATCACTAGTACATCTTTATCATCAGATGTCGTATAGGCAATTAACTTACCAGGCTCTATCCAACTGCTGTAAGTTTTTCCTAAATCAACGCCAATACCGTTTGCACTTTCATCTATGGCCCACCAATTTTCATTGCCCAGCACACTGGCACTTGCTTTAGGATTGGTTCTGTTTTTATGATACAAAGCAACTTTTAACTCAAAATCACGTACATCTCGTTGGGTAGGTTGCTTATCCAATGCAGGATTAAAAGCATCAGCGCGACGACAAATATCTTCGAGCCCATAACTCACGTTTATCAACTTATTGCGCTTATCTCGACTATCTTTTCTGCGTTGACGCTCATAACCCTCCACACACCAATCAACACGTAACTTTTTAAATAAGGCAGTTAACACCGAAGTGGACGCCATTTTTTCCAAACCAAACTCATCTAATGGTTTTTGCGTATCTACTGCACACAAAAATGACTCGACCATATCGACTAAGCCTGTAATGCGCCAAAAGCGATAGTCTGCAAATTTCTCTACTGAACGGATACGTTCTGGGCCTCTATCAGTTTCAATATTGATAAAGAAGTGGTATTTATCAATTTTATACGCCGTGGTAATCACAGGGTTGTTTGCCCATACTTTGAGAATCTGCTCAGCCAGTTGAATTTGCAAACGGTTATAGTTACCCTTTTGCAAAATGTTCAACATGAACCCGCGATATAAAATTGACGCGATGCTAGTTTCTTTCTTTTTATGCGGATATAAAAAGAGATTGGTATTCATAATTGACAAATTTTCAGCACTTTTGATGATTTTACAAACATTCGCCCATGTACCACTTGGCGCTGGTTGATCATCAAAATAACGTAATTTTGCCATCGCAAAAGTCGCATTAAGATGCCTTGCCAAAATCAAATTCATTTTCTCTACGCTAAATTGAATTTGAATTTGTGCTAGATAGAAATCTAGAAATTGTGTGTAAGCCAAGTAGAGTTGTCTTTGATAAGAATAAGCTACATCATATAAATCAGTTTCTAATTTCCTATTTAATTTAAATAAACTCAAGTACTTATGTGTTGTCCTGCTGACTTTTCGATAGGTCAACCTATCGATTTCAAGGACTAAATCGATGCGTTTTTCTAGACTTATATTTGAATTAAATTGTATTTTAGCTAAGCGTTCAGTGACTTTTTTTAACGCTTCTACGCTATCCAATTCCTGCAAAGTATTTACCCATGAAAGACTATCAACATCATCTTCACGATGCAGAGTGGACTGAATTTTTTGTTTTACAACTGATAACATTATTTAACACCGCCAATTAAAATTAATAACATTTGTTCTTATTAATTTCTACATTGCAAAGCGCGTGCCAAAGTTTATATATCATTTTTAAATTGCAGTTTTTTGTGATTGCTGTTTATGAATGCTGTTAAAATATTGATATGTTTACGGGAATTATTCAAGCAGTTGGTAAAATTGAAACTATCACAAAAGTTGGTGAAGATCTCAAGCTATCCATTTGGGCACAAAATTTAGGATTAGATGATGTCGCAATTGGCGATAGTATTGCCGTCAATGGTGTCTGTTTAACAGCAACGCATCTTAGCAAAACCCACTTTGAGGCACAAGTTTCTAAAGAAACCTTAGACGTGACCACAGGACTTAACAGCAAACAGGCCGTAAATTTAGAAAAAGCCTTACGTTTGCAAGATAGGCTTGGTGGTCATCTGGTGAGTGGGCATGTGGATGGCGTTGGTCAAGTCACACAATTTGAGGAACGCGGCGATTGTTGGCTGCTTGGGATTATTGCGCCGCATGCAATTTCAAAATATATCGCTAAAAAAGGCTCGATATGCGTCAATGGTGTCAGTCTCACTGTGAACACGGTGCAGCAAGACACATTTACTATGAATATCATTCCGCACACACTAGAAAACACCATGTTCAAAAACTTAAAAGTTGGTAGTGATGTCAATTTAGAGATAGACCAAATCGCTCGATATTTAGAGCGTATTTCAGAATGGAATAATACTAATGCCACTTAACGCACTAAGTCCTATCACCGATATCATCGCGGATATCAAAGCAGGCAAAATGGTGATACTGGTCGATGACGAAGGTCGCGAGAATGAAGGTGACTTTGTCATTGCTGCAGAGTTTGTCACTGCTGAGCACATCAACTTTATGGCTAAATATGGGCGTGGATTAATTTGCTTAACGCTTACTGAGGCACGCTGCAAGCAACTTAACCTTCCGCCCATGGTGATTAAAAATGATTCGCGCTTAGGTACAAACTTTACTATTTCAATAGAAGCGGCTACGGGTGTCACAACGGGTATTTCCGCAGCCGACCGCGCGACGACAATAAAAGCAGCTGTCGCAAAAGATGCCAATTCAAAGAGCGTTGTCAGTCCAGGACATATTTTTCCACTGGCAGCTTTGAATGGCGGCGTACTAGTGCGTGCTGGTCATACCGAAGCGGGGAGTGACTTAGCTGCTCTAGCTGGAGTAGAACCTGCCGCCGTTATTTGCGAAATTTTAAAAGATGATGGCGAAATGGCGCGCTTGCCAGATTTAGTCGAAATTGCTAAACAACATGGCATTAAAATTGGCACGATTGCAGACTTAATTCATTACAGAAGCGAAAATGAAAAGCTGATTGAGCGTGCCTCAGAAAGACTTGTCGCTACGCCGTTTGGTGAAATGCGTTTGGTGGCATACCGCGACAAAATCGCGAATGAAACACACTTGGCTTTAATTAAGGGCAAACCTACAGAAAATGAAGAGTGTTTAGTGCGCGTGCATGAGCCGCTTTCAGTATTTGATTTTTTAGATAGTAAGAGTTGCACGCATAGCTGGAGTCTTCTTGATGCGATGCAAGCTATTAATAACGCGGAATGCGGCGTGATGATATTGCTACATCACACTGAAAATGGTGACGATATTATTGAACGCATTCAACATGCTGATGAACCAATACGCTATCAACAAGAGTTACGGACGTATGGCATTGGATCGCAAATATTGCTAGATTTAGGCGTACGCAAAATGCGCCTACTCGCTACCCCTCGTAAAATGCCAAGCATGATAGGATTTGGTTTAGAAGTGACGGGTTACTTTGAGCCTAGATAAAAAGCCTCATTCAATTTTATAAAAGTTTTTGTGGTAAAATAATGCTATTGGAAAATATGAATCTTACAGGTCAGTTTCTCATTGCGATGCCAGCCATGACAGACCCATATTTTTCTAAAACAGTCACCTATATTTGTACGCATAATGATGATGGTGCGATGGGCGTCATCATCAACCGCGATGCCGATATTTCCGTTGCAAATTTATTCCAACAAATAAAACTAGAAACAGAAGCTACCCGATTACTCAATAAGCCAGTACACTTCGGTGGGCCAGTACAAATGGAACGGGGCTTTATTTTGCATGAGCCAAACGCAGAATATGATTCTACTATCGTAGTAAATAACACCGTAGCACTTACAACATCTAAAGACATTTTAGAAGCCACCGCACAAAATAATGGCCCTAAAAAAATGCTAATTGCGCTAGGCTATGCGGGCTGGACAGCAGGTCAATTAGAAAACGAAGTTTCACAAAACGCATGGTTAAGTCTCGAAACGTCAGACACAAGCCATATACACAAATTGATTTTTGAAGCAGACAACATGGATAAATTTGATTATGCCATGCGCTTGATGGGATTAAACCTTGCCAATTTATCTGAGATTGCTGGGCATGCTTAAATGATTAGCCAAAGCCATTTACCCATCTTAGAACGTAACTATACGGATATTACGGGCACAATATTAGCATTTGATTTTGGCGAAAAACGTATTGGTATCGCAGTTGGCGAAACCATGCTCAAGGTGGCACATCCTCTCACCACAATTGAGGCTGAAGAAAACGATATTAAATTTTCACAAATAGCCAGTTTGATTCAAGAATGGCGTCCTAACTTACTCATCGTTGGTTTGCCTGCATACTTAGATGGAGAGGCACATTCCTTAACACAGCTGTCAAAAAAATTCGCTCAGCGACTGGAGGGGCGGTTTAATCTACCTGTGAAAATGGTGGATGAACGACTCAGTTCTGCTGAAGCCTCGCAAAGTTTGCGGGATATTGGAATCAATGGCATTAAGCAAAAAGCCATGCTAGATGCTGTTGCAGCGCAAATCATATTACAATCATATTTTGATCACTTATAAAAATATTAATCACGCAATATTGTTAAATTAAACATCAATAGACTATGCAGTTACCCGACCCAGAACATCTGCTTGCAGACATTACACGAAAAGTGAAAGCGCAAATTGAATTGAATGGTATTCATAATACGGCGCTAGTTGGCATATACAGTGGTGGCGTTTGGATAATGCGACGTATTCTTGAGTCAGTTGGGCAAGATATCCCCTATGGTCTGCTGGATGCTGCGCTTTACCGAGACGATTACGCAGAAAGAGGTCTTAAAGCATCGCCAAAGCCAGCGCAAATTCCATTTGATGTTCGAGACAAGCACATTATTTTGATTGATGATATTTTCTATACTGGCAGAACTGCTCGTGCTGCTATGAATGAATTGTTCGATTATGGTCGTCCAGCTAGTATTCAGCTGGCGGTATTGATTAACCGAGGAGGCGCCGAGTTACCTATTATGCCCAATATCATAGGCGCAGAAATTTTACTCAAAGCGCAGCAAAGCCTGCAACTGTCACAAGACACTAAAAATAAATTGCACCTCACTTTAGAGACAAATCATGTTTAACCCGCAACTGGATGCTGATGGTCAATTAAAGCACCTTCTATCCATTGAAGGTTTACCTAAGAGAATTCTCACGCAGATATTAGATACTGCTGAAACCTTTGTAGGCGTTGCAGAAAGAGACATCAAGAAAGTACCACTGCTACGCGGCAAAACAGTATGTAATATTTTTTTCGAAAATAGCACGCGTACGCGTACAACCTTTGAAATAGCCGCAAAACGGCTATCAGCAGACGTGATTAACCTCAACGTTGGCACTTCTAGCCAATCCAAAGGTGAGACAATTTTAGATACAGTAGATAATCTCATTGCCATGCATGCCGACATGTTTGTGGTTCGCCACGCTCAAAGTGGTGCCGTGCACTTTATTGCACAACATGTACCAGATAATATCAGCGTGATTAATGCTGGCGATGGCCGCCACGCACACCCTACGCAAGGCTTGCTAGATGTATTTACTGTTCGCCGCTATAAGCCTGACATGCATAATCTACGCGTTGCTTTAGTCGGTGATGTATTGCATTCTCGAGTGGCTAGAAGTGAAATTCATGCGTTAACCACGTTAGGCGTACCAGAGGTACGTGTGATAGCTCCAAAAACTTTATTGCCAGTCGATGTTGAAAAGCTTGGGGTGCATGTATTTCATGACATGAAAGCAGGTTTAAAAGATGTTGATGTCATCATGATGCTTCGTTTGCAAAATGAGCGCATGAGTGGTGCCTTATTGCCCAGCGCTCAAGAATACTTTAAAACATTTGGACTAACACAAGAAAAACTTGACTTAGCGAGGCCAGATGCCATTGTGATGCACCCAGGCCCGATGAACAGAGGTGTGGAGATTGACTCAACAGTGGCTGACGGACATCAATCGGTCATTTTGCCGCAGGTCACGTATGGCATCGCTGTGCGTATGGCGGTAATGGCAATGCTTGCAGGCGGGCAAAGCGGGAATATCGCATGAAAATTCATATTAAAAATGGACATCTGATTGATCCTAAAAACAATATAGACAGCAAGCTGGATGTCTTTATTGCTGCGGGCAAAATAGCCAGCATAGGCAAAGCACCAGATGGCTTTGTTGCTAATCAAACGATTGATGCGACAAACTTAGTTGTCGCACCAGGATTTGTTGATTTATCAGCTAGGCTGCGTGAACCTGGCTCACAATACAAAGCGACACTTAAGAGTGAACTGCAAGCAGCGCTTGCTGGGGGTGTCACCAGCCTTGCATGTCCGCCTGATACTAACCCAGTGCTAGATGAGCCAGGACTGGTAGAGATGCTGAAACATCGCGCCAAACTCCTTAATTTGGCACATGTTTATCCTTTAGGTGCGCTCACCCGCAAACTTGAAGGTAAACTACTTACCGAAATGTGTGCATTGTCTGAAGCAGGCTGTGTAGGCTTTAGTCAAGCGGACACGGCTATTACAGATACGCAAGTACTCTGGCGTGCATTTGAATATGCTGCTACTTTTGGCTACACCATTTTTTTACGGGCTGAGGATTATTACCTTGCTCAGAATGGTGTTGCGCATGATGGTGAAGTCGCTAGTCGGCTTGGATTAAAAGGGATTCCAGCAGTCGCTGAGGCTCTAGCAATTACGACTATTTTACGAATTGCGCAAGAGACTAAAACGAAAGTGCACCTCTGTCGGCTCTCAACTGCAGAAGGTGTAGAATTAATTCGGCAGGCAAAGAAGCAAAACCTAAAAGTGACTGCAGATGTGAGCTCTCAACACTGCCATTTAACAGATCACGACATCGGTTATTTCAATGCCTACGCAAATATTAAGCCGCCATTAAGAAGCGCTCGAGATAAAACTGCACTTTGCCAAGGCCTTAAAGATGGCACCTTAGATGCGATATGCTCAGACCATACCCCCGTAAATGATGATTCAAAGCTGCTACCTTTTCCTGAGGCTGAAGCAGGTGCCACTGCTTTAGAGTTATTGTTACCCTTAACACTCAAATGGGCCAAAGAAAATAAAGTTTCTACTTTTGAAGCAATCAAAAAAATAACCTGTCAGCCTGCAAGTATTTTAGGCATCCCTGCGGGTAATTTAAGTATTAATGAGATTGCAGATATTGCAATATTTAATCCAAATCTGTTATGGAAAATCAGTGCAGATAGCTTGAGTAGCCATGGAAAAAATACACCATTTTTAGGTCTAGAAATGCAAGGAAAAGTGGCATACACTTTACTGAACGGACAAATTACGCACTATCATCACTAGTGGTATTTATTAGTTAAGACAGGACTAAGTACTTGACGTTTTAATTAAACTCGCAGATAGTTTGGCTTTAAGAAAAAATTTTGAAATTTTTGTTTTAATCATTCTGAATGGGGAGTAAAAATGAGTGCACTGTTAACTTCTTTAGGCTGTTGTTTTTGGTGGTTTATTGCTGGCATTTTACTTGGTTGGCTTCTTAATAAATGGTTATGCAAATGCTGTTGTAAAACGCCGCCAAGTTCAGGCAACACTTCAGTTTCAAAAGCAGTCGATGTGCCAGCAACAACGGTAGCCCCACCTGAAACTAAAGCAGCAGAGGCACCTAAAGCGGTTACTCCTGTCATGGCTGCAACACCTGCTGTAGCACCCAAGCCAAAAGCGGCTACAAAACCTAAAGCAGTTGCTAAACCAAAAGCTGCTGCTAAGCCAAAAGCGACTCCTAAACCTAAAGCGCTGAGCATTGATATTGCGGCGGCTAAAAAAGCAGGCTTTAGCATCAAGAATGCGGACGACTTAACTGTTATTGAGGGCATAGGTCCTAAAATTAATGACTTATTTAAAAATGCTGGATTAAAAACATTTGCACAAGTCGCCACAGCAAGCGTGCCACAGATGCGTAAAATATTAGATGATGGTGGCCCACGTTTCCGCATTGCCAATCCTGCCACTTGGGCTCAGCAAGCGGGGCTTGCAGCGGCAAACAAATGGGTGGAGCTCAAAAAATTACAAGATGAGCTTTCTGGCGGTTTAAAAAAATAAACTAAGGTGACCACTATGCATAACGATCAATCGAGTTACGCCCGCTGGACTTGGATAGTCGCACTCATCCTTGCCATCATTCTATTATGGATGTTATTCACAGGCCATGGTCCAAACACCTCTTGTTGTTCAACCCCTACTGAAGCTACAACTGAGGAAACGAGCCCTAATGCAGATGCCTCAGTTGTCGCGCCAGCTTTTGGATTTACTGCTTCAGCAACTGACTTTGCAAGTAATGGGGATGGCACAAATGTCAGCTGGTTTAATAATACCGATGCGTTAAAAGCCTTGTTAGTTGGTGGTGATGACATACAAGCGCAAGGTGATGACAAAGAAGTGGTTCTCAGAGGCACTGTGAGTTCAGAGGAAACTAAGCAGAAAATTGGGGCTGATGCGCAAGCTTTTTTTGGCGCTAATGTGACGATTGATAATCAAATCTTAGTGAATACCCCTGCGCCAGCGATTGTAGAGCCACCACCTGCAGCCAAGCTTTATTTTGATACAGGTAAAACTGAGTTGCCAAGCAATAGCGCTGACTCACTTGCCCCCATTATCGATTGGCTTGCTGCGCACCCAGAATCAAAAGCGGTATTGTCTGGTTTTCATGACGCCCGTGGCAATCAAAAGAGCAATGAGGATCTAGCCTACCGTCGTGCTAAGGCAGCACAAGCGGCTTTATTGGATGCAGGTATAGACGTCATGCGTATTGAGTTTGTAAAACCAGAAGTTGTGGATGGCGGTTCTGACTTGGCTGAAGCTAGACGCGTAGAAGTATCTATTAAGTAATTTATATATAACAAATTCGAATTGGGAATAAAAAGCCGATGTTTTGCATCGGCTTTTTTGATGTGTTTTATGTGTTAAGTATTGCTTAAACCATGCCCAAATGATCTAAACCTGAAGCGTTATCTTTGAGTTTTGCATCTTTACCATGTAACTTGATTTTCAATCTCAAATCATTCACTGAGTCCGCGTTACGTAAAGCGTCTTCGTAGCTAATTGTGCCTGACTCATGCAGGTCAAACAAGGCTTGGTCAAACGTTTGCATACCCAATTCTCTTGAGCGACTAATAATTTCTTTAATTCCATGGACGTCACCTTTAAAAATTAAATCAGCAATTAAAGGTGAGTTAATCAATATCTCAATCGCTGCGGCGCGCCCAATCCCATCTGCCTTAGGAATTAAACGCTGAGAAATCACGGATTTTAGATTTAAGGACAAGTCCATCAATAACTGATGGCGACGTTCTTCAGGGAAAAAGTTAATAATTCGATCTAACGCTTGGTTTGTACTATTCGCATGTAAAGTAGACATGCACAAGTGTCCTGTCTCTGCAAAGGCAATGGCATAATCCATCGTCTCGCGGTCGCGAATCTCACCAATTAAAATCACATCGGGTGCTTGGCGCAATGTATTTTTTAGCGCAATGTGCCAATTATCTGTATCCACCCCCACCTCACGTTGCGTGATAATACAATTAATATGTTCGTGCACAAACTCAACAGGGTCTTCAATCGTAATAATATGGCCATAGCTATTTTCATTGCGATAACCTACCATCGCAGCAAGAGAAGTAGATTTACCAGAACCTGTACCGCCAACAAATATCACCAAGCCACGCTTAGTCATTGCAATATCTTTTAATACTTCAGGTAATTTTAAATCTTCAAAACTGGGGATTTTTGATGTAATTGTTCTAAACACCAGCCCCACTGAACCACGTTGTACAAACGCATTAACCCTAAAGCGCGCAACACCTGGAATGCCAATTGCAAAGTTACACTCATTGGTCGCATCAAACTCAGCAGTTTGTTTATCATTCATAATTGAACGTGCGATTTCACGGGCTTGCTGGGCAGTTAACACTTGCGTACTAACAGGTGTTAATTTACCGTCGATTTTCATCGCTGGCGGAAAACCAGTCGTGATAAACATATCAGACGCTTTTTTGCCCAACATCAATCTTAGCAAATCAAATACAAACTTCTCTGCTTGACCTTTTTCCATCGTTCAACCCCAACTTAACACTACAAATAGCTCAAAAAATAGTTTATTACCCAACAATCGATTCTTTATTTGCTGCTTTGCCTCTAGCCTCATTAGCAGAAATGATATTGCGGCGCACTAAATCCTGTAAATTTTGATCTAGCGTTTGCATACCAATATTTTGGCCTGTCTGAATGGCAGAATACATTTGTGCCACTTTATTTTCACGAATCAAATTTCGAATCGCCGGTGTGCCAATCATAATTTCATGCGCTGCTACACGGCCCTGCTCGTCTTTAGTTTTACATAAAGTTTGTGAAATTACAGCACGTAGTGATTCAGAAAGCATTGAACGCACCATCTCTTTTTCAGCAGCTGGGAACACGTCCACAATACGGTCTATGGTTTTTGCAGCTGAACTTGTATGTAGCGTGCCAAACACTAAGTGGCCTGTTTCTGCAGCTGAAAGCGCTAAGCGTATGGTTTCCAAGTCACGCATCTCACCCACTAGAATGACATCCGGGTCTTCACGCAAGGCTGAACGCAGCGCATTTTGGAAAGAGAGTGTATGTGGCCCCACTTCACGTTGGTTAATCAAACATTTCTTGGAGGTATGAACGAACTCAATCGGGTCTTCCACGGTGAGGATATGACCCATCTCATTTTCATTAATGTAGTCCACCATCGCTGCCAAAGTAGTGGATTTACCCGAACCAGTGGGTCCTGTGACGAGCACAATGCCACGCGGTGTTTCTGCAATTTCTTTAAAAATCGGTGGGCAGTTGAGCTGTTCTAGTGTCAAAATTTTTGAAGGAATCGTCCGAAAAACCGCGCCAGAACCGCGATTATGATTAAATGCATTGACGCGAAAGCGAGCTAAATTTGGAATCTCAAATGAAAAGTCACATTCCAGTGTTTCTTCATACACCTTACGCTGACCGTCATTCATGATGTCATACACCATATCGTGTACTTGGGTATGATCCATACTTGGCACATTAATTTTTCGTACATCGCCATGCACACGTATCATTGGAGGCAAGCCTGCCGATAGGTGTAAATCTGATGCTTTATTCTTAACCGAAAAGGCGAGTAAATCCGAAATATCCACAATCAGCTCCTGCTATAATGAGTTAAATATCTGTAGTTAAGATGTTATATTGAGAAACTACACAAAGTTTATTGTTTAGATAATTGAATTATGACCATAATTTCTGATTCCTTGCAAGTAATTCAAGCAAGTATTCTGCATGCAAAGCATGTTGCTGGCAGAACTGACGAAATTAGACTGCTCGCTGTCAGTAAAGCACAAACGGCCGAGAAACTGCGTGAGGCTTACATGGCCGGACAGCGTGCATTCGGTGAAAACTATGTGCAAGAAGCAATCGCAAAACAAGAAAATTTGCAAGATTGCAACATTGAGTGGCATTTTATTGGACCGATACAAAGCAACAAGACCGCTTTAATAGCACAACATTTTAATTGGGTGCATTCAGTGGATAGACTCAAAATTGCTTCTCGCCTGAACGATGCAAGACCTGAGAAGCTTGGCAAACTTAACGTTTGTATTCAAATCAATAGTAGTGAAGAAAGCTCAAAAAGTGGCACTGATACTGCTGGTATTGGACTATTAGCCGAAGAAATAGCACGCATGCCCAACCTGAGATTGCGCGGCATTATGGCGATTCCCGCACCGACATCAGATATTGCAAAACAACGAGCACAATTTAAAATTGTCGCTGATGTATTCAAATCTCTGCAAAAGAAATTTGATGTAGATACCTTATCTATTGGGATGTCGGATGACTATGTTGCAGCAATACAAGAAGGTGCTACCATAGTGCGCATCGGCTCAGCCATTTTTGGCGCAAGAAATTACAATCATTAAATCGTAAGGCATATGAATGACAATCGCATGTAAATTAGGCTTTGTAGGTGGCGGCAACATGGCGCAAGCGCTCTTAACTGGTTTAAAAAGTCAGCAATTCGCGATGTCAGATATTACTGTGATTGAGCTGGATAGTGACAAATGTGTAGAACTCACGAATACTTTTGGTATAGCAACATCCATAGAACTTAATCAAGTCATTAAATCTGATGTCATCTTACTCGCCATCAAACCTCAACATCTGCCAGCCATCGCAAAAACGCTGGGCGCATTATTATCAAATCAGTTAATCATTTCTATTGCAGCTGGCATTCGACTTAGCGACTTATCGCGCTGGCTTGGTGGATATAAGAAAATTATCCGCGCAATGCCAAATACTCCTGCACAGATTCAAGCAGGCATCACGGGTTTATATGCCATGCCAAGTGTCAACTCAGATGATATGCATATTGCTGAGCAAATCTTAAATGCTGTAGGCAGTACATTATGGGTGGATGCAGAAGATAAACTGGATGCAATTACCGCAATTTCTGGAAGTGGCCCTGCTTATGTATTCTATTTGATAGAAGCTTTGCATGAAGCAGCATTAAAATTAGGACTTAACGAATCGCAGGCTAAAGCCCTCAGCATAACGACGTTCAAAGGGGCCAGTTTACTTGCTGATACGAGTAGTACGCCCGTTGCCAAATTGCGAGAGCAAGTCACCTCCAAAGGCGGCACCACTGAGCAAGGCCTCTTGAGTTTAGAAGCCTCGAACGTTAGGCAAGCCATCGTGTTAGCAGCAGAAAAAGCCTGTGCCCGAGCCAAGTCTCTGGGCGACGAATTAGGTCAACAGTAGGAAGAGATATGTTTACAAGCGCATTGAATTTTTTAGTCACCACAGTACTCAATTTACTGACGATGTTATTTTTATTGAGGTTTGTCTTGCAGTTAGTGCGCGCCTCATTTAGCAACCCACTTTCACAAATGGTCGTCACCCTAACTAACTTTGCGGTCAAACCAGTACGCAAGATAATCCCAAGTTTAGGTAAGTTTGATTTATCGACCCTTTTTTTAGCGATACTTACGCAATTTATACTGCAAATGAGCTTGGTCTGGTTACGCGACTTTCCGCTGAGTTTGGCAGGGCAATCTGTCTGGACAGGAATTATTGGCTTAAGTCTGATAGGTGTTGTTCGCACTTTTTTAGATATATTTTTCTATGCATTACTACTACAAGTCATTTTAAGCTGGGTGAATCCGCATTCTCCTGTTTCTGGTGTGTTAGATAGCCTCACCAAACCCTTATTAAGTCCTATTCAACGCATTTTACCAATGGCAAGTGGGATAGATTTTTCGCCTATTGTTGCCTTAATTTTCCTACAGATGATTAATGTGTCTGTGATTAAAACATTAGAATCTCAGCTAATTTCCCTTTTTTGAACAATATAATTCGATTAAAATTGTTTTACAGATAATCAAATAAGAATAAGAAATATCATGACTGACGCGTTAACTTCTAGCCAATTAATTTCTGACAAAATCAGCGAATACCAAACATGGCGCACAAACCTCGTTAAGACCATTACAAAGTATCGCGATTGGCTAGCAACCAGTCCTTATAGCGATTCGATACAAGAGTTGCGTCTGTATGACATGCTCGAAATGCTCGGACGCGATCAAATTGTCGTGGCTTTTCTAGCAGAGTTTTCTCGTGGCAAATCGGAAACTATTAATGCATTATTTTTTTCTGATTTTAATCAACGCCTGCTACCCAGCGAACCAGGATTATCGTCGATGTGTACCAGTGAGATTTTTTGGGATGCGCGCGCTGAGCCCTCGATAAGCTTGTTGCCAATTGAAACACGTTTGCGAGAAGATTCGCTCACCTATTTAAAAACGACACCTACTTCATGGCAAAAGTTTAAGCTCAATATTTATTCTCAAGAAGAAATCAAAGACACACTCAGAAAACTGATTGAGTTAAAAGATGTGACTAAATCGGAAGCAGAAGAACTGGGCTTGTTCGATCAGCTTGACGCCTCTATGCTCAACCAATTGGCGACAACAGGCTATATAAAAGTACCCAAATGGCGCCATGCAATCATTAATTTTCCGCACCCGCTGTTAGAAAGTGGATTAGTGATTATCGATATTCCAGGATTGTCTTCCTTGGATAACGAGCCAGAACTCGCACTAAATATTATCCCGAATGCACACGCTGTGATCTATTTGACCTCAACAGATGCTGGCATTACAGCTTCAGATATGCAAGTATGGAACGACTTTATTAAAGGTAGAGCCAAGAACACCTTAACTTTAGTGAACAAAATTGACATGCTCTGGGATGACTACAAACCTAAGCAGCAGATTGCAAATGATATTGCAAAAAGAGTCAACATTACAGCGCACCAGTTAGGTATTTCGCCTGAGAGCGTCATCGCAACATCCGCACAAAAAGCCCTTGTCGCTAAAATTAAGAAAGACGAAGCACTATTACAAAAAAGTGGCTTTATCGACTTAGAAACCACTTTAGGCAATCAGATTGTGAGTGCCAAACATGAGGTCATCGGACAGACCATAGTGAGCGATAGCACAGAGATGATTAAAGGCTCTCGCAAATTGGTGCAAAGTCGCTTAAATCATCTTCGCCAACAAATTGTCGAGCTCCGAGAGTTGCAAGGGCTAAAAGAAGATGCTGCAAAAAAAGTATTGGCTAAAGTGGTGGCTGACAAAAAGCGCTACGAAGCCTCGATTCCGACATTTAATCTCGCGCATGAAAAAATTAGTCAATTGGGAAAACAATTATTGCGACATTTAAGCGTAGATTATCTCAATGCGTCGCTCGCCGAGAGCCGTAAAGCCATGGGCGATAGCTGGACGACAGTTGGCTTAAATAAGGGCATGCGTACCTTGATGAAGCAAGCAAATAATCTAGCGAAGCATATTACGACTGAAGGTAAAGCGATTAAGCGACTAGCGGACAATATTTATGATGTATTCCAAACAAAACACGACTTTGATTTGTTTGACCCACCAGCCCTTGATATGTCGAACTTCCTTAAAAACATGAAAGCACTAGAAAATATTACGGACGACTTTTGCAAAGACCCGATTAACGTGCTGACAGAGAAACACTTTTTAATTCGTCGATTTTTTTTAGGGCTAGGCACGCAAATGCAAAAAATATTTGCACAAGCTGAAAAAGACTGTGAACATTGGCAACAAAATGTGCTTAGCGAACTAATCTCGCAAATGTCAGAACACAAAAACAGTTTAGATGAGCGGGTAAAGAATTTAATGGAAGCAAAGTCTAGTAAAGAAGCGCTGGATTCACAAGTGGCTAGCCTTGAAAAAGAATATGCCGATATCAGCAAACAAGCGCAGTCACTCGACTTGATGCTACTGCATTTGGTCAAAGCGGTTAAGATATCTAAAAAATCAACCCTGACTACACAAAAACCAATCAGTCTGAATAAAATAATGCAGCTACCAGAAATACCGTTTATTCATGTCAGCGATCAAGCACAATCACAAGTATCAAATATTTCAACTAGTTAGCTAAAAATTTGCCCTTAAATTTTCGTTAAGTTTTATGCTTAGGTATAGTATTAAGTCAGAATTAGTTCATTCAAATTGGCTTAAATCAATACAATATCAAATACTTCGCGCGCATATTGGCTTTCGGCCTGCAAGGTGACACGTTTATTCATAAAGTCTGACAAATTCGCTAAGCTCTGCGACTCCTCATCTAACAACATGTTAATCACATCGGTTGAAGCGATGACTTTAAATTCTTTGGCATTAAATTGCTTAGATTCGCGAAGCAGTTCACGCATAATCTCATAGCAAATAGTTTGTGCCGTTTTATACTCACCGCGCCCATTGCACACCTCACATGGTTCGCATAGCAAATGCGCTAAGCTTTCTCTGGTGCGTTTACGGGTCATCTCGACCAAACCCAAGGCGGTAAACCCGTTAATCCCAGTTCTTGCACGATCTAACTCAACCGCTTTTTTCAACTCTTCCAAGACAGCTTCTCGCTGCGCATCCTCATCCATATCAATAAAATCGATAATGATGATGCCACCTAAATTTCTAAGCCTGAGCTGTCTAGCAATACAATGTGCGGCTTCTAAATTTGTCTTAAAAATTGTATCAGATAAGTTTTTACCACTGACAAAACTGCCAGTATTCACATCCACCGTAGTTAACGCTTCCGTTTGATCAAAAATCAAATATCCACCAGAAGTTAATTCCACCTTGCGTGAAAGTGCACGCTCGATTTCTTTTTCGATATTATAAAAATCGAAAATAGGACGTTCGCCTTGATAGTGCGTTAAGGGTTTTACCGCTTTTGCCACATACAGTTCAGCAAATTCTTTAAGCTGTGTGTAAGTTGTTTTAGAGTCTACTCGAATACTCACAGTATCGTCATTCACCACATCACGTAGCATGCGTCTAGGCAGACTTAAGTCATAAAATACCAAAGAACGCTCGTCTGCTGATTGGCTATCTAATTGAATTTTTGCCCACACTTTTTGTAAGTACTCTATATCATTGAGCAACTCTTCATCAGATGCATTTTCTGACATGGTGCGAATAATAAAGCCACCACTTCTTTTTTCTGGCAACAACCCTAATAAACGGTTGCGCAACATTTCCCGTTCTTCTTCATCCTCAATACGTTGCGAAACGCCAATATGATCTTGATGCGGCAAAAACACCAAAAATCGACCTGCAATACTAATTTCTGTTGTGAGTCGAGCACCTTTGGTACTAATTGGCTCTTTGATGACTTGTACAATAATAGACTGACCTTCAAACAGCACTTCTTGAATTGGGCGTTCTGTTTGCGGCTCGCCACTCACGTGACACTCCATAATATCCGCCACATGTAAAAATGCAGCACGCTGCAAGCCAATTTCTACAAAGGCTGATTGCATACCAGGCAATACGCGACAAACCGTACCTCGGTAGATATTCCCTACAATCCCTAGCGATGAACTACGCTCAATATGAATTTCTTGCGCAATGCCTTTTTCAAGCACTGCCACACGCGTCTCTTGCGGGGTTACATTAATTAAAATCTCTTGTCCCAAATCTTTACACTTTCATTTTGCAAATTTTATCTAACAGCAACGATGTTTCATGCACAGGCAAGCCCATCACCCCAGTATAACTGCCTTCTATGCACTTAATCCAGCAACCGGCCAAACCTTGTATGCCATAACTACCTGCCTTGTCTCGATGTTCGCCCGTGGCAATATATGCTGCTATCTTAGCATCGGTTAAGCGCATCATTTGCACATTGGTTGTATTCAGCGCTTTCTCAATTTTGCCGTTATACGCCAGTACTACGGCAGTATGTACCTGATGCGTTGTACCAGATAACTTTTTTAGCATATTAAGCGCGTCCGTATCGTTCTCAGGTTTACCAAATATTTCATTACCCAGCGCGACCGTGGTATCTGCTGCAATAATCGGTAAATACGCATGTTGACCATCTAATTTTTTTAATACTGCCAATGCTTTTTGCTTTGCTAACCTTGCCACATAGACAGTCGGCGACTCATTGGGTTTGACTGACTCATCGATGTCAGCAGACATCACCATACAATCAACACCCATTTGCTTTAAAAGTGCAACTCTGCGAGGGCTTTGTGAGGCTAAAATAACATGTTTAAACATATTTGTTTTCTTGAAGACCGTACTTAATAGGCGTACTTTAATTTACTATAACAAAATATCAAAACGAAAGTTAACCAATGATCGAAATAGCTGCGCTGATTAAAATTACGATTTCACTTTTTGCAATCGTGAACCCCATCGGAAGTGTACCTATTTTTATTAGCGCAACCGATGGATGGAGTAAACCTGACCGGGCAAGAACTGCAAGAACGGTTGCCATGACAGTATTTATTGTATTGGTGCTATCTGCGTTTATAGGTGACGGCATCTTAGATTTTTTTGGTATTACCATTCCTTCGTTTCAGGTGGGTGGTGGTATTTTGCTGATGCTGATTTCAATTTCGATGATGCACGGTAAACAAGGTGGCACACGACAAACGGCAGAAGAAGCCCAAACATTGGCAGAACGAGAAGTCATTGCCATTGTGCCGTTAAGTATTCCTTTACTGGCCGGGCCAGGGGCAATTTCTAGCATGATTTTAAATGCGCAACAGCATCCGAGCTTTTGGGGGCATATGTCGATGGTGATTCCTGCATTTATAATTTCAGGCCTGATATGGCTGGTATTAAAATTATCTGAAGCAATCTCCCACCAACTAGGTACCATTGGAATTAATATTGTCACACGTTTAATGGGATTAATTTTAACGGCGATGGCAGTGGAATTTATTGCACACGGCTTAAGAGGATTGTTTCCGCAATTAGCGGGTTAGCGGTAAAATATCACCTTGAGTTTAACCCCCAAGAAAATGAGCATTTTGACAAATCAAGCAAAAAAAACTTCTGTAAACAAAAGCCCCCAATGGAAACCTAACGCGACAGTGGCTGCGATTATCGAACAAAACGGCAAGTTTCTTCTAGTGGAAGAGGAAACGGATCGTGGCAATCGCTACAATCAGCCAGCTGGTCACCTAGAGGACAACGAGACACTGTTAGAAGCCGTTATTCGCGAAACCTTGGAAGAATCTGCCTACGAATTTACACCAGAAAAACTATTGGGTATTTACCATTGGAAGCACACACATAACGAAACCACTTATTTGCGTTTTGCTTTTATTGGCAAGGTAGGTAAGCACTACCCAACACAAGCACTTGATACTGGCATCGTGCAAGCGGTATGGATGAGCATCGATGAAATTCGCGAAAAAGCACACTTAATGCGCAGTGACCAAGTGTTAAGTTGCATTGAAGATTATTTAGCAGGAAAAAGCTATCCGCTGGAAGTGATTACTAACTTATGAGTAAACAAAAAGTCGTTGTAGGCCTTTCTGGCGGCGTAGATTCATCCGTCACCGCTATGCTTTTAAAACAGCAAGGCTATGAGGTTGTTGGTCTTTTCATGAAAAATTGGGAAGATGACGATAACGATGAATATTGCTCTAGCAAGCAAGATTTAATCGATGCGGTTTCTGTGGCCGATAAGCTTGGCATTGAGATTGAAGCGGTCAACTTTAGCAAAGAATACAAAGACCGCGTATTTGCTAATTTTTTAGAAGAATACCAAGCGGGTCGCACGCCCAACCCCGATATTTTATGTAATGCCGAGATTAAGTTTAAAGCTTTTCTCGACCATGCCATGGGACTAGGGGCAGATTTAATCGCCACAGGGCATTACGCGCAAGTACGTGAAAACCCGATTAATCCGGGCGAATTTCAACTCTTAAAAGCCGATGATGGCAGCAAAGACCAGAGCTATTTCTTATACCGTTTAAACCAAGCGCAACTCTCTAAGACACTGTTTCCACTAGGAAAATACTTAAAGCGCGAAGTGCGAGAAATGGCACGCGCTGCAGGTTTAATTAATCACGATAAAAAAGATTCGACTGGGATTTGTTTTATTGGCGAACGCCCATTTCAAGAATTTTTACAACGCTATTTGCCCAAAAAACCGGGCGAGATTAAAACACCAGAAGGCAAAGTGGTAGGTCAGCATGATGGCTTGATGTATTACACTTTGGGTCAAAGACAAGGTTTAAAAATTGGTGGCAGTCGCGATAGCAATGGCGAGCCATGGTTTGTGGCTGCAAAAGATATGCAAGCAAACGAGTTAATTGTAGTGCAAGGTCATGAGCACCCGCTTTTACTCAATGATGGTTTAAAAGCAGGACAATTACATTGGATTAGCGGCAAGGAACCTGAAACCAATTGGGTGTATGCGGCAAAAACACGCTACCGCCAACCCGATGCGCCATGCGAAATTGATGCAGTCAATGCGGATGAAGCCATTATTCACTTTGGTCAGAGACAATGGGCGATTACGCCTGGTCAATCGGCTGTGGTGTATGAAAGCAATGTTTGCCTAGGCGGAGGCATTATTACCGCCGCAATTTAGTTTTTAAAGCACGGTTTAAGCCTAATTTCGCCTCTTATTCTAAAGATACAAACTGGTCGTGGCGCACTAAAATTGATTGAATAGCATCATTTTAGGTAAACGCGCACCATGGCTTACGTATATAAAAATCCACAAGGTAAAATTATCGCAGCAAGCGCGGCAGAAAGCTTTAGCGACGGCTGGGAATTTGTTGAAAATAACGACAGAGAATACCTTGCGTTTTTAGAAGACACCCTCGCCCAAAGTGCACCATTTCGCGAAAGTGATTTGCAAATGGCACGCGTGGTGGAAGACTTAATCTCGATGCTGATTGATAAAAATGTGATTCGCTTTACCGACTTCCCTGAGGCAGCGCAAAAACGCTTGAACGACAGACAAAGCATGCGGAAAAGAACGCAACTTGCCAAGCTTGTGGATGATAGCGATGATATTATTTTTAATTAAATACTTTTAAAAATAACGCTTCTAAACACACATATCAAAACACCTGCCCTGAGAGGCAATACCCATGAGGCTTCCAGAGCATTGATTTTCGCTCGAGTGTAAATCAACTTAAAATTGAACAAAAGTCACTGGATTCTGTATCAAGCACGGAATGACGGCGCGTGGATGGTTTTGACTTTCAAATCCCCTTACAGCAAGCCGAAGTGCGCAGAAAAAATGAGATGAAGGCGAGGACTGTTTGAATGCCGAAGGCATGAGTTCCGCAGTCACCACGCAGATGCGGCGCTAAGACCGAAGGAGAAAAGCGGCAGGGGGTGTCATTTGCTTTGGTTACTTTCCTTTGGACAAGCAAAGGAAAGTAACTCGCCAGTCGCGCGAAAGCGACAATTTTGTTCCTTAAAATAATGCTACGCTGACACGAGATTCAATCGCTAGGAATTAAAAATATACGTATAAAAAAAGGATATAAGCAAAAAACACTACTGAAAGTAATGGAAAAAAAGCGGCTCTTTTGGAGTAGCCTAGATTACAAAATTGCTTATGACAAATAAAGCAAAGGAACATGAAAGCAATTAAATAGATAAAACCTACCGAAACTCTATTTTCCTTCAAACTCTCATAGAATATTCGGTCTTGAAGCCAGTCTTTTCCAAGAAAGCCGTGCGATATTGCTACTTCAATACTGTCTCCGACTTTTGTTTTTTTAGAGAATTCTGGAAGCACCTCGATTTTACTTAACGCTCCATCGTTAGCTTTCAAATATAAGACTGAAACAGGTATTGGAATATAATAAGTTCTTTTAGCAACAACCTCAAAAAATTTAACTTCAGCTTTTGCACTTCCGAAGTATTGATTGAGCATTGACAAGGTACGTGCAAATACAAATATAAAAATTAAGATAAATGCATAACTCAAGACAAGCTTCCAACGCTTCATTTTACCGCCTAACCTACAACAGACATTAAAAAATCACCCCACCACCGGCATTGTCTGTTTAAAACTCGGTCTCTTCACCAACACACTATAATGCTTCGCCA
>CAYXHH010000007.1:24026-30443 GCA_964464725.1 uncultured Methylotenera sp. | reverse complement strand
TCTATGGTGGTGGCATCAGGAAAGGCTGCTTTTAACTCCGTCACAATATCACCAACACTGGCTTTGCCATCTACACGCTTCATCACCTCACCTGCCCCACCATGCAGTTTTACCATGCCTTCTGGAAACAAAATCACATAGCTTTGTTGCGCTTCTTCCCACTGAAAACGGTGATGGTGTGCCAATGCAAAAACATCGGAAAGTTGGATAGTTGAAAGTGTTGGGTCAATTGCTAGTTTGTCCATCTGGGGTTTTCAGCTTTCATTATTTAAAATTGATAACGGGTTGATGAAAGTAATCTTTACCCGCAATCTTAATATCAAGATCTGATGCCAACATAATGCTGTCTGCAATCACCCATAATACATTGAGTTTAAATTGCAGAATCTCTAAAGCACGCATTTGCATTTCACGTGAAGTACTAAAGTAGTTTAAGGTCACATCTAAACCTTGCTCAACATCGCGGCGGGCTTCTGTCAGGCGTTTTTTAAAGTAGCTTAAACCTTCTTCTTTAATCCAAGGGTACATGGTTGGCCATGAACTAATGCGTTGCTGGTGAATATGTGGTGCAAATAGCTCCGTTAAGCTTGAGCATACGCTTTCTTGCCACGGACGTTGTTTGGCAAAATTAATATAAGCATCAACCGCAAAACGTACACCAGGGCTTACCATCTCTAAACTCGTAATCTGTTCGCGCGTTAAGCCAACCGCCTCACCCAATTGTATCCAAGCCTCGATACCGCCAACTTTATCGCCGACGCCATCATGGTCAGTAATACGCACAATCCATTGTTTACGTACTTCTACATCAGGGCAGTTTGAAAGAATTGCACCGTCTTTCATTGGTATGGCAATTTGATAGTAAAAACGATTAGCTACCCAGCATTGCAGTTGTTGTTTGGTTAATTTACCCTCATACATCATCACATGAAAAGGATGGTAAATATGGTAGCCCTTGCCTTTTTCGCGGAGTTTTTCTTCAAACTCCTCGCGGCTCCAAGGTAAAAGATCGTTGGTCATTGTATTCATGTTGCTCTCCTAAAGAATGATATCCATACCGTCGTACGCGACTTCAATCTTATGCTGATTAAGTATCGCGCGCTCGGCAGAATCTTCTCTTAAAATCGGATTCGTATTGTTGATATGTATCAAAACTTTACGTACATTTTTAGTTTTTCCAAATTCATCAAGCTTTTCTATCATGCCACCTTCACCAGATTGCGGGTTATGACCGATACTGCGCGCAGTTTTTGTCATTAAGCCCATGTCAATCATTTCGGTGTCAGTCCAAAACGTACCATCGACCATAATGCAATCAGCTTGGTTCATTAAGGGTGGCAAATGTGGTTCTATTTCCCCTAAACCTGGGCTATACCAGCATTTTTTGCCTGTGCTAATTTCTTCAATGAGTACGCCTATCGTGTCGCCAGGATGCGGGTTATTACGATGCGGTGAATAAGGTGGTGCCGCGCTTTTAAGCGCTACGGCTGTAAATTTTAAATTCGGTACATTAGGAATTTCAAAACTGCTAGACTTGCTTACATCAGCACCATCAATCGGGATAGTGTGACGATTGATGCCACAGTAATGTCCTAAAATATTCAATATTTGGTTACCGCTGGTTAAGTCTTCATACACCATGTCGGTACAATAGATCTCACGCTTCACTTTGCCTTCACGCAACATAAATAAACCAGTGGTATGATCAATTTGCGCGTCTATCAATACAATCGCTTGTATGCCAGAGTCACGAATCGCGCGACCTGGTTGTAAAGGTGCAAAATCTTGGATTTGTTGCAGCACATCAGGTGAAGTATTAAACAATACCCAATCCACACCATTACTTGAGACGCATATAGAAGATTGGGTGCGTTTTGTAGCTTTAATGGTGCCTTTGCGTAAGCCATCGCAATTAAAACAATTACAGTTCCATTGCGGAAAACCGCCGCCTGCGCCTGCGCCTAATACGTGTATGTGCATGTGATTCTTTAAAATTAATATTGAAAAAGTTGATTTTACGCTTTATAAGCAAAAAAAGTGAAAAAGGCTGCCATTTCTGACAGCCCTTTTGAGAGAACAAATTATTTGTTCATTACGTACATGGTTACTTCGAAACCAAAACGCATTTCAGTAGCTGCTGGAGTTGTCCACATGATAATTTCCTTTATAAGTTAGTTAATAATCTCGTTGTCTCGCTCTTAACTCTATTTCGTCAAAAGCGTTACAACGTGAAACGAATCATGCGCTTAAAAATGAATGATTGATATTGTGAATTTAACGAACAGACCCTAAGTAAATTCATGATGGCAGGCTCATGTTTATATCGCCTTTAATGCCCGCCATGCTTTGCTTTGGTAATGATTAGGCTTTTTGACGACGCACCTGAACGGCCAATGCAAGCTTTTCTAAGACTTCAACCGTGTCCTGCCAACCCAAACAAGCATCTGTAATCGATTTACCGTACTCCAACACGCAACCAGGCGTATGCTCTTGGCGGCCTTCATTGAGATGAGACTCCAACATGACACCAATAATACGTGCCTCACCCTTATTAAGTTGTGAAGCAATATCGGCTGCCACTTTCTTTTGTTGCTGAAAATCTTTTTGACTATTGCCATGGCTACAATCTACCATCACCACTGGTCTTAATTCTGCAGAGCCAATGACCTCACAAGCAGCATCTATGCTCGATGTATCGTAATTTGGCATTTTTCCACCACGCAATATCACATGGCAATCTTCATTGCCTGCAGTCGCGATAATGGCAGACTGGCCTTCCTTGGTCACTGATAAAAAGTGATGTGGCGTCTCAGCAGTTTTAATCGCATCTATCGCTACCCGTACATTGCCATCTGTGCCATTTTTAAATCCTACTGGGCATGACAAACCAGACGCTAATTCGCGATGCACTTGCGACTCGGTCGTGCGCGCCCCAATTGCACCCCAGCTCACTAAATCTGCTGTGTATTGTGGCGTAATCATGTCTAAAAATTCCATACCTGCAGGCAAGCCAAGCTCATTCACGTCCAACAAAAACTTACGTGCAACCGCCAAGCCTTCATTAATATCGTAGCTGCCATCCAAATGCGGATCATTAATCAAACCTTTCCAGCCGACCGTGGTACGCGGTTTTTCAAAGTAAACCCGCATCACAATCAACAAATCAGATTTCAGTCGATTACGCACGTCCAATAAACGTTTGGCGTACTCAATCCCTGCTTTGGGATCATGGATTGAACATGGCCCAACGATGACCAATAAACGGTCATCCTGTTGATGTAAAATTTGATGGATTTCTGCACGCGTCTCTAAAATATTTTGTGTCGTCGATGCGCTTTCTTTGAGATTCACCAATAGTTGTGAAGGCGGGATAAGCGGTTTGACTTCTAAAACGCGTACATCATCCGTCGCTAGTTTTTCATAGCTTTGGTTTTTTTGATTTAGTTGCTTATTCACCGACATACTTAACTTAAAATCTCTTGTAATTTTTCTAAAAACTTTGCATTCTCGCTAAAAAGCCCAATACTGACACGCAAATAATCTGGCATTTCATAGTTGGCGACTGGGCGCACAATCACGCCTTTTTTCAGCAATTGTTGGTTAACATTTGCCGCATTGGGCACTTTAAAGCTTACAAAATTACCATAAGACGGAATAAATGCTAAACCGAGCTTACTTAAACCTTGTGTAATTTGCGCCATGCCCGCTTGGTTGGCCGCGTAACTACGTGCCACAAAATCATCATCAGCAAGTGACTCCACAGCCGCGACTTGTGCAATACTATTCACATTAAATGGCTGGCGCACGCGATTCAATATATCCGCCACATGTGCTTGCATCAAGCCAAACCCTACACGTAACCCCGCCAAACCATAGGCTTTTGAAAAGGTGCGCGAGATGATTAAATTGGGAAACGTGCTTAACCACTCAATGGCTTCAGATTTATCTTGCGCACTCAAATATTCGTCATACGCTTCATCCAGCAATATCAGTACATGGCTAGGAACCGCATGGATAAAAGCTTTCAGCACATCTTTTTTAATCAGCGTACCAGTCGGATTATTGGGATTCGCAATAAAAATAAGCTTGGTTTTAGGCGTAATAGCTTTTGCAAATCCCTCTAAATCATGACCAAATTCCTTTGCAGGAATTACCACACCCTTTGCGCCAACCGCTTGCGTGACTAATGGATATACCGCAAACGCATGCTGGGAATAAATCGCTTCATCCCCCACCGTTAAAAAGGCGCGTGCTGTTAGTTCTAAAATATCATTTGAACCATTGCCAAACACAATTTGGTTGGCTTGCACATTAAATTTTTTACTTACCGCATCGCGTAGCGCAAACGAATTCCCATCTGGGTAGCGCGCAATCTCTGCAATCGCATCATCAATCGCCATTTGCGCTTTTGGGCTGATGCCAAGCGGGTTTTCATTCGAGGCAAGTTTCACAATTTCTGCTTCATCTAAGCCCATTTCACGAGCCAGTTCAGAAATCGGTTTGCCACCTTGATAAGGCGCAATTTCACGAATGTAATTAGGTGCTAAATCAGCTAAATTGAAAGTAGTGTTCATAAAAAATATAAATTAAATGACGGCTGCTGGGCTAAATCACTGCTGCGGGATAAGACCCCAACACTTTAAGCATCGATGCGCGCGCTTCACATTCTTGCAAAGCAGCTTTGACTTTGGCATCCACCATGTGACCTTCTAAATCCACAAAAAAAACATAATCCCAAAGCCCTTGTTTAGAAGGCCGAGATTCAAACTTAGTCATACTGACGCCATGCCGCGCTAAAGGTTCAAGCAGTTCAACCATCGCGCCAGGTTTATTCTGAGAGGTCATGACAATCGACGTTTTATCCTTGCCAGACGGTGCAACATCATGATTTGCCAATACTAAAAAGCGTGTAGTGTTTTTGGCATCATCTTCAATATTTTCTGCCAACACGTTGAGGTTAAATAACTCTGCCGCGCGTTTGCTTGCAATCGCTGCAGCAAACGTACCATCAGCCGCTACTAACTCATGAATCATTTGGGCAGCACGCGCGTTACTAGTCACCGCCTCACATTCAACTTTAGGCAAATTTTTGTTTAACCATTCATGGCATTGCGCGAGCGATTGGCTATGCGAAAATATGTGCGAAATTTTAGCTATATCTGTTTGTTTTGAAAGCAAACAATGGTGTATTGGCAAGGTAATTTCGCCACACACTTTTAAGGAGGTACTTAACAGCAAATCGAGCGTTAAACCAATCGCGCCCTCTGTGGAGTTTTCCACTGGCACCACACCATAATCGGCTTGCTTGGCTTCTACCGTGCGGAACACTTCATCAATCGTGCCACACACCACGCCATTACGCCCTTGCCCAAACTGTTTAAGCGCAGCCTCTTCTGAATAGGTGCCAAGTGGCCCTAAAAAAGCGATAGACAGCTCTTTTTCAAGGGCGCGACAATTCGACATCACCGCACGGAAAATATGCCCGACAGCCTCTGCAGAAAGTGGGCCTTGGTTATGCTCTTGCAAGCGACGTAATATCTGCGCCTCGCGCTCTGGGCGAAAAATCACGCCGTCACTTTTCAACTCGCCAATTTGACGGGCGAGCTTTGCCCGCTCGTTAACGAGCTTTAAAATTTGCTCGTCAATCGCATCAATTTGGTCACGATGTTGTTTTAGATTCTCACTCATTTTTTAATGCTAGTTTGTTCGGACTATAAAACGCAATGCGCGTGTTAAATATTGCAAGATTATAAACTTAAAACCATACATTAAGCCAAAATAAGACTAAAACGGCCAGTATTAAAGCGTTACAGAATGTGTGTTGAGCACATGGCATTATGCTCGAGCAAAAATAAATGCTCTGCAGGCCGCATGAATACTGCCTTACAGAGCATCTATTTTGATATGTATACTAATCGCAATCAAAAACATTCATTTCGCCATAAGCAAAGCTAGCTCAATTTACTTTTGTGCTGACGCAAACGCCTTCATAAAATCGACAAGTGCTTGCACGCCTTCAATTGGCATGGCGTTGTAGATGCTGGCGCGCATACCACCAACTATGCGGTGACCTTTGAGTTGCAACAACCCATTGGCTTCTGCACCTTTTAAAAAGGCATCATTTAAACTTTCATCACGCAATCTAAATGGCACATTCATGCGCGAGCGGTTTTGTACCTTGACACTGCTGTAGTAAAAATCACTAGCGTCAATATAATCGTAAAGCAATTTTGCTTTAGCGATATTTTGCTTTTCTATAGCTGCTACGCCACCTTGTTCTAACAACCACTCAAACACCAAGCCCGCCATATAAATGCCGTAAGTGGGTGGCGTGTTAATCATGCTTTGGTTTTCTGCTTGCGTTTTCCAATGGAACACCGCTGGCGTGAGCGGTGAGGCTTGGTTAAGCAAATCTTC
>CAYXHH010000007.1:4042-23926 GCA_964464725.1 uncultured Methylotenera sp. | reverse complement strand
TTTTGTGCCAATGCGCCGCCTTGTAAAAACAAGACTTTATAATTGGCTGGAATCGCTAACAAGGTACGTAAGTCGGCTTCGGTTTTTTCTAAAATACTGGTGAACTCTTTACCGCGATGGGACATTTCCATCACGCTCATACCAGTGCCATGCCAATCTAGCATTTCGGCTTGCGCACGTTTTAATACCGCCTTTGGCAAAACCGCAGGGCCTGCCGAGAAATTATAAATCGTGGTCATGCGCTTTATTCTTCTTCGTCGGTTTCAACAATTTTCTCTAAGCCAGAGAGTTTTTCGCCCTCGCCTAAATTAATCAAGGTGACACCTTGTGCAGCTCTACCCATATCGCGGATTTCCTTCACACGGGTGCGTATCAGCACACCACCAGTGGTAATCAGCATAATTTCATCTTCTTCGCTGACCAGTCTAGCTGCAATGGCAGTACCGTTACGCTCGCTAATGGCAATCGCTTTCACCCCTTGCGTGCCACGACCTGAATGACGGAACTCAGATAAGACTGTGCGTTTACCATAACCGTTCTCTGTCGCGACCAATACTGATTGCTGATCATTTTCAGCAATCAACAATGACAAGACTTGTTGTTTTGGACCTAATTTCATCCCGCGTACGCCACGCGTTGCGCGCCCCATTGGGCGCACATCATCCTCGGTAAACCAAACCGCTTTACCACCATTCGAAACCAAGACAATATCGTTTTTGCCATTGGTGATTTCAGCGCCAATCAAAAAGTCACCTTCGTCTAACTTAATCGCGATAATGCCTGATTTACGTGGGTTGGCAAACTCGGTCAATGCAGTTTTCTTGACTGTACCTTGAGCGGTCGCCATAAAAATATAATGGTTTTCGTCAAATTGTTTTACGGAAAGAATAGCGTTAATCTTTTCACCTTCTGACAACGGGAACAAGTTCACAATTGGTTTGCCTCGGCTAATACGGCTACCTTGGGGTACTTCGTACACTTTTAACCAGTACACTTGACCATGACTGCTAAAGCACAAGATGTAATCGTGGGTATTTGCCACAAACATCTTGTCGATAAAGTCATCTTCTTTAGTCGCTGCCGCTTGTTTGCCACGACCACCACGTTTTTGCGCGCGATATTCATCTAAGGGCTGCGATTTGATGTAGCCAGTATGTGACAGCGTCACCACCACATCTTGCGGCGTAATCAAATCTTCAAGTGAAATGTCTTGTGCATTGGCTACAATTTCTGAACGACGTTTATCGCCAAATTGCTTACGCACTTCTGTAAGCTCATCTGTAATGATGGTGGTGACACGCGATGCATTGGCTAAAATGTCTAACAGATCTGCAATTTCATCCATGACTTCTTTATATTCAGTGACGATTTTATCTTGCTCTAATCCTGTCAAACGTTGCAAGCGCATTTGCAGTATTTCTTGTGCTTGTACATCACTTAAGCGATAACCATTTGGCGTCAATCCAAAATCTACACTTAAGCCTTCTGGGCGAGATGCTTCCATCGCTGCACGTTTTAGCATTTCTTCTACAACAGTCGAATGCCAAAGTTTTGCCATCAAATCTACTTTTGCTTCTGGCGGTGTTGGCGCGGCTTTAATAATGGCAATCATTTCATCCACATTAGCCAACGCAACCGCTAAGCCTTCTAACACATGACCTCTAGCGCGTGCTTTTTTGAGCTCAAACACCGTGCGACGTGTAATGACTTCGCGGCGATGGCGCAAAAACGCCTCTAGCATTTGTTTTAAGTTGAGTAAACGTGGCTGACCATCTAGCAAGGCCACCATATTCATGCCAAAAGTGTCTTGTAACTGCGTTTGTTTGTAGAGATTATTTAAAATCACTTCACCGATTTCGCCGCGTTTCAGCTCAATCACCACGCGCATGCCTGATTTGTCAGACTCATCACGTAAATCAGAAATACCCTCAATTTTCTTCTCGTTAACAAGCTCTGCAATTTTTTCAACAAAGGTTTTTTTGTTAACTTGGTAAGGTAACTCATCCACCACCAACATCTGGCGACCACCTTTATCCATATCTTCAAAATGGGTGCGACCACGCATCACCACGCGACCACGGCCAGTACGATAGCCTTCCTTAACGCCTGCAGTACCGTAAATAATGCCCGCCGTTGGGAAATCCGGTGCTGGCACCAACTCGATCAATTCTTCAACTGTGGTTTCTGGATTTTTAAGTAAAGCAAAACACGCATCCAAAACTTCATTTAAGTTGTGTGGTGGAATATTGGTCGCCATACCCACCGCAATCCCTGAGCTACCATTAATCAGCAAGTTTGGAATGCGCGCAGGCATGATGAGTGGCTCATTTTCACTGCCATCATAGTTAGGGCCAAAATCAACGGTTTCTTTGTCGATATCTGCTAATAACTCATGTGCAATTTTAGCCATGCGGATTTCGGTATAACGCATCGCGGCAGCATTATCACCATCTACTGAACCAAAGTTACCTTGACCATCCACCAACATGTAACGTAGGGAGAAATCTTGTGCCATACGTACAATGGTGTCATAGACTGCAGTGTCACCATGAGGATGGTACTTACCGATCACATCACCCACAATACGCGCTGACTTTTTATAGGGTTTGTTATAGTCGTTGCTTAACTCGTGCATCGCATATAAAACACGTCTATGCACCGGTTTTAAGCCATCGCGCACATCTGGCAATGCACGCCCCACAATCACGCTCATGGCGTAATCGAGGTAAGAACGACGCATTTCGTCTTCTAGGCTGATGGGGAGAGTTTCTTTCGCGAATTGATCCATGGTCTATGCTTTTTTTAATAGAAATTATGCTGTAATTTTAACATAATTAAGCATGAATAAACGCTTGCTGTACTAGGTGTTTTTTAAGTTTTTATGATGTTTCTGCACTTGATTTAATTTGCAGGGCGACTTAAAAATAACTCAGTAAATCTTGAATATTTTTTGGGCAAAATATGGTGTTAAGTCATTGTTTAAAATATTAAATTTTCAGCCTTTACATATGTCATTTAAAAGACATTAATGCAAAGGCTGAATGACTGATTATCTATTGTCTTATTAAGTAATCAAAAGCGCCTAATGCTGCGTTCGCCCCTTCGCCCATGGCAATGATGATTTGCTTGTAAGGAATAGTAGTCACATCCCCCGCCGCAAATACGCCAGGCAATGAAGTAGCATTATGATGGTTAATCTCAATTTCGCCATATTTGCTTAAGTCTAACGTACCTTTGAGCCAGTCACTATTAGGTACCAAACCAATTTGAATAAATACGCCTTCCAACGCGACATGTTTGCTTTCGCCAGACACTCGGTCAGTGTAATTCAGACCGTTGACACGCGTGCCATCGCCTGTGACTTCAGTGGTTTGTGCATTGACTAAAATTGTGACATTTTCTAGTGAACGCAGTTTTTTCTGTAACACAGCATCGGCTTTGAGTTCTGGGTCAAACTGCAACAAGGTGACGTGACCAACCACGCCAGCCAAATCAATCGCCGCTTCTACGCCAGAGTTACCACCACCAATCACCGCCACGTGTTTGCCTTTAAATAATGGGCCATCGCAGTGCGGACAATAAGCCACACCCTTATTTTTGTACTCATTTTCACCGGGCACATTTAAGTTTTTCCAGCGCGCACCAGTGGCAAGAATCACCGATTTACTTTTAAGCACTGCGCCATTTTCTAGGGTGAGTTCGATTAAATCGGCTTTTTTCAGCCCTGCCGCACGTTGCAAGTTCATGATGTCCACATCGTATGTTTTGACGTGCTCTTCAAGCGCGGTCACCATTTTTGGGCCATCGGTTTCTTTGACTGAAATAAAGTTTTCAATCGCTAAAGTATCATTCACTTGACCGCCAAAACGTTCCGCCACCACACCAGTGCGGATGCCTTTACGTGCAGCATAAATCGCCGCAGCTGCGCCTGCTGGGCCACCGCCCACAATCAGCACGTCATAAGCTTCTTTGGCATTGAGTTTTTCGGCTTCTTTGGCGCTGGCGCCCGTATCCAATTTGGTCAGAAACTCTTCAATTAACATACGGCCAGAAGCAAACATTTCGCCATTCAGATAGGTGGCAGGCACCGCCATGATGTTGCGAGCATTGACCTCATCTTGGTATAAGCCACCATCAATAATAGTAGCTTTGAAATTAGAGTTAAGTACCGTCATCAGGGTTACGGCTTGCACCACGTCTGGGCAGTTGTGGCATGACAGGCTCATATAGACTTCAAAGTTAAAGTCGCCTTGCAAACTTTTAATTTGCTCAATGACGCTATCTTCCACTTTTGGTGGATGACCGCCTGTCCACAACAAGGCTAATACGAGTGAGGTAAATTCATGCCCGAGCGGAATCGCCGCAAACCGTACGCCACGAGTTTCACCTTCTTTAGCAATCACAAAAGAAGGTTTGCGCGCATCGTTACCACTTTCATCAAAATGTACTTTGTCTGAAAGCTCAGCAATTTCTTGCAATAGTTCACGCATATCCTTGGCGTTTGCGCTGTCATCTAAACTCGCAATCAAGCGAATCGGTTGGCGCAACATGCCTAGATAAGTTTGCAGTTGCGCTTTCATGTCTTGTTCTAACACTATTTTCTCCTTTTTAAGGGTGCACTTTTCTTATGGCCGCACTTTTGGCACAGCTTGAAAACTTGCTGGGGGATTTCATCGGGGTGAACATACATTTGGCATACGCTCACCCCGATGCCCTGCTTGCGCAGGGCTCAGATTAATCTCAATATAATTAAATTTTACCTACGAGATCCAAAGAAGGTGTTAAAGTTTTCGCGCCTTCATTCCATTTCGCTGGGCACACTTGGCCTGGGTTAGCCGCTGTATATTGCGCAGCTTTCAATTTACGTAATGTTTCTTTCACGTCACGTGCGATTTCATTGCTGTGGATTTCCAATGTTTTAATCACACCTTCTGGATTAATCACAAACGTACCACGCAATGCCAAACCTTCTTCAGGAATATGCACGCCAAATGCATTTGTCAGCGCATGTGTTGGGTCACCTACCAATGGGAATTTTGCTTTGCTCACTGCTGGTGAAGTCTCGTGCCACACTTTGTGTGAGAAGTGGGTATCAGTAGTGATGATATACACCTCAGTGTTAGCTTTTTGGAACTCAGCGTAGTGGTCAGCCGCGTCTTCAATCTCAGTTGGGCAGTTAAATGTAAATGCTGCTGGCATAAAAATCAGCACAGACCATTTACCTTTTAAGCTAGCCTCGGTCACCTCAACAAATTTGCCGTTATGAAAAGCTTGAGCTTTAAATGGTTGTACTTGGGTATTGATTAATGACATTTTTAATTTCCTCTTAGTTGTGGTTAAAGATTTGTTATCAATAAATTTATTGTTAAATAAATTACATGCAGAATATTAAGGTGATATTACTGTTAAGTAAAATTGATTGTTTAAATCTATTTGATAAGTAATATTTATCAAAATATCCATAATCAATCAAGCCAGCATAAATCTGCTTTTAGATCATCAACATGTTCTAAGCCAACAGCAATTCGAACCAAGCTATCCTTAATCCCTGCTGCAGCCCTGGCCTCGGCTGTTACACGGCTGTGTGTAGTGGTTGCAGGATGAGTAATCGTCGATTTAGCATCGCCTAAATTTGCAGTAATTGAAATCAACTTAGTAGAATCAATGAGTGCCCAAGCCGCCTCTTGTGCTGTTTGTCCAGATTTAGGCTTAACTTCAAAACTCACAATGCCACCACCGCTAGTTTGCTGCCTTAATGCCAAGTCATGTTGCGGATGTGAAGCCAAACCCGGATAGTACACGCGAGCCACTTGGGATTGCTTTTCCAGCCAAGTGGCAAGCTCAAGTGCACGCTTAGCATGCGCTTCCATGCGCACATGCAATGTTTCCAACCCTTTTAAAAACACCCATGCATTAAATGCACTCATGGTAACCCCAGCGGTGCGCAAAAAGCCGTAAACAGGTTCCATTAATGCTTTGGAGCCAAGCACTGCGCCACCTAAGCATCTGCCCTGGCCATCAATATATTTAGTCGCAGAATGGATTATGATATCTGCACCTAATTCTAAGGGCTTTTGAATCGCTGGCGTGCAAAAACAGTTGTCTACTACTAAATACGCACCCGCTTTGTGTGCAATATCAGCAAGCGCTTGGATATCACACACCTCAGTGAGCGGGTTGGAAGGCGTCTCAACAAAAAAGAGCTTAGTTTGAGCATTTACAGCCGCTTGCCATTCTGCAAGGTCTGTGAGCGAGACAAACGTCACCTGCAAACCCCATCTTGCAAGTATATTACTGAATAGCTGAACACTGGTTCCAAATATGCTTCGTGAAGCAACAATATGATCGCCAGCACTGCACAAGCCCATCACGCAAGCCAAAATAGCTGACATGCCACTAGAAGTGGCAACGCATTGCTCAGCGCCTTCTAGTGCAGCCAATTTATTTTGAAACATGCTCACTGTGGGATTTGTAAAGCGCGAATAAATATTGCCTGGCTCAGTACCGCCAAAGCGTGCGGCAGCTTGTGCTGCGCTTTTAAACCTAAAGCTAGAGTTTAAAAAAAGCGCTTCTGAATTCTCGCCAAACTCTGTGGCTTCAGAGCCTGCACGTACACTCAATGTCTCAGGATGGTAATCGTTATTAGTCATTTCGTTCTCTAATCATGTTTCTAACAAGCATTAAAAAACCCGTTAGAGCTAATATAAGCTAAAACGGGTTCTTTTTTCCTCGCTTTAGCAGTATTTATTATGCGCTCGCAAGCTGAGTTTGGCTTTGTTTAATGTTGGCCACTCAAATCAGCGCAATTAAAGATTAAATCAATTTAACAACGTAGTCAACATAATAATTTTCATGATACTGGTATTATTTATTTACTAGCACATGTTTAAGCATGGTTTGATGTGCTTGCTCAAATACGTCATGGAGATGTTTACGTCTAGATAAGGCACGCTTTCTAGCTTTTGGCTCCATATCCTCTATAGGCTTCATGTATAAAGGCAAACCAACTAGGTAACCGTATGGTAAAGCTTTTTGGCCATTCAATGAAATCCAAAACTGATCATAGGCAGCATCAAATGTGCTAATGCGTTCAGGTTTAATCGACGGGTGCGCTTCATAACCGATACCTAAAAAAGCATTATATCCTTGACTAAGGCCAATTGCCGCCAAGGCACTCATGCACATCTGTGCTGGCATCACACGGTCAAATGCTTTGTTATATTCATTTTGATAAGTATGATCCCGATTCAGGTGTTTACGTGTCACAAAAATTAATGCTTCTGACTTACCAGTAGATTTGTTGATTGTATTGGGGAGAAAAATTTCACTTGGAACAACTGAGTATGAAATGACGCAAACACGCTCACCATTCACATGTAACACGATACTGCAACTGCCTTCATATAAGAAATCATTACCGGGTTGTAATCGAATATCAAATGTTGTGTCGTTTACAGTGGATGTCCAAAGTGTTAGGCCTGATTGTTGGTATACATGATTAAAGTATGTCTGATCAAATCGGTCAGTTTCATATTTATAATGAAACAACGCGGTTTTAATGCGTTCTCTAGCACTTAAACCTTTTACTAAGAAATATTTATAACTTAAGAAGAAAAGCTTGTCCTCTTTATCAATATAATCTAAGTGCTTTTGGTATGCCTTATTTCTAATCAAGCTATTAATACGTTTTAAACCCAACAATATTCGACTTGAACGAAAAACACGCACTAATATAGTTGTGCTTTTTTTATCTGATTTGCAATCTGACAAAAAACCCTTAACAACTGTATTATAAAAAATTCTCAATTATTTTTCTTTTAGAAAAGATGAATAGTTAGCGCATATATTTAACTGAATTATATCAAAAATATGTGTAAGCCTAAACAAAAAAGCCTAGCTAGAAACTAGGCTTGATAGAAAGTTAAATGCTGCAATATTTCAGCCGAATACTTAAGCACCTAAAACATCTAATACTTTATGTTGATGTTCAGCTAAACCAACCCACAAAGGAAGTCTTAACAAACGATCAGATAACTCATTGGTGTTTTTAAAATCTCCATGCGCACGCGCAAATTTTTTGCCACCTGGAGAACTATGTAATGGAATATAGTGAAAAACTGGATGAATATCTCGTTTCTTAAATTGTTTAATTAACTCCGTACGATGTTCGAGTGATTCCAATAAAATATAGTACATATGGGCATTATGTTGACATTCGGCTGGAATAATAGGTCTTCTTAAGATGCCTTTTTTCTCAAGACTCTCTAGTGCTGAGTGATAGGTATTCCACTTTTCCATTCTTCTCAAGGTAATAAACTCAGCTTTTTCTAGCTGTGCAAATAAGAATGCTGCAATATCTTCACTTGGCAAATAGGAGGATCCGACGTCTTGCCAAGTATATTTATCTACTTGCCCACGGTAAAACTGGCTCCTATTTGTCCCTTTTTCACGAATGATTTCTGCTCTATGCATAAATTTTTCATCGTTAACGAGTATTGCACCACCTTCCCCAGAAATAATATTTTTAGTTTCATGGAATGAGTACGCGCCCATATGTCCAATCGCACCAAGCGCTTTACCTTTATAAGTTGACATGACACCTTGCGCAGCATCTTCAATCACCAATAGATTATGCTTTTTGGCAATTGCCATAATGGTGTCCATCTCGCAGCTAACACCTGCATAATGCACTGGTACTATGGCTTTAGTACGTGGGGTGATTGCTGCTTCAATCAACTTTTCATCTATGTTAAGTGTGTCAGGACGTATATCTACAAAAACCGGAACACCACCGCGAAGAACAAATGCATTTGCGGTGGAGACAAACGTATAAGAGGGCATAATCACTTCATCGCCAGGCTGAATTTCAGCAAGTAGCGCCGCCATTTCTAGCGCTGCGGTACATGAGTGCGTAAGCAAAGCTTTTTTGGTATAGGTGTGATTTTCTAACCAAGTACTACATTTTGAAGTAAAAGTACCGTCCCCTGAAAGATTGCCTTCTTCATGAGACTGCTTGATATATTTTAACTCATTGCCAGTTAAGTAAATTTTATTGAAAGGTATCATAAGTAAAAATGGTTCATCGATTTATTAATTTTACAATAATGATATATGCTTAACTATTTAACGGAAATAGCCTGTTTGGGGGATGGGCTAGTCTAATGTCGCCATTTCAGTATCAATCAAATTCAAATCCATTTGCGTACTTGAGTTAGCAGGTTTTTGTTTTTTATTTGAATCACCACGTGCTGACTCTATACGATTGAGGTAGGCGCTATCCACATCACCTGTGACATATTTTCCATCAAAACAAGAGCAATCGAAATTTTTAATCTCTTGATTACTTAATTTAATGTCGCTAATCAACGCATCTAAATCTTGATAAATCAAGGCGTCTGCCCCAATCTCTTTGCAAATCTCCTCATCTGTACGTCCTGTCGCTAATAATTCATCACGGCTAGGCATATCAATACCGTAAACATTTGGGTAACGCACTGGTGGTGCTGCTGATGCGAAATACACTTTGTTTGCGCCAGCATCTCGTGCCATTTGCACAATTTGTTGAGAGGTAGTGCCACGCACAATTGAGTCATCCACTAACAAAACATTTTTGCCTTTAAATTCTATACCAATGGGGTTAAGTTTTTGTCGGACCGACTTTTTACGAAGTGCTTGCCCAGGCATAATAAAAGTTCGACCAATGTAGCGGTTCTTAATGAACCCTTCTCTATAATCCAACCCTAATGAGATGCCTAATTGCAAGGCACTTGGTCGACTTGTGTCTGGAATCGGTATCACAACATCGATTTGCTTATCTGGCCACTCACGCTTAATCTTTTCGGCGAGGGTAACTCCCATGTCTAAACGAGTTTGATATACAGAGATGCCATCAATCACAGAGTCTGGTCTTGCCAAATAAACATACTCAAAGATACACGGATTTAGCTTAGCATTATCACTACATTGGCGACTGAAGAAGTTACCTTCCATATCAATAAATATGCCTTCACCCGGCGCAACGTCGCGAATCAACTGAAAACCAAGCACGTCTAGCGCTACGCTTTCAGAAGCCACAATATATTCCGTGCCTTTATCAGTCTCTACTTTACCAATCACTAATGGGCGAATACCATTTGGATCACGAAAAGCTAACAATCCAAAATTTGCAATCATCGCTACTACTGCGTAGGCGCCTTTGCAGCGTTTATGAACACCGGCAACTGCATCAAATGCCATATCAGTATTCAGCACAGCATTTTTAGAAGTTTTTTCTATCTCATGGGCAAGCACGTTGAGCAGAACTTCTGAATCAGAATTCGTATTAATGTGACGTAAATCTTGGCGAAACATTTCAGATTTTAGCTGTTCTGAATTGGTTAAGTTACCATTGTGCCCAAGCACGATACCGAATGGGGAGTTAACATAAAACGGTTGCGCTTCTGCGGCACTAGATGAACCCGCTGTTGGGTAGCGCACATGCCCAATACCAACATTGCCAATTAAACTGCGCATATGACGAGTATGAAAAACATCCTTCACCAAGCCATTGTTTTTATGCATGAAAAATGTATTGCCATCACAGGTAACAATACCTGCAGCATCCTGACCACGGTGCTGAAGTACCAACAATCCATCATATAGAAGTTGATTGACTGGGTTTTTACCAACAATGCCGATGATTCCACACATAATTTAAAAGTCCCCAAATCAATAAAAAAACACTAAGAAAAAAGCTTGCCAGTAGTTAAATAAGTTAATCATATTTCACTTGTTTTGCAATGGTTTCTGGCAAAAAAGGCAATATGGTTTTAACCAGCGCTTCTAATGGCGAACTGAACATCGCATTTGTCCAGCGCGCGTCTTTTGGTAAGCTAGTAAGGCCTGCTAAAAATATCAATACACACACAATTAACAAACCTCTAGCTAAGCCAAAAAAAGCGCCAATTCCTCTGTTAAGCCAATTTAATCCAATTTTTTTTATTAAACTGGAAAGCGCAATCGTTAATAAACTCGATATCAGTAGTACACCAAAAAAAAGAATGACATGTGAAGCCAACACTCTCAATGGTTCTGTTGGTATATCTGCTGGCAATAATGGCATTAACTGTATTGCATATGTTTTGGCCACATAAATGGCCGCTATCCAACCAGCAATCGCTAACAACTCTCGAACCGCGCCTCGCATCATGCTGACAACGATTGAAATGCCAATGATGACTAAAACAGTGTAATCAAAACTAGTCATTTAACACAAAACAACCTTGCATTACTGACTCACTACCATACCTGTTAAACCAGCATCTTTAATATTTTGAAGCGCTATCGCTGCATCGTTTCTTTCTGCAAAAACTTGCGTACGTAAACGAATTTTTTGCCCTTTATCCGTATTGATTTTTTCTGTTTGTGATTTATAACCCAAATCAGTTAATTTAGCTTGCAATTTCTTAACGTTGCCAAGGTCAGAAAAAACGCCAACTTGGACATAAAACTTATTCTTTTCTAATGAAGACTCTTTGTTAACTTCTTTAGGAGAATCTATTAGTGGCGGATTTTTGTTAATAGCTAGATTAGATTTTGTGTCAGTTTTGTTGTCTATAGATTCAGATGTTGTTTTAGTATTTGCAGTTTCGGGCTCAGGGGCTGCTTCCTTGGCAACCTGCTCTGCTTCTGGCAACGCAACAATAGCCTCTTCTGGGGCAATACTTGAATCAAAGTCTGTAGGTTCTGTTGGAAGCTGTTCGCTGGGCAGTGTAATCGTAATTTTTTCCGGCGCGCTTGCAGCTTGGCGATCCTTAAGGACGACAGGCAAAACGATTATCATAAGCAAAACTAAGGCGATTGCGCCAACCAAACGACGGCGAGCCCGCTTTTTAAAGTTTAATTCTTGCTCGCTCGCTAATTCTCTTTGCATGTGAAATGCTTTCTAATCCTCAAATCAAATTATCGCTTCAAACCAATATGCAGGGCAGGCAACTCAATTTCTTGCAATCGCATCTGCTACGGTATAAAACGAGCCAAACACAATTATTCTATCATTTATATCGGCATCTTTATAGGCAGTCTTAAGGGCTAAGGAAACATCATCAAACAAATAATGCGGCTTTAGGTGGTCGTAGTCTAATATCACCTCTAGTAATTGATGCGCTTTTGCACCCCGCAAAGTGTGTATATCAGCCAAGTACCATGCATCTATTTCATCTTCAACAGCTTTCACAACACCCTGAATATCTTTATCTGCAAGCATCGCAAACACTGCCAAAGTGCGACCAATGCATGGAGAATTTCGGAGATTTTGTGCTAAGGATTTTGCTGCATGCGGATTATGTGCAACATCTAAAATTACTGACGGTGAATCTTGTATTTTCTGAAAACGGCCTGTAAGTTTTACTTGCGCCAGCGCCTCATAGATATTGGTTTCAGAGACTGGTAATAGATGATTTAAATATTGAACTGCCGTGATTGCACAGGCTGCATTATTGTGTTGAAAATCACCCATCAGCCCAAGCTTAGGCAATGTGATTTGCGTATCTCCTGAACTATATTGCCAGTAATGCTGGGTGTTGCTGACATTAAAATCAACGCCAATCAGGGATAAGTTTGCACCTATCTTACGTGCATAATCTATTAAGCTTAATGGCGGCCTATCATCCCCACAGATAGCAGGTATGTTTTTTCTAAAAACACCTGCCTTTTCTAAGCCAATAAGTTCGCGAGTATCGCCTAAAAACTCCATGTGGTCTAAATCAACTGTGGTCACAATCGCACAACTAGGCTCAAAAACGTTCACAGCATCTAACCTACCACCTAAACCTACCTCTAGAACAAGCACATCTATTTCTTGATGACAAAAATGCCACATTGCCGCTAAAGTGCCCATTTCAAAGTAAGTAAGGGTGATATTAGCACGTGCTGTTTCTACTGCATCAAAAGCATTACAAAGCGCCACATCATCTATCATTTTTAAGTTGATGCTCACGCGCTCGTTATATCGAATTAAATGTGGAGAGGTGTAACTCGCCACTTTATAACCTGCATGATGATAAATATGACTGAGCATTGCACAAACTGAACCTTTGCCGTTTGTGCCTGCGACTGTAATGATAGGAAATGTTGGGTTTAATTTAAGTTTTTCTGCAACAGCCCTTACCCTATCCAAACCCATTTCGATGGTCTTTGGGTGTAAAGCTTCAATGTAAAGCAACCACTCATCAACTGTGGTTGGTTTGTTTTTTTGAATTGTCACAAAATTAAAAAGAGATGAGTTAAGCTGCTTTAGAGATTCGCATTAAATTAGAAAGAATATTGGCTAATTTTTGACGCAAATCACGACGATCGACGATTAAGTCTATTGCCCCATGTTCTAACAAAAATTCTGCTCGTTGAAAGCCCTCAGGCAGTGTTTCACGCACTGTCTGTTCTATCACGCGCGGACCAGCAAAACCAATGAGGGCATTAGGTTCTGCAATGATCACATCACCTAACATCGCAAAACTAGCTGAAACGCCACCCATAGTAGGGTCAGTTAATATGGATATATATGGCAGTCCAGCCTCAGATAATTTAGTGAGTGCAGCACTTGTTTTAGCCATTTGCATGAGCGATAGTAAGCCTTCTTGCATACGCGCTCCGCCACTAGCAGAGACACAAATAAAAGCTGTTTTATGCTTGATGGCTTCATTAATGCCGCGTACAAAACGCTCACCCACCACAGCGCCCATAGAACCACCCATAAACTTAAATTCAAAAGCTGCGGCAACAACGCCAACACCTTGGATACTACCTTTAAATACAACTAATGCGTCTTTTTCGCCACCTTCTTTTTGAGCCGCTTTCATGCGCTCTAAGTAGCTTTTAGTATCCTTAAACTTTAAGGCATCTATAGGTTCAACATTTGCGCCTATTTCGACACGATTTTCTACATCTAAAAGTTGGTTAAGTCGAGCGCGTGCACCGATTCTATTGTGGTGACCACATTTAGGACAAACTTCTGCATTAGCCTCTAAATCAGTTCTGTAAAGAACCGTCATGCATGATTCACATTTGCTCCATAAGCCTTCTGGAACATTTTTTCTTTTTGCGCCTTCGACTGCACGTTTAATTTTTTGGGGGATTTTTTCTAACCAACTCATATCAACTCCTTAACACCATTTGTTGTTAAATTATCATTTTGTATCAATCGCTAGACGGAGTTCTTGCATCAGCTTCGTGACATTTGCAAACAAATTTTCTTCATTCGATTCTTCTATCGTCATGACCATACGACTACCAACAACTACAGCATCAGCAAACGTTGCCACTTTTTTGGCGGTAGCCGCATCTTTAACACCAAAGCCAACGCCTACTGGTAAATTTGTTTTGCTACGGATTTCTGCTACCCGTGACTTCACTTCTTCAACATCCATATTAGCAGCACCAGTTACGCCTTTTAGCGATACATAATATAAAAATCCACTGGCTTGATTCACAATCACATTCACGCGAGCCTCATCAGTTGTAGGGGAAAGCAAGAAAATACTATCCATCCCGTTAGCGATTAAATCAGCGATAAATGCTTTGCATTCTTCGGGAGGATAATCCACGGTGAGCACACCATCCACACCAGCATTTTTTGCCGCTTGTGTAAATTTAGCAGACCCCATAGCCTCAATCGGATTTGCATAACCCATTAATATAATCGGGGTTAAGGCATCTTTTTGACGAAATTCTGCAACCATCTGTAGTACTTTGCTTAGCCCCACTTTATGAACCAAAGCACGTTCGCTCGCGCGCTGTATCACTGGACCATCAGCCATCGGATCAGAAAATGGGATGCCCAGTTCTATCATATCAGCGCCACTGGCTACCAGCGCATGTAATAAATCTACAGTATGTTTTGGATGTGGGTCGCCAGCAGTGATGTAAGGAATTAATGCTTTTTTATTATTTGCTTTTAACGCTGAAAAAACAGTTTGGATACGAGACATAAAATGAAGTTATTTTTTATTTAAGAGATTTTTATAAAGTGATATTGGCAAGTTTGGCCACGGTATTAATATCTTTATCACCGCGACCTGAAAGATTGACCAAAATAATTTCATCTTTGCGCATGGTTTTAGCCATTTTTTCAGCATATGCAAGTGCGTGGCTAGATTCAAGCGCTGGAATAATACCTTCTGTTCGGCACAGACTATGAAAAGCAGCCATCGCTTCATCATCAGTAATTGCGACGTATTCTGCACGCTTAATGTCTTTTAACCATGCATGTTCTGGGCCAACGCCAGGGTAGTCCAAACCAGCCGAAACAGAATGCGTTTCAATAATATTTCCATCTGCATCTTGCATTAAGTAAGTGCGATTACCATGTAACACACCGATTGGACTATTCGCTGTTAATGGCGCTGCGTGCATGCCTGTCTCCATTCCATGTCCCGCAGCTTCGACGCCTATTAATCTTACGTTTGGCACATCAATATAGGGGTAGAAGATTCCCATTGCGTTTGAACCACCACCAACACATGCCACTACCGCATCTGGCTGACGACCAATCATTTCCTGCATTTGCTGCTTTGCTTCTATTCCAATGACTGATTGAAAGTCTCTCACCATCATGGGATATGGGTGCGGTCCAGCAACAGTACCAATGATATAAAACGTATTTTCGATATTAGTTACCCAATCACGCATAGCTTCATTAAGCGCGTCTTTCAGCGTTTTAGAACCACTTTCTACTGGCACGACCGTTGCGCCCAACAATTTCATTCTAAATACATTTGGCGCTTGGCGTTTAACATCCTCACTGCCCATGTAAACCACACACTCCAAGCCTAAGCGCGCAGCAATCGTTGCCGTCGCTACACCGTGTTGACCAGCACCAGTTTCAGCAATTACACGCGGTTTACCCATGCGTTTTGCCAACAATGCTTGACCAATCGTGTTGTTGACCTTGTGCGCACCAGTATGATTTAAATCTTCACGCTTCAAATAGATTTGTGCGCCGCCCACATTTTTAGACCAGCGCTCTGCATGATAAATCGGGCTTGGACGACCTACAAAATGTTTTAAATCATAGGCAAATTCTGCTAAAAATTCAGGGTCGTGACGGTATTTTTCATACATCACACGTAATTCTTCAAGCGCTTCGACTAAAGTTTCAGCGACAAAAATACCACCAAATTGTCCAAAGTGCCCACGTTCGTCAGGCATATCATATACTTGCATCACTCACTCCTCGCATAAATGCAGCAATTTTATCTGCATCTTTAATCCCTTTACTAAGTTCAACACCGCCGCTCACGTCCACCGCATATGGTCGAACTTGCATAATTGCTTGCTTAACATTATTAGCAGTCAAACCGCCTGCTAAGATAATGGGCTTGGACAAATTTTCTGGGATTAATTTCCAATCAAATGTTTGCCCGGTTCCACCAACAGCCACATCAGAATAAGTATCTAACAACAATGCTTTAGCTGATTTAAAATCAATAGCATATTGTAACAAATTTGTGTCAGCTTTAACGCGGATTGCTTTGTAATAAGGTAAGTTTATTTGTGCACATTCTTCTGGTGTTTCATCACCATGGTATTGCAAAATATCTAAATGCACTTGCGACAATACATTTTCAATCTCTACTTTTGACGCATTCACAAACAAGCCTACTACGCTTACAAATGGAGGAATTGCTGAAACGATTGCTTGCGCTTGCTCAATAGTGACCGCTCTGGGGCTAGGCGCATAAAAAACCAAACCAATCGCGTCAGCACCTGCGTTGACTAGCGTCACAGCATCTTCTACACGTGTAACTCCACAAATTTTCACTCTTGTTCTTTGCATGGTTATTTTTTAAGGCTTAATGTATCAATTGATCAGTGAATTAATTAAATTAGTATAAACTTATATCTACTTAACAGCATTTAAAGCATCATAATTTTACGCTGAGTATTTGGCAAACCCCATGCGTCGTTGTATTGAACTCCAGCCAAATATAAACCTGCTGCAGAAAAAGTAGGTGGCGAAAGCGTACGATCTTTTTGCAACAGCAATTCTTTTATAAATTCAGGCTGATACTTACCATTTCCAACATATACAAGTGCACCGACCATGTTGCGAACTTGGTGATGCAAAAATGCATTAGCTGCAAACTCGAATACTAGGCATTCTGCATGTTTTTCTACTGTAGCAATTTGTAGATTTTTGACAGGACTTTTTGCTTGGCACTCACTTGCCCGAAAAGCACTAAAATCATGTTCGCCATGTAAATACACTAAAGCTTGCCGTATTGCTTCTATATCCAATGGTAAATGGTACCAACTTGCTCGATCAGCTTGAATTGCGGGCGCTGTAGGCTGATTAAGTAATAGATATTGATATCTTCTCTGCACTGCTGAAAAACGCGCATGAAAATTATCTTCTACGATTTTAGCCCATACTACACGTATTGTTTCAGGGAGAAATGCATTTACTCCCCTAACCCATGCCGTCTCAGGGCGTGTTACAAAGGTGTCAAAATGCACTACTTGCATCAAAGCATGTACACCTGCATCCGTGCGACCTGCTGCATGTGTACGCACATCATGACCTGCAATTTGCTTAATTGCGTTCTCTAATACATCTTGTACGCCACATCCACTAGTTTGGCTTTGCCAACCACAATAGTTGGCGCCATTATATTCTATGCCTAATGCAATTCGCATTTATAAAATCACTTGTGTTAAACATAACACAAACCCAACAATTGCTAAAAAATCGATAAGATGAAATTTAGGCATTATAAATTCGATGATATCTGAATGAGTATGTCCATTTTCAAGATGACTGGACCCGTCTATTTGAAACTGCTCATCCCTGAGTTTAAGTTTTAAAACATTGTCTAATGTAGCCATCAAACTCTCTTTAAGCTTTGGCTTGCTCGCCTGCTCAACATAGTGCAGAGTTAACCATAACCTTGCAGCAAATCTTTCTGTTTCTAGGCCAAATAACCTTAGTGGCGATAGTATAAAATAAAAGCCCGATACTAGCTGCTGTTTTGTATTGACCGCTGTTACCCAAGAAATCATAGCTAAAATTATTGAAACTCTAATCACCTGTGTAGTCCCTGCGATGACCCCCTCATAGGTTGGTTTTAAATTAAACGACCAAGCTACAATATGCTCGCCAGGAGTGTTCAACGTGTAAATCATCATCATTACGAGGAATAACCATTTAAACCTCTTTAATGTATTAATAAACTGATGGACATTATTTAGCATTAAAATAATTATCAACAGAAATAATAGAACTAATAAAGCATGAAGATTAAATTGATTTATGGCTAATGCCATAATCATAAATAGGATGAGTTGCGTGATTATGTTAATTTTAAACATACGTTATTTTATGCGTCATTGCATCAATTTACTTCAAAAATAAAAACCGAGCTTAGGCTCGGTTTTTATTTGTATAAATTACTTAATTAAATTAATATCTTAGGCAATTTTAGCTAGCAATTCCTCAGCGCGTTTGCGCTGATTAGTTCCGCCTTCTTTCATCACTTCGTCCAATAATTCTTTAGCACCTTCTTTATCATCCATTTCTATATAAGCAGCCACTAATTCCAATTTAGTGTCTACCTCTATAGGCTCACTTACAAAAGCGATAGTTTCAATAGTAGATTCAGAACCATTTAAATCTAAATCAATTCCAGAAAGATCTATAGGTGTTACCTCATCATTGTCATTACTTAGATTTAGTTCAGCAACTTTGTCCTTAGCATCTTCATTTACTTGAGGTTGTAAGGTATCCAAATCAAAGTTAAAGTCAGCTAAACCTGTATTAGATTCTGTATTTTCAGCACTAATATCCAGTACACCTGCTTCTTCTGCATTCTCGGCTGAGACTGGTAATTCAAAACCACCTATAGTAATTGCTTCTTTGAGATTACTTATCTTATCTGCAATCTCAGTCACAGGCTCAGCCTCAGATGCAATCTCTGGCATAAACTTTGGCTGTTGGTAGGTATCTATATCCAAGCTAGGCATGGTTTGCACAAAATCAGCAACTTTTTTAACTGGCTCTTCTAAATTTTCACTGATATTTTGATTTGTCTCTAGCGACCCAAGTGAGCCCAAATCAAAATCTAAACCAGCTGAATCTTTTTCTGATTCTTTTATATTAGTCTCTGCTGGCGCATCCATTTCAAACTTCATGGACTCCATTTCAAGCTCTGCAGCAGACGATTTAGGTTCTTGCTCCTTAGTATTACCTATATCTAGATTGAATTCACCAGCTTTGAATGTTCCAGTTGGGGCAAAGCCTTTAGTATCAGCACCTAATGAGAAGTCTAAATCCTTTTCTGCGGCTAAAGGTGAGTCAGAAAAATCGCTGGCATCCAATTTAGATTTTACATCTTGCTTGCTAGCGTTAGCACTTGAACTTACATCTGAAGCGCCTTGCGGCACACTACCTGCCTGATATAGCGGGTTATTTGGTTCTAATTTAATTCCAATTGCAGCAACTTTAGCCCAAGTTGGATCTGATGCTCCTAATGTTGTATATAGCTCTCCAGAGATTGTCTCAAAAGCAGACATATTTTTGCTAGCTGCATACATTTCTAACAGTTTTAAATGCAATTCATAGCGCTTAGGTTCTTTAGAGATTGCATCTTTAAGAATTTCTTCAGCCTGTGCATCGCGTCCATAAGCCATATACACTTCAGCTTCAGCAATCGGATCAACATCATTGGTATCAATCATGCCGCCAGAGGCGCTCTGTGAGAAATCGGTTAAGAAAGATGTATCACCTGTATCAACACTCGCAGTCCCTGTGTTACCGAAGACGGTGTTTGCTTTTAGGCCGCCAGACGTCATAATACCTTGTTCGAAATCAGCTAAATTCTTTTCACGTTTTTTACGCAGATAGAACCAGCCTCC
>CAYXHH010000007.1:0-3942 GCA_964464725.1 uncultured Methylotenera sp. | reverse complement strand
GCTGGTTCAGCTGGTTTTACCGACTCAGCAGGCTTAATTTCAGCCGCAGGGGCTTCTACTGGTTTTGATTTTGCTTCCTCAGCTTGCTTCTGCATTTGAGCCATCGCACCATTTTTGAGTGCTAGCAACTTTTGCATATCAGCAATTTGTCTTTCAAGATCAGATGTTCTGTCTTGTGCTTCTTTTAAACTCTTTTCACGTGCAGTGTTTTCTTCCTGTAAAGCTGTAATTTTATCTTGCAGTGATTTAACGTTTTCGCCTGTCGCTTTTGAGCTTTCTCCTGCAGATAGTTTTACGACATCTTGTGGCCCTTTTGCTGGAATTGATTTATCTTCTGCAGCACTTTTAATTTTACCGCCAGAAGATTGCGTGTTACCAGATTCTGATTCTGCCGGTTTGCTATCTTCAACGATCCCCGCCAATTTATTTCGGTACGCATTCCAATTGGCTGTTTGCACCTTAATTTCTCGAGCAGCCTCTTTGCGTGATATCGCATTTAATGTCTCTTCGGAAGGTTGGCGAATAATCTGCCCAACCTTCAGTCTATTCATATTTTTGCCTTGAAATGCATCAGGATTGGCTTGGTAGAGCCCAACCAACATTTGCTCGAGACTAATACCCTCAGGCTTCATTTCACTTGCTATTTTATGTAAGGTGTCACCCTTTTGCGTAAAGTGCTCTTGCCCACCAAGGTCACCTTGAGGTACTGCCGCAACTACTGGGTCAACTTCAGTAGTTGGCTCAGGTTTTTTTTCTCGCTTTGCTTTCTTTTTTGACCCTGAAACAGCCGTTGATGTAGCATTAGAGCTACCGCCCTCATTTACACCTGCGGTGGCAACATTTGTTACTCCAGCATCTGGGCTCGCCTTGTTAACTTCGGGCGCAGTAGCAGTAAAAGTATCTTTAATAGCAGGCTCAGCCTCACCAGTATAACCTGGTGGATCCAGTAGAACCGTATATTCACGAAGCAGACGACCAGAAGCCCAATCAACCTGTATTAGCATATCTAAAAAAGGTTCGGTGATAGGCTGATCAGACTTTAATTTAAGGATAGGAGCACCAGTTGCGCTTTTACCTACTTCAACTTTAATGGCGTTATGGGAGGCAGGTTTTTCTATGCCCTGGTTTGTATAAGCTTCCTCAGAAGCAATTGCGGCAGCTATACTACTTAACTCTGCTGGAGTGACAGAAATAAGTTCAATATCGGCTTTCAATGGCTCACCTAAGCCAGACATCACATTCAACTTGCCTAGGCCAGCTGCAAATAGTGAAATCGGCATCAATGCCATACATAATGCAACTGTGATTTTTTTAAATGTTAAGTTATGCACTATACCGCCCTTATTTACCAATAATATTGCAATAACAAAAATAACATCAATTAGTTAGAGATGCAAGCTCATAATGCACATTATATTCAGATGCTATCTGATTGACTGCGAGTACTGTTGGTTTTTTTCAACGATTACTTAATGCAAATGCCGTATTTATTGAGATATCAAAATGCGTAACATCCTCCTGAGTGGTTCTGCCGCGCCCCACAACAATTGGTCACCCACAGTAAAGGCTGATAAATATTCACCACCCATTGCTAACTTGCGCAAGCGGCCAACTGGCGTGACGAGCGTGCCAGTAACAGCAGCAGGTGTAAGTTCTCGCATGCTAATTTCTCGCTCATTCGGAACAACTTTCGCCCATGGATTAGCTTCCGCAAGCATTTGCTCAATTTCATTTAACGGCACATTTTTAGTTAACTTAATAGTAAGCGCTTGGCTATGGCAACGCATTGCACCAATGCGGACGCACAGCCCATCAATCACAATTGGGTTTGCTTCACGTCCAAGGATTTTGTTGGTTTCAACACCACCCTTCCACTCTTCTTTACTTTGACCATTGCCTAAATCTTTGTCTATCCAAGGTATCAAGCTACCAGCCAATGGCACACCAAAATGCGGCGTAGGAAATGCATCAGATCGAATGGTATCAGCAACCGTTTTATCTATGTCCAGGATTGCCGATGCAGGGTCAGTCAGCAATCCACTCACCGACTGATTGACGACGCCCATCTGTTTGATGAGCTCACGCATATTCTGCGCACCCGCGCCAGATGCGGCTTGGTATGTCATGCTGGTTGCCCATTCGACCAAATCAGCTTTAAATAGGCCGTTCAGCGCCATCAACATGAGTGATACCGTGCAATTACCACCCACCCAATTTTTACCGCCTTTAACGAGCGCATCTTTAATCACGTGCATATTCACTGGGTCGAGAATAATAACTGCATCTTTTTCCATGCGTAATGTGGAGGCCGCATCTATCCAATGTCCTTGCCAACCAGCATTTCTGAGCTGAGGAAAAATCTCGCTGGTGTAATCGCCACCTTGGCAGGTAACGATCACATCCATTTGACTTAAGGCATTGATATCATTAGCATCTTTTAAAGCAGGTGAGTTTTTACCAACATCAGGCGCAATACCACCCACCTGAGACGTTGTAAAAAACTGTGGCTCAATTTCGGCAAAATCATTTTCTTGCATCATGCGTTGCATAAGCACAGAGCCGACCATACCACGCCAGCCAATAAATCCTACTTTAAGCATTTTTCTTCCGATTTCTTTATTCAAAATAACTACAAAATTATTTGGTGGATTTTTGTACTGCTTCGCCAGCCTTTTCTAAATCTTTCCCCATACCATCTATCGTGTTGCATGCAGACAAACCAAATAAAATCAATAATATACCTAAATATTTCATCTTTAACGCCTTTCAATCACAATACTTAACACCTAAATGGGTGCAAAAACTTAATCCCTAAAATTACCAAATTTTAAAGGGAAATCAGTAATGCTTTTCTTACACAATGCAATCGCATCTTGGAGCGAATCACGTTTCGCGCCATTCACGCGCACTTCATCTCCTTGAATACTGGCTTGCACTTTTAGGCCAGAATCTTTAATCAATTTCACAATGCGCTTCGCTAAATCTGAGTCTATGCCTGCTCGTACGACGAGCTCTTGTTTAACTTTGTTGCCACCAACTTTTTGCACATCTTTATGTTCGAGTCGCTTAGTGGAGTCAGGTTCTTTCTTTTCCATCGCAGGCAATAAAATATCTTTGACTTGATCTAACTGAAACTCGTTATCGCCATGAATGGTAATGATATTGTCTTTTTCGTTAAACTCAACCTTAGCCGCAGTACCTTTGAAGTCATAGCGGTTAGTGATTTGTTTGGCGGCGGTATCAATCGCATTGTTTAATGCAACTTTATCTACCTCAGAGGTGATATCAAAGCTAGGCATGTTCTACTCCTATTCGAAGTGGCAGACGTAATCCAACATCTCTGTCACTTCAATATCAAACGATGAATTACCTGGCACAGTAAATTTTTCACCTGCGCTATATGTTTTCCAGTTTTCTTCGCCTTTTAAACGTACTTTACAGCTACCCAAATTAATTTCCATCAACTCAGGCGCTTCGGTATTAAACGTTAAACTGCTAGGGAAAATCACACCGATAGTACTGCGTGTACCGTTAGGAAACATCACTGTGTGACTCACACACTTGCCATCAAAATATACATTTGCTTTCTTTTTTACACTGACATTATCAAATTGTGCCATTTTTTAATCCTCTTAATTTATCTCAATATATGCAATTATGTCAGAAAACCACGTTTCTGGTTTCAATTCGAAGGTGAGACAAGGCGGCAAAGGAACAAGCAACTAAGACAGTACAAATAGTACGGCAAGTTGCGAGCGACTAAGCCAACACCGTATCGCCGATGAATTAAAAGCAGAAATTACATAGCGGCCACGATTTGGTCGCCCATTTCTGAGCATGATACACGCTTCATGCCTTCTTCATAAATGTCACCAGTACGGAAACCTGCTGCCAACACTTTCTTAATCGCATTTTCAATGCGTTGTGCCGCGGCTTCGTTAT
>CAYXHH010000006.1:0-31411 GCA_964464725.1 uncultured Methylotenera sp. | reverse complement strand
ACTGAACGCGCTACGTTGTAGTGCTCTTCACCAACAATTAATGGATCTAATTGACGTGATGTTGAATCAAGTGGGTCAACTGCTGGGTAAATACCTAAAGATGCAATGTCACGTGACAACACAACTGTAGAGTCCAAGTGTTGGAATGTTGTTGCTGGAGATGGGTCAGTCAAGTCATCCGCAGGTACGTAAACCGCTTGAATAGAGGTAATAGAACCTGTTTTTGTAGAAGTAATACGTTCTTGCAAGCGACCCATTTCATCAGCGAGGGTAGGTTGGTAACCCACAGCCGATGGCATACGGCCTAACAAAGCGGATACTTCTGTACCAGCCAATGTATAACGGTAGATGTTATCCACGAAGAACAACACATCACGGCCTTCGTCACGGAATTTTTCAGCCATAGTCAACCCTGATAACGCTACACGTAAACGGTTACCTGGTGGTTCGTTCATTTGACCGAACACCATCGCTACTTTTGATTCTTTCATATCGTCTAGTTTAATCACGCCAGCTTCTGCCATTTCATGGTAGAAGTCGTTACCTTCACGAGTACGCTCACCTACGCCAGCAAACACAGATAAACCAGAGTGTTGTTTTGCGATATTGTTGATGAGTTCCAACATGTTAACGGTTTTACCTACACCCGCACCACCGAACAAACCAACTTTACCACCTTTAGCAAATGGGCAAACTAAGTCAATCACCTTAATCCCTGTTTCTAACAAGTCAACTGATGGTGATAACTCTTCAAATTTTGGCGCTTTTTGATGAATTGAACGACGTTCTTTTGAATCAATTGGACCTGCCTCATCAATTGGGCGACCTAAAACGTCCATAATGCGACCTAAAGTACCAGCACCTACTGGTACCGTAATTTGGTTACCTGTAGATTTAAATGTCGTACCACGCGCTAGACCATCTGAAGAGCCCATCGCAATAGTACGTACAATACCGTCACCTAATTGTTGTTGTACTTCTAGTGTTAAGCCAGCTTCTGCTTGAGAGTCTTTATCATCGATAATAAGTGCATCAAAAACTTTAGGCATTTGATCACGTGGGAATTCCACGTCTACCACAGCGCCAATACATTGCACTACTTTACCTACGATTGCTTGAGTTGCTTTTGCCATTTTCTATTCCTAACTTCTTTAATTTAGTCAGATTTAATAATATATTTGTTATGCTACAGCTGCAGCGCCACCAACGATTTCTGAAATCTCCTTGGTAATAGCCGCTTGACGAGCTTTGTTGTACACCAATTTCAATTCGCCAATCACATTCTTCGCATTGTCTGAGGCCGATTTCATCGCAACCATACGTGATGACTGCTCTGAGGCCATATTTTCTGCCACTGCGTTATAAACCAATGATTCCACGTAACGCACCATAAGTTGATCAACTACTGGCTGCGCTTCTGGCTCATAAATATAATCCCAAGAACCATTTGGACTGCCTAATTTTTCACCGCTTAACGGTAATAACATCTCTAAATTAGGCTGTTGTTTCATCGTGTTGATAAATTTGGTGTAGCAAATATAGAGCTGATCAATCTCACCTGCTGTATAAGCATCCAACATCACTTTGATTGTGCCAATGAGTTTTTCTAAGTGTGGTACATCACCAATACCAACGATATGTGATTTAACATCTGCATTCACACGATTCATAAAGCCAAACGCCTTATTACCAATGGCACTTACAGCAATTTTTTTGCCTTCTTGCTCCCAAGTTTTCATTTGGTTCACAGACATACGCAATACGTTGGTGTTTAATCCACCACACAAACCTTTATCAGAGCTCACCACAATTAAACCGATATTTTTTACCACATCACGTTTAATTAGAAACGGATGTTTGTATTCAGGGTTTGCATATGATAAGTGCGCTGCTACATTGCGAATCTTTTCAGCATAGGGGCGGCTAGCACGCATTCTGTCTTGCGCTTTACGCATTTTTGAAGCAGCCACCATCTCCATTGCCTTGGTGATCTTGCGTGTATTTTCTACACTCTTGATCTTGGTTCTAATCTCTTTACTACCAGCCATTTTAGTGTCCTAGATAGTCGTTAAATTAGTACGCGTTTGTTGCTTTAAAATCTTGAATTGCAGCCTCAACCGCTTTTTCATTGTCGCCACTTAAGTCTTTGCTTGATTCAATACCTTCCATCAACTTAGCGTATTTAGAGCCCATGAAACCGTGCAGAGCGTTTTCAAATGCTAATACTTTATTGGTTGGTACATCGTCGAAGTAACCTTTGTTAGCTGCCAATAAGGTAATTGCCATCTTTGATACGCTGAGTGGTGCGTATTGCGCTTGTTTCATCAACTCAGTAAACATACGACCGCGGTCCAATTGTTTACGTGTAGCTTCATCCAAGTCAGAAGCAAATTGTGCGAACGCTGCCAATTCACGATATTGCGCTAAAGCCAAACGTACACCGCCACCTAATTTTTTGATGACTTTGGTTTGTGCCGCACCACCTACACGAGACACTGAAATACCAGCGTTAATCGCAGGACGAATACCAGCGTTGAATAAGTCAGTTTCCAAGAAAATTTGACCATCGGTAATAGAAATCACGTTGGTTGGAACGAAAGCAGAAACGTCACCAGCCGCGGTTTCAATTACTGGCAATGCTGTCAATGAGCCTGTTTTGCCTTTCACTTTACCTTTGGTGAATTTTTCTACATATTCTTCATTCACGCGAGCTGCGCGCTCTAGTAAACGTGAGTGGATATAGAACACATCGCCTGGATATGCTTCACGGCCTGGTGGACGACGTAGTAAGAGTGAAATTTGACGATAAGCAACGGCTTGTTTTGACAAATCATCATAAACAATCAATGCATCTTCACCACGGTCACGGAAGTATTCACCCATAGTACAACCTGCATATGGTGCTAAGAATTGCAAAGCTGCAGAATCAGATGCTGCTGCTGCAACCACGATGGTGTAAGCCATCGCACCATTTTCTTCTAACTTACGCACAACGTTAGCAATCGTTGAAGCTTTTTGACCAATCGCTACATATACGCAGGTCATATTTTGACCTTTTTGGTTAATAATCGCGTCAACTGCTACCGCTGTTTTACCTGTTTGACGGTCACCAATAATCAACTCACGTTGACCACGACCTACTGGCACCATTGAGTCAACAGATTTCAAGCCTGTTTGCACTGGTTGAGAAACTGATTTACGTGCAATTACGCCTGGCGCCACTTTTTCAATCTTGTCTGTCATTTTTGTTTTGACAGGGCCCTTGCCATCAATTGGCTGACCTAATGCGTTAACCACACGACCAATTAGTTCTGGGCCAACTGGCACTTCCAAAATACGACCTGTACATTTAACAACATCACCTTCGGTAATGTGTTCGTAATCACCAAGTACCACAGCACCTACTGAATCACGCTCTAGGTTTAAAGCTAGACCAAATGTGTTGCCTGGGAATTCGATCATTTCGCCAGCCATCACATTTGAAAGGCCGTGAATACGCACAATACCATCGGTTACAGAAATCACTGTACCCTGTGTACGCGCTTCAGCGCTGGTCGAAAAATTCTCTAATCTGCTTTTAATCAGTTCACTGATTTCTGATGTAGATAACTGCATTGTGGCTCCTAAATTTTCTCTTTTGGCTAACGATTTAGCCTTTTAATTAATCTGCCTTACGCAGCAAGCGTGTAGGCTAAATTTTGCAACTGACCTTTGACGGACGCGTCTATCACGGTATCGCCAACAATAATTTTAATTCCGCCAATAATTTCTGCATCAACAGTAACCGTGGCTTCTACTTTTTTTCCAAACTTTGCTTCAAGGCGTTTAACTAAATCTTTTGTTTGTGCGGCACTAAGTTTGGCTGCAGCGATAATTTGCGCATCTAACACACCTTCATCTTGCGCTTTTAACTCTTCGAATGCACTACTAATCGCTGGCAACACTGACATGCGACCATATTCAATTAATACCTTAATTAAATTTTGACCTTGTTCGTTCAGGTGCTTACCACATACTTTTAAAAAAGCATCTTGCAAATCGCTAGCTAACAATTTTGGATTGTGTATGAGTGCTTGCATTTTTTCGTCATTAGCAACAGCAGAAGCCAGTGCTAACATGTCAGACCACTTAGCTAGAGATTTAGTCTCTTTACCAAGTTTGAAAGCTGCAACCGCGTATGGTCTAGCGATAGTTGAAATCTCAGCCATCGCTTATAGCTCCGCCGCTAATTTAGATAACATATCGGTATGTGCTTTGCCATCAATCTCTTTACGCAAGATTTTTTCTGCACCCGCTATTGCTAATACAGACACTTGCGCACGCAAACCTTCTTTAGCACGATTCACTTCTTGATCGATTTCAGCTTTTGCACCTGCTATGATGCGTTCGCCTTCAGCTTTGGCTACTCCCTTAGCTTCTTCGATAATTTGGCTTGCACGCTTTTCAGCTTGCACAACAATCTCAGATGCTTTTTGTTTAGCCTCGTTTAAAGTGACTTCCGATTTCTTTGCAGCAACATCCAAAGCACTACGGCCTTCTTGTGCAGCAGCTAAGCCGTCAGCAATCTCTTTTTGACGCGTTTCAATCGCATTTAAAAGCGGTGGCCAAACAAACTTTACGATTACCAACACCAATATGGCAAACGTAATTGCTTGTGCAATCAGCGTTAAATTAAAATTCATGTTTGCTCCAAATTTAAAACTTAGATTTAAGTCTAAAACTTAATTCTCTGAGTTAACCAGATGATTAACTCAGCCAATAAGCAATCCTAAAATTATGCTAATGCGCTTAATAATGGATTTGCGAACGCGAACAACAATGCCACACCAACAGCAATAATGAATGACGCGTCAATTAAACCCAAAAGCAAAAATACTTTACCTTGCAATTGTGGAATCATTTCTGGTTGACGAGCTGCGCCATCCAAAAAGCTTGAACACATATTGCCAATACCGATACAAGCACCTGCTGCACCAATACCTACCATAAGGCCAATACCAATTGATGTGTAAGCCTGTACCATTGCTAAATCTGCCATTTTGTTACCCTCTCTAGTGAAAATTACTACAAAAATTAATTAAAACTTACTACTAAACTTAACCTGATTTTTAGCGAATTTTTTCGTCCTAATGACTTTCATGTGCCATTGATAAATAAACAATCGTCATCATCATAAAAATAAATGCTTGCAATGGCACCACTAAAATGTGGAATATAGCCCAAGCAGCGCCCAAAATAGACGCACCAAACATTCCTAAAACGCCTGTTGCTGCCAATAAACCAATCAGCAAAAATATCACTTCACTTGCGTACATGTTGCCGAACAACCGCATCGCATGTGAAAGTGGTTTTGAAATATACTCAATCATATTGAACATAAAGTTGGCTAAAAAGAGCAGCGGACTTGCGATTAAGCCAACAACACCTAAAGCGCTTTTTGGTTTAAACATTTTTGGCATACCAAATGGCGCACCAAATAGCTCATGTATCCAGCCACCAACACCTTTGGCTTTAATGGAGAAAAATATCATGAGAATCCACACTGATAAAGCAAGTGCAAATGTGGTATTCACATCAGAAGTCGGTAAAGGACGGAAGGGTGCATGCGCATCACCAAATAAGCCTGTGAGTTTAGCAAACCAGTCGATTGGTACTAAGTCCATTAAATTCATGGCTAATACCCACAAAAAAATCGTTAAAGCGGTCGGCGCTATAAATGCATGGCGATCACCGTGAAACATGCCTTTTACTTGACCATCAACAAAATCAAAAATCAATTCTACAAATGCTTGTGTTTTGCTTGGCACACCAGATGTCGCCTTGCGCGCTACTAACCAAACAAACAAAGCTACTATTAAACCTAGCACTATCGAGATCAATACCATATCCAGATGGATATTCCAAAAACTTGATGAGGCATCGCCAACTGGTTTTACATTAAAGGATAAGTGGTGATTAATATAATCAGTGGCTGTCATTGCTTCGCCAGAGTGAGCAGTGACGTGTTCTGTTGTGTTTTCTGTGGTCATAATAATCTTAAAATTTAAAGTATCTTTTTTTGCTGACTGCTAATAGTAGCGCCAGATAATACTGCTGCTGCTATTAATCCAGCAATTAATGCTGCTGGCACTAAACTTTTATATTGTTTAAACACCAAAAATAAAAACATAAAAACAAATACGAGCTTTACTACTTCAGCCATGATTAAACTTACTAATACCGCGGTTGCATCATGCTTATTTCTGTTACGTGCAAATACTAAACTCGCAAAGGCTGAGGCAAACACAACCGAAAACCCACCTAATAACGCGGATATTGCAGCACTTTTTCCGCTGATTGCGTAAGCACCTAGCGCTACAACACCAGAAGCTAGCGCTTGCCAAGCCAACATTCTGATATATAGCCATTCTGGTCGCATCGTTTATAATTCTTTTCGTTCTTTACTAAAATATTACATTTAGCAAAGTCCGCGATTCTGAATTATTACGCCTTTTTAGTCAAGCACTATCATACAATTAGCCTAATTAGGCTATAAGTAAAACGACTTATGTTAGCGAGTCATTTTGGCCACAATGTCGTCAAGCTGGTCTAAGCTACTGTAATTTATTTTGAGCGTGCCCGATCCGTTCGAATTTGCAGAAATACTGACCACTGCTCCAATTTTTTCACTTAATGTGTTCTGCAAAGCCAATACATCACGATTGACTGTGGTTTTCTGACCCTTTGCTTTCACTTCATCCGATAGTTTTTTAACGAGATTTTCAACTTCACGCACAGACAAATTTTGTTGAATGGCTTTATTTGCTATTAAAACTTGTTGTCCTGCATCCAAGCCAATTAAGGCACGCGCATGACCCATGTCTAACTTACCATGCATTAACATGTCTTGAACGGGAATACTCAATGTGAGTAAACGTAAAATATTTGAAACCGCTACGCGTGAGCGCCCAACTGCTTCTGCCGCCTTTTCATGTGTCATGGCAAACTCATCGATGAGTCTTTTTATCCCCTGTGCTTCTTCTAATGGATTTAAATTTTCTCGCTGGATATTTTCTATTAATGCCATTGCAAGTGCAGATTCATCAGCAATTTCACGCACCAACACAGGCACTTCTTGCAAGCCAGCAATTTGGCTTGCACGCCAACGACGCTCCCCAGCAATAATCTCAAACTTATCTGGTGAAATTTCTCTGACTAAAATTGGTTGCATGATGCCTTGAGCTTTTATAGAGTCAGCCAGAGTTTGCAGCGCTGCATCATCCATATAACTTCGTGGTTGGTATTTGCCAGGCTGTAGTTGCGACACATTTAACATGCGTTGCGCATCTGCGCCAGCATTGGTCGTTTCGATATCATTTGATAGCAAGGCATCTAAGCCTCGACCTAAGCCCATTGGTTTAACCATAGTTATTCCTTAACCTTTTGATTTTTAAGTATTATTTCTTTTGCTAACTCCAAATATGCTTGCGCGCCTCTTGAGGTTTTATCATAAATAAGCACGGGTAGACCATAACTTGGGGCCTCTGCTAAACGAATATTGCGCGGAATCACAGATTGATAAACTTTGTCTCCAAAGTGGCTTACCAATTGTGAGGAAACCTGTTGCGCTAACATGTTACGATTATCAAACATGGTGCGAAGTAAGCCTTCAATTTCTAGCGTTGCATTTAAATTTGCACGCACTTTCTTAATCGTATTCACTAAATCAGAAAGGCCTTCTAAAGCATAATATTCACATTGCATTGGAATCATCACGGTATTGGCAGCCGTGAGCGCATTGACGGTCACCAAGTTCAGGGCAGGGGGGCAATCCAATAAAATATAATCGTATATTTGTTCTAAATTTGCTAGTGCTTGTTTTAGTCGCGTCTCGCGGGCTAATTCGTTAACCAACTCAACTTCCGCACCCGCCAATTCTCTGTTTGAAGGTGCAACATGATAGCCACCTTTTTCACAACTGACGATGACTTCTTCAAGTGATTTTTTGCCAATTAATACATGATAGATACTAAATTTTAAGTTAGCCTTATCAATACCGCTGCCGGTAGTAGCATTGCCTTGAGGGTCCAAATCAATCAACAATACCTTTTTATAATTTGCCGCCAAACTTGCGGCCAAGTTTACGCACGTAGTCGTTTTACCTACGCCGCCTTTTTGATTTGTGATTGCCAGTATTTTCATATTAATTCTCTAAAACCACCAAATGCCGTTCTGCCTCTAAACCCGCTACACTTAACGGAATAATCTTCTTATTTTTTACATCTAATTCATTTAGTTCCACATGTGGGATTTGGCCTTTCATTGCAAGCCAAACACCATGTTCTGCCAACAAATGTTTCGTTAAGTTAACGAACAATGCTATTTCAGAAAATGCGCGCGAAATAATCATTTCAAACTTTTCTACAGCTTGATAGCTTTCTACCCTAGCGTGCACCACCTCTAAATTATGCAAATCTAACTCACCTTTAACTTGCCGCATAAAAATAGCCTTTTTCTGCACCGTATCTATTGTGGTTACTTTCAACTCTGGCTTCACTATCGCCAACACAATGCCTGGTAAACCTGCACCACTGCCCACATCCAGCAAACGATTACCTTGAATATGCGGCAACACACTTAAGCTATCCAGCAGGTGCAGAGTCACCATTTCTTTTGGCTCGCGCACCGCAGTTAAGTTATAAACTTTATTCCATTTTTGTAATAAAGCCATGTAAGCAAGCAACTTATCTTGTGTTTCACGTGAAACATCTAAACCCATCTGTGAAATACCAGATGCGAGTAAAGCCGCCTCCGTCATGCCGCTTCAATATTAGGCTGTTGCGCTAATTTTTTATGTTTGCGCTTTAAATACACCAACAATAAGGAAATAGTTGCTGGCGTAATACCCGAAATTCGGCCTGCTTGACCAATAGTTTCTGGCATATGCGCCATTAATTTTTGGCGCGCTTCGATACTTAAGCCATGCACATCATTGTAATCTATTGCGTCACCAAGCTTAATTTCTTCACTACCTTTTTGCTTTGCAATTTCTTCTTTTTGTCTATCGATATACCCTTGATATTTAGCAGAAATTTCTACCTGCTCGCGCACAGCAGGATCTAATTCGCCCATACCGAGCTCACCCATACTCAGCATTTGCTCGTAACTTACTTCTGGGCGACGCAAAAGCTCAAACAAACTATATTCATGGTCAAGCGCTTTTCCTAATACAGATTCTTGTGTTTCACGTGAAACATCATCGATAGGAGGTTGCACAAAAGTACGTTTTAAGCGCTCTTGCTCTCTTGCAACAGCTTCTAGCTTACGGCTAAAAGCCTCCCAGCGCACATCATCCACTAAACCAAGCTTACGACCTATTTCTGTAAGACGCATATCCGCATTGTCTTCACGTAATTGCAAACGATACTCTGCACGTGAAGTAAACATACGGTATGGTTCAGTGACGCCCGTGGTAATTAAGTCATCAACCAACACACCTAAATACGCCTCATCTCGTGCAGGACACCAAGCATCTTTCTCTTGTGCATATAAAGCAGCGTTTGCGCCAGCGAGCAAGCCTTGTGCGGCAGCCTCTTCATAGCCTGTGGTACCATTAATTTGCCCCGCAAAAAACAAACCTTTTACAGCCTTAGTTTCTAGCGAGCTTTTTAGACCACGCGGATCATAGTAGTCATACTCGATTGCATAACCTGGGCGCAAAATATGTGCATTTTCTAAGCCACGTATTGAGCGCACCAAAGCCAATTGAATATCAAAGGGTAAACTCGTTGATATGCCATTCGGATATATTTCATTCGTGTTTAAGCCTTCTGGCTCTAAAAATAATTGATGCGATTCTTTATCCGCAAAGCGATGGATTTTATCTTCCACACTTGGACAATAACGTGGCCCAACACCCTCAATCACACCCGTGTACATGGGTGAACGATCTAAACCAGAACGAATAATCTCGTGAGTACGCTCGTTGGTATGTGTTATCCAGCAAGGAACTTGTTGTGGATGTTGTGCAACATTTCCTAAAAATGAAAAAACCGGTACAGGATTATCACCAGGCTGTTCAAGCATCACAGAATAATCAATGGTACGACCATCAATGCGCGGTGGCGTACCTGTTTTTAGTCGGCCAGCAGGCAATCCAATTTCTCGCAAACGCGCTGCTAGTGAGATAGCCGGCGGATCTCCAGCCCGGCCAGCACTATAATTTTGCAAACCCACATGTATTAAGCCGCCCAAAAATGTGCCCGCGGTTAGCACAACCGATTTGGAAGCAAAACGCAAACCAATTTGCGTGACTACGCCAGTTACTTGGTCGCCAGCAAGCGTAATGTCATCTACCGCTTGCTGAAATAACCACAGATTGGGTTGATTTTCTAATTTTTTTCGAATCGCAGCCTTATATAAAATACGATCCGCTTGCGCACGGGTAGCACGCACCGCAGGGCCTTTGCTGGAGTTTAGTATACGAAATTGAATACCGCCTTCATCTGTTGCAGATGCCATTGCGCCGCCTAAAGCATCTACTTCTTTAACTAGATGACCCTTGCCAATGCCGCCAATACTGGGGTTGCAAGACATTTGGCCCAACGTTTCGATATTGTGTGTGAGCAGCAAGGTCTTTTGACCCATGCGCGCAGCCGCAAGCGCCGCCTCAGTACCTGCGTGTCCACCACCCACTACAATTACATCAAATTTTTCTGGAAAATTCACTGTTTATCATCAAAAACTGAAAAGAGTTAGATTCTACTGCAAAGCGTTAGTTAAGTCATGTAAAAACATCACTTTAGCTATGTTTCACGTGAAACAAGATGCTAATTTAAAAAAGCCTTTACTTTAAGTAATTTAAATTTCTATTGACGAATATAATCTTGCACGCCTATAGTATGGTTTACGCTTAAACATAAATCCAGCTTGCTGTTTATTGCTTAACGTTGAGACTAATGTATTGAATTAATAACTTAAAATTTATTAGGAGAAGAACATGGCAGATGTACAAGAACACAAAGCAGCAGTTGCAAAATATGCTTCTAAAGTTAACACAGCAGCACTAGATGGCATGGCCAAAAATTATGCTTTAGTATTATCTAATAAAGATGCGCAATACGTTGCATGTGGCGATGAAGGTGAAAAAGATACAGTACGTAATAATTTTTTAAAGAAAAAATTAGGTCTAACAAAATCTGATGCTGATTTAAATGCCGCTATTGATGCCGTATGTGCGACCATGAAAGATGACCGTTTTAAATCTCGTTTAGCAATGTATTATCTACTTGCAGAAAAATTTGGCAAGTTAGATATGTTTGTTAAATAAACAAATTAAGTTCAAAAAGGTGATATTTTGGTATCACCTTTTTTATTTGCCGATACAAAATTTACTGAATATTTCGCCCAACAAATCATCTGGCGTAAACTCGCCAGTAATAGAACTTAAAGCCTCCTGCGCTAGACGTAATTCCTCAGCAGCCAATTCAGCTTGATTAATATTTCGCTGCGCAAGTCCAAGATGTATATCCACGCTTTTTAACGCCTCCAAATGTCGAGTCCGCGCCATAAATACGCCCTCAGCATTTTGCTGATAACCGGCAATATTCAATAAGTGCTGTTTTAACAACTCAATACCTTCACCCGTTTTTGCAGACAGGTAAATATGTGCTTCACCTGCATTTTCTACAAATTTTGCAGGTTCGCCTGTGGTATCAATCTTATTATGCACCCAAATTTTAGTGATTTCTTGCGGCAAGCGCGTTAAAACGATTTTCTCATCCTCACCAATACCGTGGGCTGCATCAACCAATAATATTGCGACCTGCGCGTTTTCTAGAGCTCGATATGTTCGCGCGATTCCAATTTTTTCTACCTCATCATTTGTCTCACGCAAACCTGCTGTATCAATGATATTTAGTGGTAACCCATTGATTTGTATTATATTTTTAATTGAGTCGCGCGTTGTCCCTGCGATAGAAGTAACAATAGAGACTTCTTCACCACTTAACTGATTCATGAGGCTAGATTTTCCAACATTGGGCTGTCCTACCAGCACAATTTGCATACCTTCGCGAAGCAAACTGCCTTGCTTTGCTTTTTCAGAAACGATGGCTAATTCTTTTTGAATCGCGGCCAGTTTTTCAGCCACTTTACCTTGGGTAATAAAGTCAATTTCTTCTTCTGGAAAATCCAAACAGGCTTCTACATATATCCTAAGCTGTATAAGTTTTGTCAAAACATGATTAATCTGATTTGAAAACTCTCCTGACAAAGAACGCATTGCACTGCGTGCTGCTTCCACTGTAGATGCATTAATCACATCCGCAACTGCCTCTGCCTGTGCTAAATCCATTTTATCGTTTAAGTAAGCACGTCGAGTAAACTCACCTGGCTCAGCCTGACGTGCGCCAAGCGCAATGCAACGTGCTAGCAATAATTGCATGAGCGCAGTGCCACCATGCCCTTGTAACTCTAGGACATCTTCACCAGTATAAGAATGGGGGTTCTGATAGAAAATCGCGATACCGCGATCAATTACGGCTTGTTGTGCATCAAAAAAAGGAAGGTATGCCGCATAACGTGGGGCAGGGCACTGCCCTAAAATTTGTGTTGCGATGTGCGCACTTAATGTGCCAGAGACTCTTACTACGCCAATGCCGCCAGCACCACTAGCGGTGGCAATGGCGACTATCGTATCAGCATTATTTTTTTGCATTACCTTTTTTTGCTAGCGCTTCTGCGTGAATGATTTTATTCACATACCATTGCTGCAATATAGATAATATATTGTTCACTAACCAGTAAAGTACCAAACCAGCCGGGAAGAAGAAAAAGAAAATACTAAACACGACTGGCATGATTTTCATCACTTTAGCTTGTATAGGGTCAGTCGGAGCAGGATTTAGATAGGTTTGAATAATCATCGTGGCACCCATAATGAGCGGCAAGACGAAATAGGGGTCTATCGCAGACAAATCTTGTATCCAACCAAAAAATGGCGCATGACGCAACTCAACTGAGCCTAAAATCATCCAATAAAGCGCAATGAATACTGGAATTTGAATAATCATCGGCAGACAACCGCTCATGGGGTTAATTTTTTCTGTGCGATATAAATCCATCATCGCTTGTTGCATTTTTTGTTTGTCGTCACCAAACTTTTCTTTCATGCTTTGCAGGCGCGGTGCTAATTCGCGCATTTGCGCCATCGATTTATAGCTTTTTGCTGATAGCGGGTAAAACGCTGCTTTAATCAGCACCGTAAGTAAGATAATCGCGATACCCCAGTTGTGCACAACATCATTAATTTTTGACAACACCCAAAATAGTGGTTTAGCAAGAACAGTCAGCCAACCATAGTCTACTGCATATTCTAAACCTGTTGCAGCAGCAGACAGATCACTCTCTGTTTGTGGCCCTGCAAATAGCGAGGCCTTAATTTCACCCTTGGAACCCGCACCAATACTGGCTCCTGGCGTTATTAATCCGATGGCATAGTATTGATCACTTAATTCTTTAGTATAAAACTCGCGTTGCACGCCGTTTGCTGGAATCCATGCACTCGCAAAATAATGTTGAATCACACCTGCCCAACCATCTTTTGAGGTTTTAGAAAGTGGTTCTTTGGCCATCTCAGAAAACGCAATCTTTTTAAACTTATCAGCTTCAGTAAAATATGCGCCACCTGTAAACGTCGGCATCATCATCGAACCTTGATTTGACTCACTGTCATGCACAATTTGATAATATGCTGATGGCGTTATTGCCGAAGAACTCGCATTACTGATTTCATAAGTAACATCCACAACATAATTACCACGCTTGAAAGTGTAAATTTTATCGACACTAACACCAGTATTGCCCGTCCAGTTTAATCGAACCTCTAAACTAGCAGCGCTATCTGCTAAATTATAGCTAGTTGCAGTAGTCGTAAATACAGACTTATGATTCGGTAAATCAGCACCCAACAAACCCGTCTGTGCGATATACAACATCGGATTCGCTGAATCGTCCATTAGCACAAAGTTACCTTTTTTGACATCTTCTTCAGCATGTTTATTAAGTACTAAACGTCTTAAATCTCCACCAACTGTATCAATTTCTGCCTGAAATAAATCAGTGGTAACTTTTATACGCTGACCAGATTCAAGTTTAAAAGCGCCGTTATCAACAGCCACTTTAGAATTGCTCGTTGTCGATTCACCAACTGATGTACTTGCTGGTATATCAGAATTTTCTGTTTGTGCTTGTTGCAGGGTAGTTGGAGCAGGCGCATTTTTTTGGTGCCATGCATCCCACAACATCATGATAGAGAACGAGAAAATAACAAATAAAATTAAACGGCGTGTGTCCATAAACTCTTTACAATCAATTATTTATAATATTTAAGTGCAACTATTTTGGTACTGGGTCGTGGCCGCCAGCATGCCATGGGTGACAACGCAATATGCGCTTAATCGCCAACAATAAACCTTTAAAAGTACCGTGTCGCTGAATACTTTCAATAGCATAATGCGAGCAAGTTGGCGTAAAACGACATTGTTGTCCAAAAAATGGGCTTAGCGCAACTTGATATGCTTTAATGCATGCAATTAATATTTGCTTCATGGTTGTTCTAAGCTCTTTTGGCTATTTGTTTCAACTAATGCATTAATAAACTAAAAACTTAACTCGCTTTTGAGCCTAATTTTTGAATCAATTTTTCAAATTCAAGCTTTACTTCGTTAAATGCAAATTTATCAAATGCTAACTGTATCTGAATAATCAAATCAATAGGTGGCAGCTGGTGTTGGTTTTGTCTAAAAAGTTCTCGCATCACACGCCGCATATAGTTACGCTGCACTGCCAATTTAGCTGTTTTCTTACTCACAATCAAACCGAGCCGCGCTTGATGATGCTCATTTAAACGGTAACGCATCACCAAATGCTTATTTGCGATACGTTTGCGCAAATTAAAAACGGATGAAAAATCATCCGTTTTTACTATTTTGGCTTGTTTAGTAAATCTAAACGATGCCAATTTAAACTCGTTTAAAAAGTTTATAGGCCTAAGCGTGCACGGCCTCTTGCACGGCGTGCTGCAATTACTGCGCGACCGCCTTTAGTTTTCATGCGCACTAAAAAGCCATGCGTACGTGCGCGGCGTGTTTTAGATGGTTGATATGTACGTTTCATTTTTAATTCTCCAGCTAGCAAATGCTACAAAGCCCGCTATTAAAACCGATATCACCCTATTTTGTCAACGTATATTTATTAACATGCATATAAAATTGGACATAAAATAAATATGCAATGCCTGTGGATAAGTCTGGATAAACCCGCTAAAATGTGAAGTTATAACGAGAATGCGCTCACCAATTTAGATTAATAACAATATCTAATAATAACAATAAGTTAGCATAAAAGGAATATGCCATTTAATGGAAGAATTTTGGCCTACTTGCCTTAGCCGCTTTGAAAAAGAGCTATCAGCACAGCAATTTAATACGTGGATAAAACCCTTAGAAATGGAAATAGGGGAGAATGCCATTCGCTTACTTGCGCCAAATAAATTTGTACAACAGTGGGTTAAAGATAAATTTTGGTCCAAAATTGAAGAATTGGCAGCTGAACTATTGCCTAATAATATGTTGGTTGAGTTATCAATCAATAAATCTGGCGAAAATAAAACAGGTAATAAAAGCAATACAGAACTGTCTTCTGCAAATAACAAACTTAACACTCTCGCTACACCAAAAAATAATTTACATGCTGATGTTGAAAAATTAGCTAAAGTCAAATCTTCCAATAATAAACATGTAAACAAACAATCTTCTGGACTAAACCCTAGTTTTAATTTTGATAATTATGTTACTGGGCGCGCAAATCAACTTGCTCGCGCTGCAGCAATTCAAGTAGCAGAAAACTCAGGTCAGGCGTACAACCCTTTATTTATCTATGGTGGTGTAGGTTTGGGCAAAACCCATTTACTACAGGCTATTGGTAACCATTTAAAGCAACAAAATCCTGATGCGAATATCCGTTATTTACATGCTGAACGTTATGTTTCAGATGTGGTAAAAGCATACGAAAACAAGGCTTTTGATGAGTTTAAAAAGCAATACCATTCGCTCGATTTACTGCTCATTGATGACATTCAGTTTTTTGCTAAAAAAACACGCACCCAAGAAGAGTTTTTTTACGCGTTTAACACCTTGATTGAAGAGAAAAAACAAATTGTTATCACTTGTGATACCTACCCAAAAGAAATTATGGATGTAGATGAGCGATTAAGAACTCGATTTAGTTGGGGTTTAACGGTTGCTGTAGAACCACCAGAATTAGAAATGCGCGTGGCTATTTTATTAAAAAAAGCTGAAGAATCCAAAATCAACCTAACCGAAGATGTCGCTTTTTTTGTGGCAAAACAAATACGCTCTAGTGTGCGTGAATTAGAAGGCGCATTAAATCGTATAGTCGCCATGGCTAAGTTTACAGGGCATAATATTGATATTCAGTTAGCAAAAGATGCTTTGCGAGATCTTATTGCAGTGAGAGGTCGGCAAATTACGATAGAAAATATCCAAAAAACGGTTGCTGATTACTACAAAATTAAAGTAAGTGAAATGCATAGCAAAAAGCGTTCTCGAAATTATGCAAGACCTAGGCAAATTGCGATGAGTTTAGCTAGAGAATTTACCAATCATAGCTTTCCAGAAATTGGAGAAGCATTTGGAAGTCGTCATCACACAACGGTGATGCATGCGTGCGAAGAAATTGAACAATTGCGCTTGAATGATCAAACCATCGCACGTGATATTGGTTTTTTAACGCAAGTAATCAGGGATTAATCGCTATTGATTAATGTGGATAAACGATTAATTAAATTGTGGATAAAATTAGATTAGAAGCCAGTTTTAAAATTTTGTTATTTTTATCCACAATTAACCCGCAATTTGAACTGCAAGAAATAACAACTTTAAAATAAAGTTAACTTAATGTTTTTTATATGAAATTGATGATGATTAACAAAAAAAATGCACATTATTATTACTATTATTTTTAAAATATAAATAACATTAATTTATAAACACCCTATCAAACACTATAAACATACTATTTGAGTACTTTCGGAAACATCATTATGCAAATTAAAATTAATCGAGAAGTTTTACTTAAACCGTTGACGAATGTAACCAGTATTGTTGAACGTCGTCATACATTACCGATACTTTCGAACTTATTAGTGAACGCTAAGAATAATACTATTCAGCTCACTGCAACCGATTTAGAAATGCAAATTTCTTTAAATATTGAAAGTCAATTTTCTGGTGAACTATCGACCACTATTTCCGCAAAAAAATTATTAGATATTTGCAGATCATTACCAGATAATGTGGAAATAGATATGGCAAGTAATGATAGCCGTATTACTGTTAAAGCAGGCAAAAGCAGATTTAACCTACAAACCTTGCCAGCAGCAGATTATCCTATTATGACAAAAGTCTCGGATAACAATACGCAAATTCAGATTAGTCAAATTGCATTAAAAAAACTACTTAAGCAAGTTGAGTTCGCGATGGCGCAGCAAGATATTCGCTATTACTTAAATGGCTTACTAATTGAAGTCAATGAAAATAAACTGAATATCGTAGGCACCGATGGCCACCGTTTAAGCTTTACCTCAACTATTTTAAATAAAAGCTATGAAAAAACCGAAGTTATTTTGCCACGCAAAACAGTAATAGAGCTTATTAAGTTATTGAACGATAGCGAAGAAGAAGTGACCATAGAAATCAATGCTGGCCAAGTCAATTTTAGTTTTAGCGAGATTAAATTAATTTCAAAAGTAATTGATGGAAAATTTCCGGATTACAACCGCGTAATTCCTGTAGGACATCAAAATAAATTCTCCGTCAATCGAGTGGCAGTATTAACGGCGATGCAGCGCGCTTCAATCTTATCAAACGAAAAATACCGTGGAATTCGCATGGTATTAAGCAATAATAATTTAAAGCTGATTAGCACCAACACAGAACAAGAAGAAGCAGAAGAAGAACTAGAAGTTAACTACACAAAAGATGCATTAGACATCGGATTTAATGTCACTTATTTAATCGATGTACTCAATAATGTTGGTGATGAAACGATAGAGTTTTCTTTTGCAGATGCTAACAGTAGCTGCCTCATCACTGTACCAAACGATGAAAATTATAAATACGTAGTGATGCCAATGCGCATATAAAAAACAACTAAAACAGCAACCCTTAAATTAACAAGTAAAGAAAAGATTATGGCAAAAGCCCCAGCACAACCAGAATACAACTCAGACAGCATTAAAATTTTAGAAGGCCTTGATGCTGTTCGTAAACGCCCAGGCATGTATATTGGCGATACATCTGATGGTAGTGGCTTACATCACATGGTATTCGAGGTTCTAGATAACGCAATTGATGAATCATTAGCAGGTCATTGCGATGATATTAAAGTAATCATTCATCCAGATAACTCTATCAGTATTTCTGACAATGGACGCGGCATCCCAACGGATATTAAGGATGATGACAAGCACGAACCTAAACGTTCTGCGGCAGAAATTGTCATGACAGAATTGCATGCAGGTGGCAAGTTTGACCAAAACTCTTACAAAGTATCAGGTGGTTTGCACGGCGTAGGTGTTTCAGTAGTCAATGCACTTTCTGATTGGTTACGTTTAAAAATATATCGCAATGGCCAAGTCCACCAGATGGAGTTTAAGCGCGGCGTTGCTGTTTCGCCATTAGCGGTAACAGGCAAAACCGACAAACGTGGTACAGAGGTACATTTTTTGGCTTCGGTCGAGACATTTGTTTTGGTTGAGTATCATTTTGAAATTTTAGCAAAACGGATACGTGAACTATCATTTCTAAATAATGGCGTCAAAATCGAGCTTATAGATCAGCGCACAGGGAAATCAGAAAACTTCGCGTATTCAGGCGGTGTAAAAGGTTTTGTTGAATACATGAACCGAACAAAAACGGTGTTGCACCCTAAAACCTTCTACGCATCAGGTGAGAAAGATGGTATGACGGTAGAGGTAGCCATGCAGTGGAACGATAGCTACTCAGAAACTGTGCAATGCTTTACAAATAACATACCTCAACGTGATGGTGGCACCCACTTAACAGGTCTGCGTACCGCAATGACGCGTACACTAAACCAATATATAGAACAAAGTGAGCTTGCAAAAAAAGCCAAAGTAGAAACCACGGGCGATGATATGCGTGAGGGAATCACTTGCGTGCTGTCAGTCAAAGTACCTGACCCAAAATTTTCATCCCAAACAAAAGATAAATTAGTATCTAGTGAGGTACAACCGATTGTATCTGAAATTGTTTCTGCAAAACTAGCAGATTATTTAGCAGAAAACCCAGCAGATGCCAAAATTATTTGTGGCAAAATAGTCGAAGCCGCACGTGCGCGTGAGGCTGCACGCAAAGCGCGTGATATTACGCGCCGCAAAGGCGTGATGGATACGCTCGGATTACCAGGTAAACTAGCAGACTGCCAAGAAAAAGACCCAGCGTTATGCGAACTTTATTTGGTCGAGGGTGATTCTGCAGGTGGCTCCGCCAAACAAGGGCGTGACCGTAAAAACCAAGCTATTTTGCCGCTTAAAGGTAAAATTTTGAATGTTGAAAAAGCCCGCTTTGATAAGTTACTTGGCTCACAAGAAATCGCAACCTTAATTACTGCCTTGGGTACCAGCATTGGTAAAGATGACTTCAGCGTCGAAAAACTCCGCTATCATCGCATCATCATCATGACTGATGCTGACGTTGATGGTGCACATATCAGGACCTTATTACTCACATTCTTCTACCGTCAAATGACAGAATTGGTCGAGCGAGGCCATATTTATATTGCGCAACCACCGTTATATAAAGTAAAACAAGGCAAAGATGAGCGCTATTTAAAAGATCAGCAAGAACTAGATATTTACTTGTTAAACTCTGCACTAAAAGGAGCAGAGCTAGATACAAAAACCAGTACAGGTGTACTCACAGGCGAACCCTTGGCAGAAATTGCCAAGCAAATGGTATTAACTGAAGCGGTCATTCGCCGTATTGCCGCGCTATATGATGAAAGCGTGTTACGCGCAATTCAAGATGTTGGTGAAATCAACTTAAACAGTGAAGAAAATGCGAACAAAGTGGCAGAACAATTACGTCCTATTTTGGGTGCCATTGGTAGTGAGGTATTAGTCGCATTTGATGCAGAAACCAATACGTATCGCTTAGAAATCAATAAATACGTTCACGGCAATTTACAAAGCTGTGTCATCGATGCAGAGTTTTTAAGTAGTGGTGATTACCGTCAAATCTTAAAAATTTCAACCATGCTTCAAGGCTTAATTGGTGCGGGCGCAGTGATTAAGCGTGCAGAGAAAGAGCAAGTAGTCGCAACATTTAAACAAGCATTAGATTGGTTGTTAAGTGAAGCAAAAAATACATTAAATATTCAACGCTATAAAGGCTTAGGCGAGATGAATCCAGAACAACTTTGGGAAACTACAATGGATCCAAAAGTACGCCGTTTGCTTAAAGTACAAATAGATGATGCTATAGCTGCAGATGAAATTTTTACAACACTGATGGGGGACAACGTTGAACCACGCCGCGCATTCATCGAAAGTAATGCGCTAGGTGCTAGTAATCTCGATATTTAAAATAAATTCAGACCACCACAGAAAGGCCCCAACTTGGGGCCTTTTTCTTTGATATATGTCAAAGCGATTAATTTTTAGATTTAATAAAATGAGTCTGTGGAAAACTTAACTCTAAATTTAGCTCAAAATTCGTTTGACTCTAATTCTTTAGATTACAACACATGGATAGCACTGGACGATTCTGCTGAATGGTCAAACTTTAGTCAAAAACTCAATGAAGCTGAGTGGGAGTCACGTTTAGCGATTGAAGGCATGCATTGTGCTGCCTGTGCAATCAATGTAGAAAACGCACTTAAGTCCGTGTCTGGTGTGTTAAGTGCAGACGTGAATGCAACTAGTGGTCGCGCCCGCGTGGTGTGGTCTGCGGATATGACTCTGCCTTCTGCTTGGATGAGTGCGGTTAGCAAGGCGGGCTATCGTGCTTTGCCTGCCGTAGAATCCTTTTCTGTAGATAGTCGTAGAAAAAATCAGAGACTGATGTTCTGGCGATTATTGGTAGCTGGCTTTTGCATGATGCAAGTCATGATGTACGCAATGCCAACTTATTACGCCAGCCCAGGCGAGATGACAGCAGACGCTTTAAATCTGATGCGCTGGGCTTCTTGGGTATTAACATTGCCCGTACTTTTATTTTCATGTGGACCATTTTTTAGTAATGCACTAAATGACTTAAAACAGCGACAAATGAGCATGGATATGCCCGTGACTTTGGGTATATTAATCACATTTTTGGTAAGTACAGCTGCCACTTTTGAGCCTTCTGGTTGGTGGGGTAACGAAGTTTACTTTGACTCGCTAACGATGTTTGTCTTTTTTCTATTAACAGGTCGTTGGATAGAGTTACGCATGCGAGACCGCACTGCGGGCGCATTGGATGTGTTGATGCGTCGAATTCCAAGCAGTGTAGAGCGGATGAAAAGTGATGGTAGTTTTGAACGTGTGAGCGCACGCAATTTAAAAGTGGGTGATATTGTTCGAGTTTTACCAGGAGAAGCTTTTCCTGCGGATGGTACAGTTCAACTTGGTATCACTAATGCAGATGAGGCATTATTAACAGGCGAGTCTCGCGCAATAGCAAAAACGCTTGGGTCAGAAGTCATCGCAGGTAGTCATAATCTAACCGCGCCTGTTCAAATTCAAATAGATCGTATTGGTAAATCTACACGTTACGCACAAATTGTAGCGCTAATGGAACGCGTGGCTGTGGATAAGCCTCGGCTTGCGCTTATTGCAGATCGCATAGCACGTCCATTTTTATTCGCTGTGATAATAGCTGCAGTGTTTGCAGCTGCACTGTTGTGGCAGACAGATCATAGCCGTGCATTAATGGCCGCTGTCGCGGTTCTGATTGTGACTTGTCCTTGTGCCTTATCTTTAGCCACACCCGCAGCCATGCTCACAATGACAGGCGCGCTAGCGAGGAGTGGCGTGTTAGTGCGGAGGATGCAAGCATTAGAAGCGCTTACCAAAATTGATACGATTATTTTTGATAAAACTGGCACATTAACAGAAAGCCGAATGGCAATAGCATCGGTGATTACAGATAAGCGCTTAAGTGAAAATGATGCGATAGAAATAGCTGCAAGCATCGCAAAGAATTCATTACATCCAGTTTCACGCGCATTAGTTCAAGCCGCTAACAAGTTATCCATAAAAAATAGCAGTGCTGATATTAGAGATGTACAAGAGATTCCCGGAGCAGGTTTAAAAGCAAATTCCAATTACGGTGAGCTAAAGCTAGGCTCTGCAAAATTTTGTGGATTAGATAATCATGATACCGCACACCAAACTCAGGATGTTTCTAAGGTACATTTAGTTTCAAATAACACTTGGCTGGCTACTTTTGAGGTTGCTGAGTCGATTAAGTCTGACGCGGTTTCGGCAATTCAATCACTCTATGCAAGCAATCATTATGTTGAAGTGTTATCAGGAGACCACGAACAGTCAGTCGCACGCATAGCGGCCATGATTGGCATTAAAACTTATCACGGCAATTGTACCCCGCAAGATAAGTTAGCTCATATTCAATTATTGCAACAACAAGGTCGTCACGTTGCTATGGTGGGTGATGGCCTTAACGATGGTCCAGTGTTAGCGAGTGCGCATGTTTCTATTGCGATGGGACAGGCGGTGCCATTAGCACAAGCACAGTCTGATTTTGTAGTGATGGGTGGTCAATTGTCTATGGTGCCGCACTTAATCACACAAGCCAAACGCACGATGCGTATTGTTAAGCAAAACTTACTGTGGGCTGCAGCCTACAACGCGCTATGCGTGCCACTCGCTGTAATGGGATATCTACCTGCGTGGCTGGCAGGCTTGGGTATGGCACTTAGTTCATTATTAGTGGTGTTGAATGCTGCTCGATTATCACGTGGTGCGGCGACAGCAGTAGGGAGTAACTAGTGGATATTTTATTTTTATTGATTCCATTATCAGTCATCTTAGTATTTTTTATTTTGGGTGCTGTGTGGTGGGCAATCAATACAGGACAGTTCGAAGATGTAGATGACGAAGGTGAAAGAATTTTGCATGAAGATTGATTTGAATCAAATCGCTTTGGGAAAGAGTTAGGCAAAATACGTCAAGAAAGTTAAAAATAGGGGTAAAAAATGCAAGCAGAAAATAATACGTTAGGTATTTACAGCGATAAGGTAATTAGACAATTCAGTATTATGGCGGTTGTTTGGGGGGTGGTAGGCATGTTGGTTGGTGTGATTATTGCCGCACAACTTGTTTGGCCAGAATTAAACTTAAATTTACCATGGACAAGTTTTGGACGTTTACGTCCATTACACACCAATGCGGTAATATTTGCTTTTGGTGGTTGTACGCTATTTGCAACTTCTTATTACGTTGTTCAGCGCACATGCCAAGTCAAATTGTTTTGCCCAAAACTAGCCTCTTTTACGTTTTGGGGTTGGCAATTAGTGATACTAGCTGCAGCCATTTCTCTCCCCTTAGGTTATACATCTGGTCGTGAATACGGGGAGTTAGAATGGCCAATTGATCTATTGATTGCAGTAGTATGGGTCTCATACGCAATTGTATTTTTTGGCACCATCGGCACACGCAAAATTAAGCACATTTATGTAGCTAACTGGTTTTTTGGTGCATTTATTATTGCAGTCGCGTTATTGCATATCGTCAATAGCGTAGCAATTCCTGTAGGTTTTATGAAGTCTTATTCTGCTTATGCAGGCGTACAAGATGCCATGGTGCAATGGTGGTATGGGCACAATGCTGTAGGGTTTTTCTTAACCGCTGGATTCTTGGGCATCATGTATTACTTTGTTCCTAAACAAGCCGAGCGCCCAGTGTATTCCTACAGTTTATCCATCGTGCACTTTTGGGCACTGATTTTCACCTACATGTGGGCTGGACCTCACCATTTACATTACACCGCTTTGCCAGATTGGGCACAGTCATTAGGAATGGTATTTTCGTTGATTTTACTCGCGCCAAGTTGGGGTGGCATGATTAACGGCATCATGACTTTATCTGGTGCTTGGCATAAGTTACGTACCGACCCAGTTCTGCGTTTCATGATTGTTTCACTATCTTTTTATGGGATGAGTACTTTTGAAGGTCCCATGATGGCGATTAAAACTGTGAACTCACTCTCACATTACACCGATTGGACAATTGGGCATGTGCATTCAGGAGCACTTGGATGGGTTGGCTTGGTTTCGATGGGTGCTATCTATTTTATGGTACCAAAACTTTTTGGACAGAAACAAATGTTTAGCGTTAAAGCGATTGAATGGCACTTTTGGTTAGCGACGATTGGTATCGTTCTTTATATAGCATCTCTTTGGATTTCAGGTGTGATGGAGGGTTTAATGTGGCGTGCAATCAATACTGATGGTACGTTGACATATACGTTCGTAGAAAGTGTTAAAGCAAAACACCCATATTACTTAATACGCTTATTAGGCGGCACCCTTTATTTAGGCGGCATGCTGATTATGTTATGGAACGTGGTTAAAACAGCAACGAACGGAAAACCAGCGATAGCTTCAATCCCGCCTGTAGCGGCACACGCATAAGGAAAAAACTATGTCAAATAACAACATATCAAGTCAAAGTACAGACAGTGGTTTTAGCCACGAAAAAATTGAAACCAATAATTTCTTAATGATCGTATTAATTTTATTGGTAGTGGCTATCGGTGGCTTAGTAGAAATCGTACCTTTGTTCTATCAAAAATCAACAACAGAGCCTATTCGTGGATTGCAGCCTTATACGCCACTTCAATTGGCTGGGCGAGATATTTATATACGTGAGGGATGTTACAACTGCCATTCACAAATGATACGCCCACTTCGTGCAGAGGCGCTTAGATATGGCCACTACTCTGTTGCAGGTGAATTTGTCTACGACCATCCATTTCAATGGGGTAGTAAACGTACTGGACCAGACTTGCATCGTGTAGGTGGAAAGTATAGTGATGATTGGCAACGCATCCATCTAATTAATCCGCGTGATTTAGTGCCAGAGTCCATCATGCCAGCTTATCCATGGCTAGAAACAGCTCCAGTGAATGCGGAAATTGCTTCTAATATGCGCGCACTTCGTAAAGTTGGGGTTCCTTACACTGATGCGCAAATCAATGCTGCGAATGAGGAGTTAAAGGACAAAACTGAAATGGATGCGTTGATTGCCTATCTGCAAGTGTTGGGTATTCACCTTAAGTAGGAGAATGAAAAAATGGATATCAATACACTACGTATATTAGTCACATTTGTCAGTTTTGTTTTATTTATAGGCATTGTGGTTTGGGTTTGGCGTAATCGTCATACTAAAGAATTTAAAGAAGCAGCCAATCTGCCCTTTGAAGAAAAATAGAGGAAAATTAAATGAGTGATTTTAATAATAGCTTTTGGCCGATGTTTATCGCCGTAGTAACAATTTTAGGTATTGCTGGTTGCGTCTTGTTGCTATGGAAAACCAGTAAAATCAAAATAAAAAATACAACTGGCGACAACACAAGTGGACACGTTTGGGATGGTGATTTAACAGAAATGAATAATCCATTGCCACGTTGGTGGGTAGGACTATTTATTTTAACTGTTGTTTTCTCAGTCGTATATTTAGTCATTTATCCTGGTTTGGGTGGTTATGCAGGCACCAAAGGATGGACACAAACAAATCAATTAGAAAAAGAAACAGAAGCTGCTAACAAAGCTTTGAAGCCAATTTATGCAAAATTTGTTGATATGCCTGCGAATGTCTTGGCCTTTAATCCTGAAGCGAAAGCGATTGGTGAGCGTTTGTTTATGAATAACTGTGCACAGTGTCATGGCTCAGATGCTAAAGGTAGTCGCGGATTTCCAAACTTAACTGACCAAGATTGGTTATACGGAGGTAGCCCAGATAAAATCCAAGAAACGATTACCAACGGGCGTAATGGCATGATGCCACCTATGGGCGCTATGGTTGGTAATGCTGATGATGTGAAAAATGTGGCGCACTTCGTGTTAAGTCTATCTGGTAGTGAGCATGATGCTGCACTAGCAACGAAAGGAAAAGAAAAGTTTGCAACTTGTGCAGCTTGCCACGGCCCAGATGGAAAAGGTAATCAAGCCATGGGCGCACCAAATTTAACTGATAATATTTGGCTACATGGCGCAGGTGAAGCAGCTATTGTTAAACGTATTAACGAGGGAAAGATTAACAAAATGCCTGCACAAGCAACCTTGCTGAGCCCTGAGCAAATTAAAGTATTGGCTGCTTATGTTTGGGGTCTCTCAAACAAATCTGATAAATAATTAAAGATTCACAAATGACAGCATTGAATACTGCAAAAGTAACTGGCACAACGGCCCCTATCAAGGAGGTCGTTGTTTCATTATATGCAGCCTCAGAAAAAATTTACCCAAGAAGTATATTTGGCTATTTTGCTAAGTGGCGGTGGGTCATGATATGGCTCACCCAGCTGTTTTTTTATGGCGTACCTTGGATTAACTGGGGACAAAGACAAGCTTTCTTGTTTGATTTAGATGCAAAACGTTTTTATATCTTTAAATTAGTGCTTTATCCACAGGACTTAATTTATTTAACAGCTATTCTTATTATTTCTGCGCTTTCCTTGTTTTTATTTACTGCGGTCGCAGGTCGTTTATGGTGTGGTTATACTTGCCCACAGACAGTTTATACCGAGATTTTTCTTTGGATAGAGCGCAAAATTGAGGGTGATCGTGCCGCAAGAATTAAGCTAGATAATGCGCCGATGTCAGCAAATAAATTGTTAAAAAAATCAAGCAAGCATTTTATATGGCTAGCATTTGCTGGATGGACAGGCTTCACGTTTGTTGGTTATTTCACACCCATCAGACAATTGATGATAGATTTTATGCAAGTGAATGTAGGTCCATGGGATACATTCTGGGTGTGTTTTTATGGATTCGCAACCTACGGCAATGCAGGCTTTATGCGTGAACAAGTGTGTAAATATATGTGCCCGTATGCGCGCTTTCAGAGCGCAATGTTTGATAAGGACACTTTAATTGTCACCTACGATGAAGCTCGTGGGGAACCACGCGGGGGTAGATCGCGTTATGCTGAAATTGTTGGACAAAAACTAGGCTCATGTGTCGATTGTAGTTTGTGCGTACAAGTGTGTCCGACAGGAATTGATATTCGCCAAGGCTTGCAATACGAGTGCATTGGTTGTGGCGCTTGCGCGGATGTCTGCAATTCTGTGATGGATAAAATGAACTATCCACGAGGTTTAATTAAGTACTCGACAGAGCATGCTAAAGCAAATAATTTATCAGCCAAGCAAATGTTGCAGCGAATTTTTAGACCTAGAGTACTGATTTACACAAGTATATTATGGTTATTAATTGCGGGTTTAGCTTTTAGCTTGTGGGTAAAAGATTCTTTTAAAGTTGATGTCGTGCGAGATCGCGGTGTCTTGTCTAGGCTGACAGACGGCGGTAAATTAGAAAACGTGTATCGTTTACAAATCATGAATGCCACAGAAGAAACGCAACATTATCAATTAAATGTGACTGGGCTAAGTGACATGGAAATTGAATCAGAAAGTTTAGAAGAATCTGAAGGTGCTGAGCATAATGAAGCAGATGAAGACAACCATGAATATAAATTCATTCAGGTTAAACCTGCAGAATCTCGCTGGGTGATTGTTGATTTGAAAATACCTGATGGTTCAGCAACACCAGGATCACATAAAATTACATTCGAAGTACAGTCACTTGAAACAAAAGAGAAGGTTACAGAGAAATCGATATTTTTAGTACCACGATAGCTTGCTCAACAATACGCTGAAAGAAACAAAATGGAAAAAACACAGATTAAATCTGACAGTAATCTAAACATTAAACCATGGTGGAATTTTGGTTATGTCTGGCTGATTATATCTGGTCCAGCTATAGTGATTGTTGCAGGATTTATTACCCTCTATTTAGCGTTAAGTACGCCAGATCCAGCAGTTGAGGACTATTATCGCAAAGGCATCGAGATTAACAAAACGCTAGATGCACAGCGGGATGGACTGGTACCAGCTTTGCAAGCTCGAAATCATGCGGCTACAGGTGTTAAACCAGTTACACCTTAATTCAACAAGTTTAGCATGTTGTTGGGTTAAATATTTTCTTAAGTGCATCTGGCTCAAGAATACGAACATAGCGCTGTTTCACTTCGATAATACCTTCTTCACTAAACTTTGAAAAAGTACGGCTCACCGTTTCAAGTTTCATGCCTAGATAACTACCTATTTCTTCACGTGACATTCTGAGTATAAATTCAGATTGTGAAAATCCACGTGCGTGTAGCCTTTGCACAAGGTTAAGTAAAAATGCTGCTAAACGTTCCTCTGCACGCATATTACCTAATAGCATTAAAACGCTATTTTCGCGCACAATTTCGCGGCTCATCATCTTGTGGACATGACGTTGCAATACAGGAAATTCACGTGATAACTCTTCAACATTCGCGAAAGGCATGACACAAACTTCAGCGTCCTCCAATGCAATGGCGTTACAGGTGTGGTGATCGTTTACAATGCCATCCAAACCCACAATTTCTCCTGCCATTTGAAAGCCTGTGACTTGTTCACGACCATCTTCAGTAGAAACGCAAGTTTTAAAAAATCCAGTACGGATTGCATAAAGAGAGGTGAATGAATCACCGTGGCTAAAAAGATTGCTACCTTGTTTTACTTTAATGCGGGTGGCAACAACTTCATCTAGTTTTTGCATTTCCGCTTGGTCAAAGCCCATCGGCATACAAAGTTCGCGTAAATTACAATTTGAGCAAGCAACTTTAATTGTTTCAGTAATCATAAGCAGAGCATACATCTAATTTGACTGTTCGTAAAATGGTTTGAAAATTAGAAATAATTACTCAATTGATTTACATCAAAACTCTATTTTTTTGTTATGGCAAACTGTCGATTAAATTAGGAGTAAGCATATGGTTTCTACACATTTAATTGACGACGACGTGGGCGTTGTTAACAACTTAATACTTAACACCGAATTGCTTAAAAAATTTGATATCCCAGGCCCGCGTTATACTTCTTACCCAACAGCAGATCGCTTTGTAGAAGCATTTAATGATGAATCATATGCACTGGCTTTAGAGCAACGAAAGTTAAATAGACCAGCCTCTGCACTATCGTTATATATACATATTCCGTTTTGCGAATCACTTTGCTTCTTTTGTGCATGCAATAAAATTGTGACTAAACACCATGAACGCGCTGCCGAATACTTAAATTATCTCAAACATGAAATTGATTTACATGTGGCACGCTTGGGCAAAGGGCAAACCATTACACAGCTTCATCTTGGAGGAGGCTCTCCAACATTTTTTAGTGATCTTGAACTGACAGAGCTTATGACAACGCTCAGGCATCATTTTAAGTTGCCACACGAAGGCGAATTTTCTATTGAAGTTGATCCTAGAACGGTCAATGAAAGCAGGTTGAAATATTTAGCGACATTAGGGTTTAATCGCTTAAGTTTTGGCGTGCAAGATTTCGATGAAGAAGTACAAAAAGCAGTACATCGGGTGCAACCAGCAGAACAAGTATTTAATTTAATGCAGGTGGCGCGTCGCCTTAAGTTTCAGTCGGTGAACGTGGATTTAATTTATGGGTTACCTAAGCAAACGCCAGAAACTTTTGCTCGTACCATACAACAGCTTATCAAACTCAAACCAGATAGAGTCGCACTTTATGCATATGCGCACCTACCAGAACGCTTTAAGCCACAACGTCGAATTTCAGCAGATGAATTGCCTTCAGCATCAGTGAAAGTCGAAATGTTATCGAATGCAATTTCTAGTTTACTTGAAGCGGGTTATGTCTATGTAGGCATGGATCATTTTGCCCTCCCAGAGGACGCCTTGGCAATTGCGAAACGACAAGGTCGTCTGCATCGAAATTTTCAAGGCTATAGTACGCAATCAGATTGTGATTTAATTGGCTTGGGTGTATCAGCTATCGGCAAAGTAGGAAATACCTATAGTCAAAATGCAAAAAGCTTAGAAGAGTATTACGACTTACTCAATCAAAACCGGTTTCCCGTTGCGCGTGGCTTAGCACTCACACGAGATGATATTCTGCGGCGTACAGTCATTATGGCAATCATGTGTCAGGGTGGGTTTGAGTATGAAGATATTGAACAAAACTATTTGATAGATTTTAAAACCTACTTTACAGATATTTTTGAAGACTTAAAAAAACTTACTAGCCTAGGTTTTTTAGAGATGGATAAATTTGGTCTACAAGTCACTAACCAAGGTTGGTTTTTTGTACGTGCCATTGCAATGTTATTTGATAAATACTTACAAGCTGACCAAAATAGAACACGATTTTCAAAAATCATCTAATATAGCGTCATGCAACTTCCACTAGTAGTTACAACCATGCTCATGGGCTTGGCTGGCGGGCCGCACTGTATTGCCATGTGCGGTGCGGCTTGTGCAAGCTTTCAGCAAACATCTACAAAAGGTTGGCAAATTTGGCAATTTCATGCGGGCAGAGTGTTTGGTTACGCAGCACTTGGCGCTCTAGCGGCGGGCTCAATCAATGGCTTGGCTTGGTTTTCTAGTCAAACTAAAGCGTTACATCCGCTTTGGACTTTTTTTCATGTATTAGTATTGGTTTGGGGCTTGGTTCTCCTTATTTTTGCTCGGCAACCCACTTGGGCAGATGATTTTGGACGCAAGGTATGGAAAGAAGCTAGAAAAATTACAAACGTGCCTGGCGGTACTTTTATGACAGGTATGCTGTGGGCACTGATGCCATGTGGTTTACTTTACTCAGCATTATTAGTGGCATCACTGAATGCCAATGCAATGAATGGCGCAATGAGTATGGCATCATTTGCGATTGGTACCAGTGTTTCATTAATGCTTGGGCCTTTGCTTTGGTTAAAACTCAAAAATGGCAAATTGGGAGTGACTGAAGATACCAGCATGCGCCTTGCAGGCTTGTTATTAGCATCAGCTGCTGGTTGGGCAATTTGGATGGATTTAATGCACGACACTAAAATCTGGTGTAACTAAAGACATATATATTTATTCTTGAATCACGCCCGAGAGATTTTTGAGGCTCTGAAAGCCTTATCCCAAGCCGCTTCGCAAGGTGCTCAATTGATGTTATGCAAAATAAGCAAAAAAAGCCCTGCTTTTTATAGCAGGGCCAGGGGGAGCGAGCTGTGGAACTCACTACTGAAAATCGATTAGTTTAGAATTTTTTTCCGATACCAA
>CAYXHH010000005.1:26564-31447 GCA_964464725.1 uncultured Methylotenera sp. | reverse complement strand
AGCAAAAGAAGCAGAGGAATTGCGCATAAAGGCGGAACTTGAAGCTCAAGCAAAAGAGGCGGAAGCCTTGCGTATTCAAGCTGAGCTAGAGGCACAGGCAAGAGAAGAAGCTGCGCGACTTGCAAAAGAGGAGGCAAAATTAAAGGCAGAGGAAGCTAAACAGGCAAAACTTAAAGAAAAAGAGAAAGAGAAACAAAAGGCACATTTAGAAATAGAACGTGTTTTAAAGGAAGCAGAAGAAAAACGCAAAAAATTAGCCAAAAAAGCCAAAGAAGAAAAGTTAGAAGCTAAACGAAATGCCAAGGCTGAAGAAGAGCGTATTAAAGCTGAGCGCATCAATGTAGAACGTAAGTCTAAGGAAGAAATTAGCTTGTTAAGAACCACGCTGGCGGCAGAAGAAAAGGCCAATGAAACAGAAAAAGAAGCCCAGCGAGTGGCAATAGAAAAAATAGCTCAAGAGGCAGAAAAAAAACGGGTAATTCACCTAGAAAATACAGCTGAAATTGCAGAGGTTCAAACGATCACAGATGAAACTCGTCTGAAAGAAATGCTGGACGAAGAAGAGCGTGACAAAGCTGCGAGTAAAGAGAAGTCTCGTTTAGAGATGGAGCGTATTGCTGAAGAGGCAAATGCATTGCGTAAACCAGCAACAATTCTAAAATTTCCAAAAACCAAGAAAGGCAAGCAAGCGCCAGCAGCGTCTAAAGCACCCGATGCAGAATCGATTGCGCTTGCAAAAATGGAAGAGCGCGCACGTAGAGAGGCTGAGCGGCTTGCAGAGGAGGAGGCTGAGCTCGCAGAAATAGAAGCGGAAGAAGCGGCGGAGAAAAAATCTAAGGGTTTTGCTAAGACAGAGGTAAAACCTGAAAAAATTGACACTATAGAAACCATCAAAGCGACAAAACCAGAAAAAATAGCAAAACCAGAAAAACCAAAAGTCCAGATTAACATATCATGGCCCGAATTTAAATTTCCTACGAAATTATTGAAGAGTTGGCTTGCTGGGTTGGCAAAACTCATTTTTATGTATTTACCATTGACTTTGGTCTTATTCATCGGGATTGCTCATTTTATTAATCTAAAAATGCTAGTAAGCCCAATAGAAAACTTAATGTCGGAAAGCATCAATGATGCGGTATCTATCCAAGAAGTGAGGGTATCTTTATTACCAGAACCGCATTTGATATTGGGTAAGGTGAGTATCGGTCAAGCGACTAACCCGAGCATTCGCTCAATTTACGTAGTGCCTACGCGCGAAAGTATTTTTGAAGATGTAAAAGTAGTTAAGTCTGCAGTGATTGAGGATGTGCAAATCAATCACGAAGGATTTAATCAATCATTGCAGTGGATTAATGCATTAGCTGGGGCAAAACGATTAAAAGTAGATCAAATTAATTTAAAAAACTTAACAGTAAAAATCCGCGATTTAGAACTGGGTACTTTTGATGGCGAGTTAAAGCTGTCGGCATCAAAAATGGTCGATAGTATTGATTTAATGAGCGCAGATCATACCCTTAAAATAAATATTCTAAATACAAACGGGGCAAACAATCTCATATTGAATGCGAACAATTGGACCTTGCCTTTACAGCCTAAGCTCTTAATCACACAACTTAACGCAAGAGGTATCGCAAATCAAGAAGGTATCAATTTTGACAATGTGAACGGCGAATTATATGGCGGCACTATTCAGTCAAAAATTAAAATCAACTGGGCTACTGGCTGGCAAGCTTCTGGTAGCCTTGATTTAAATAGCGTGAGCGCATCTCCATTGTTGGAATCATTAAATAGCCCGACCTTGGTTGAAGGTAAATTAAAATTGACGGGTAATTTTTCCAGCAAATCGAGTCAATCAAATGGTTTATTCGACGATGCAGACATGAATGCGGATTTTGTGATTAATGACGGCAATATTACTGGGGTTGAACTTACGCGCGCAGTGATTGCACATGGTAGCCAGACCTTAATGGGGGAGGATACGCATTTTGATAAGTTGTCAGGTAGCCTACAAGTTAAAAATGGCGTGCATCAATATAGAAAGGTTTTTCTACAATCACCGCAATTTAGGGCAAGCGCTTACTTTGATGTGATGCCAAACCAAATACTTTCAGGAAAAGTGAGCGCGAATTTGCAGGCGCAATCACGCAATCTACAGGCTAACTTTGCCTTAGAAGGCACGAGCAATAATGTAAGAAGTAAGTAGTTCACCATTATTAGCAATAATCGGGGTCTATTTTCTTGGCCCTAGAAAATCCGACTTACCTAGAGGCGTACCATTGTGGCGCAAGATGTTATATGCCGTAGTGACATGAAAATACACATTCGGTAGCACCCAAAATAAAAGGTAATCTTGCCCAGTAAAATTCAAATCAACTTTGCGAATGGTAATTGTCACCTCGCGGTTTTCGGCGCCTGCAAGTTGTTCAGGCGTGACAGTCTCGATAAAGGCCAACGTTTTGGCAATGCGTGTTTGTAACTCCGCAAAGCTAGTCTCATTGTCTTCATACTTTGGAATTTCAATCTCAGCTAATCTGGCTGCGGCGCCTTTGCTCATATCTGTGGCAATTTGAACCTGACGCGTGAGCGGATACATGTCTGGAAAGAGTCTGGCATTAAGTAGAACGCTGTGTTCTATTTTGTTTGTATCAGCGTACGCCTCACCTTTTTTAAGGATATTGGATAAATTATTGAGTGCGCGTTTAAGTGGCGTAATGGTTGCGTCATACATAGATAACATGATGGGCTCCAAAATAATAATAAAACCATCATACAATAGCATGATGGCCTGTGAGGAGATTTAAAATTAATTATTAATCTTTGGTGGGTTTAGAAGTGTTCAACAGTGATTATTGGTGAATATATCATTGCAAGTTGTCATATTAATTAACTTAGTGGAGTTGTGTTAACTCTAAATCACGTAACTTTGGCGCCAATTTGGCAGTTGCTGCGACAACGCCAAGTGTCATTAGGCCACCAAATACCACCGATGGAATCAAACCCATGAGCTTAGCTGCGACGCCAGACTCAAACGCGCCTAGCTCATTTGACGAGCCAATAAAAATACCGTTAATGGCAGAGACACGCCCACGCATGCTATCTGGCGTGGCGAGTTGTAAAATAGTTTGCCGTAATATGACTGAGATGCCATCTAAACCACCCGAAATACCTAATACCAGCAACGAAAACCAAAAGTGCTGACTTAGACCAAACGCGATCATGCATATGCCAAAACCCGCAACTGATAACAATAACCAACGGCCAGAATGATGGTGAATTGGGTGTTTGGCCAACCATATGCCAGTGAGGATGGCACCAATGGCGGGCGCGGCACGCAACATGCCTAAACCCTCTGGACCCATTTGATAAACGTCATGCACAAAAGCTGGCAACATGGCGACCACGCCGCCAAACAATACGGCAAACATATCCAGTAATTGCGCACCCAACACAATCTGCGTGCGACGTACAAAGCGCAAGCCTTCGGCTATGCTCGTGAATACTGGTGTTTTGTCGGTGGAGCGCGTTTCTTTCACACGTAGACTCAACATTGCTAGACTAGCCCCAAGCGCTAATAAGGCCGCGAGCCAATACGCGACATGCTTATCGGCAAAGCTAATCAGTAAACCACTGATAGCTGGGCCAACAATCAAGCCAAGTTGAAAAGCAGTAGAGCCAATGCCTGCCGCCTTGGGGATGGCTTGGCGTGGCACAATCAGCGCAAACAGCGTGTTGTAACTTGGTGCAATAAACGCCCTTGCAAACCCAGTCAGGGCAACGGTGGCATAAATCCAAATGGGCTGGCTTGGCAGCCAATGATAGGCAATCGCCACCAATATTAGGCCAGTTAAACTCAAGAATAGCGCTGAGAACAAGGCAAAAAAGCGGCGGGTGTAATAATGATCCACTGCGTGACCAGCAAATAAAGCGCTACTAAAATAGGGAATCACTTCTGCTAAGCCTATCAAACCCAGTGCAAGCGGATCGTGCGTTAATTCATAAATATGCCAACCAATCGCGACCATCATAATTTGATATGAAAGCACCATTTGTACGCGGTATGCCAACAATTTTGAAAATGCAAAATGATGGAGTGCGAGAATTTCACGGATGGATAAAATCATGTCCGCATTATAAAGCATGGGCAAGCCACACTAAAGCTTAAGATTGCATTAGAATATAAGCCAGTGCTGTGAATCAGGCAGTAAGTAAGTATTAACTTATGGATGAGCCGTCGTTGACCCCGTGCGACTCTGCCGATATAGATGGGGCGCACTGCATACTTAACGGTTGAAAATGCCCAAATTTTTATCTGTATTATTTTTTTGCCTGTTGAGTGCGTTAAGTATGACCGCACATGCGCAGCCTTTTAAAATTTTCGTCACGGTAGATTGGGAAGGCGTTTCTTTAGAGCAAGAAAACATCGAGACCATGCAGGAATTTCGTCAAAAATTCCCGCATATTCCTATGTTGCAACTGCTGAACCCGGTTTATTTTTTGCGCGGACACCCTAATAAAGAAGCGCTTAGCAATACAATCAAATCTACGTTTTTGTCGAGCGACACACAAGGCTTGCACGTACACGCATGGAAATCGTTGGTGCAATATTGTGGCGTTCCATATCAACATCAATACTCTTTTGCAGACACGGATGAAAACTGCCAAACTGGCGATTGTGGTTACACTGTGAGTTTAGAATTTGCTTATTCTCAAGCAGATTTAAGCAAACTCATTGCATGCAGTAGCGATGTGCTCGTTGAAAATGGATTTGCCAAACCTAAGCACTTTAGGGCAGGCGGTTGGCAACTTGGGCCAAAACTCATGGCGGCATTGCAAGCCAATGGTTTTGTTTGGGATAGCTCAGTGACCGATGCTCATTTACTCAC
>CAYXHH010000005.1:0-26464 GCA_964464725.1 uncultured Methylotenera sp. | reverse complement strand
TGCAAGCCAATGGTTTTGTTTGGGATAGCTCAGTGACCGATGCTCATTTACTCACCACGCGTTGGCACAATGAAAGTGGTATGGTGAAAATGTTGCGGCAATTACATCCTGCTAGCACTACTTTAGATCAGCCTTACGCAGTATCGCCTCAGTTGATGGAATATCCCAACAATGCCAGCTTGGCAGACTACACCAGCACCAAACAAATTGTCAGCATGTTTAAACAATTGTTGGCAGCCAAAAAGCAGGTGATGGTGTTGGGTTTTCACCAAGAAACCGCAACAGATTATTTAATTCACTTAGAAAAAGCCATTCCGCAAATAGAAGCCATTGCCAAAGAAAATGCTATACAAATTGAGTGGGTTAGCCACTAACTCTTTAACCTCGTTTAGGCACACGCCATAAATACCAACTCGCGGCTGTTCGATAAGGTTGCCAAGCCTCGCCAATCTGTTTAAGCATTTTTGGGGTGGGTGCCTCGGTTAAGTTTTTCAAACGTTTATAGCCTTCGCGCACCCCTAAATCATCCACAGGCAACACGTCTTGGCGTTCTAGCGTAAAAATTAGCATCATTTCGACTGTCCAGCGGCCAATACCTTTGAGTGTGATTAGTCGCTCGATTAAGGCTTCATCGCTCATTTCGTCGGCCTCTTCACGGCTGGGGATAATGCCATTTAAGCGCGCTTGCGCAATGCCTTGTAGCGTTTCTATTTTTCTGCCAGAGAAACCACAAGCACGTAAATCATCAAATTGCGCGTTAGTTAACTGCGCTGGGCTTGGAAAACTTTGCCCAAAGTGCGCGATAAAACGCTGTAAAATCACATCGCCCACTTTGGTACTCAGTTGTTGATAAGCCACCGCCCGCGCCAAGGCTTCATAAGGCTCACGCTCGGCCTTTGTTTCTAAACTGCATGGCCCAATGTGTTGAACGAGTTGCGCCCAATCGGCATCCAACGCACTTAAAAACTGGCTGGCTTCAAGAAATGGTGTTTTTTGCATCGCCATATTGTAAGCTTAAAATAGGATGCAATGATGACCGATTTATTTACTGAACAATTAGGCAAACATATACAAATTGCCAATGGAGCTTATTGGCTGCGTGGTTTTGCTTTGCCTGTAGCGGACGATATTTGGGCATACTTAACGCAACATTTCAAGCAATTTCCACCGCAACAAATGATGACGCCCATGGGCTACCCAATGTCAGTGAAAACCACTAGTTTTGGCAAATACGGTTGGGTGGGCACGCCACAAGGTTATGGATATTCTGAAGTGGATTTAGTCACAAAAAAAGCATGGCCGCCAATGCCAGAAGTTTTTTTGCAGCTGGCACAAGGCGCTGCGCAACAAGCCGGATATGCGGATTATCAGCCAGATACTTGCTTGGTAAATGTGTACACAATTGGCACCAAAATGGGCTTGCATCAAGACAAAGATGAACTCGATTTTAGCCAGCCTATCGTCTCGGTCTCGCTGGGTATTCCAGCCACTTTTTTGTTTGGTGGCGCAAAACGCAGCGACAAAACACAAAAAATCCCACTCACGCATGGTGACGTGGTGGTGTGGGGCGGTGCGAGCCGACGGTTTTATCATGGTATCAATACCATTAAGCCAAACCGTCACGCGCTGTTGGGAGAGCTCCGTTGTAACTTAACCTTTAGAAAAGCGGGCTAATTTTTTTGTAAATTTAGAATTTTCTTACAAACCTAGTTTGGCTTTGATTCTTAACCATGTTTGCGTAAGCACATTACCATCGAGTTTATAGTGCTTATGTAACGGTTTTTTCACTTCCCAGTTTGCTTTTAAGCCCGCAGGAAAAGTCACCAAATCGCCTTTACCAAAACTCACTGGGGCTCCACCCTCTGGGGTAATTACGCATTCGCCGTCTAAAATATAGGCAATTTCTTGCTCTAAAAAATGCCAAGGAAACGTGGAGACTTCTTTTTGCCAAGTCGGCCATTTGCTTACATTTAAGCTGTCTAATTTACTTTGTGCTGGGTTTTTTTCTACGACGATATTCATGCATGTGCCTTTCACTAAAACCAGTATTTTAGCGCATCCCCCGCATCGGTAGTAAAATAGCGGTTTTTAATTCATTAAAGCTTTTCATGCGCGTTCAGTTAACAGAGGCTATTCAGCGATTAAAGCAAGGCGAAGTGGTGGCGATTCCCACCGAAACTGTCTATGGCCTTGCCGCAGATGCGCGCAATGAGGATGCTTTGCGTTTAATTTATGCCACCAAGCAACGCCCTGCCAATAATCCGCTGATTGTGCATATTGCGGACGCTGAACAAGTATCAGAATGGGCGGCAGAGTTTCCACTGTTAGCGCAAAAGCTAGCTGAGGCGTTTTGGCCTGGCCCGCTGACTTTGGTATTAAAAGCCAAGTCTGAGGTGTCAACCATTGTAAGGGCTGGCGAACCAACTGTGGCGTTGCGTGTGCCAAATCATCCACTCACTTTGCAACTGCTTAAAGAAAGCGGCTTGGCCTTGGCTGCCCCTTCTGCCAATAAATACACGCAACTTAGCCCGACAACCGCCGCGCATGTTGAGGAAGGCTTGGGAAGTTCGCTAGCCGTCTTAGATGGCGGTGCCTGCCAAGTGGGAATTGAATCCACCATTGTTGGCGTGCAAGGCGATGATTGGCAATTACTACGCCACGGCATGATTACTGCGGCAGACATTGAAAAAATTGCCCTTAAACCAGCGTTAAGTTTTAGCGCGCATACGCCTAAAGTGCCAGGCCAACATCTGTTGCATTATTCACCACGTACACCGATGCGTTTATTTACTTCGCGAAAGGCTTTAATTGCAAGCGCAAATGCACATATCAAATCGCATGCGCCAGTAGCCGCTCTGCTATTGGGTTCTGGGGCAGTGCCAAACTGCTCGTGTTTTGAGCTCAATAAAAATGCAGCAGATGTGGCGCAACAACTCTACGACACGTTGCATAAAATGGATGCGCTTGGCGTAACAGAGTTGCTGATAGAAGCGCCGCCAAATGAACCAGATTGGTTGGCAATTTTAGACCGCCTCACGCGCGCTGCGCATCGAGACTAAAAAAATTAAAAAAACAGCTTGAGACAAAGCTAAAAAGCGAGTAAATTTTGAGTTCAAGATTTGCAAATTTGGAGCTGAAAATGCCAGACAATAAATATGGTTTAGGCAGTAGTAAAGTCGCTAAAGAGCATCATGATGCGCATCATAAAGTCGTTTCCACTTTGCCAACCCAATGTAAATTTTGTGGGAGTGTTAATTTAACCTTAAGCCCCACTATGCACGACCATCTCTGTAATGATTGCGGCGAATGGCAAAACGATATTCCACAAGGCTATTCAACAGGCAGAAGTAGCGACTACTAACTCGCAATCGGTTTTTTTCAGTTCCGATTTATTCAATTCCGCTTTACTCACTTTAAGTGCTTCGGTAAATTCTTCATCTAAATCAGCATCGATTGCTTTTAGGGCAACTCGTGTTTTTTCTACCTCTTCAGGCTTGCCCGCATTGTTTGCAATAATGCCAAGCTCCATCAATGTTGCGGTATGCTGCGGGTTAAGTCTTAAGGCCTGCTGGAAGTATTGATTAGCTTGCGTCAAATCGCCTAAATTTTCATATGCTACACCCGCGTAAAACAAGGCCTCTGGGCTGTTCGGCTCTTGTTTAACCCATGAGTCTGCAACTAATTTAAGGTCTGCCCAGCGCTTGTTTTGATAAGGCAAGACAACGCGCATAAAAAACGGCCGTTTTTCTTCTGGCAAATCCCAAAATGGCGTGATATCAGACTTAAGTGATGTGGTTTCTGGTGCATCAATTAACGCTTTTACCCATTTAACAGGTAAGTTGTAAAAATATGCGCCATGCCCAGGGCTTTTAAATGTGCTGATTGCAACCAGTTTGCCATCGCTATCAAATACAGGGCTGCCACTTGCACCCATCACAAATGAAGCATCCGTGCGCACCACTTGGCTACCATCAAGCGCATATAAAGCTTTGATTTTGCCTTGTGTAGATTGTGGCTTAGGTGGCCCACCTGGAAAACCAATAGAAAATATGGATTGCTGGTAGGCTAAGTTTTCTGAATCGCCCAATGTGACAGGCGTTAATTCCAAATATTGAAAGCGCAACAGGCACAAATCATGCTCCCAATCTGCTTTAATCGCATCTGGCGAAAAGCTATCGCCAAATTTTGTGATTTTTACACCTATCGCGTTTGCAATGACATGGCAATTCGTGGCGACTAAATCCTTGGCTACCACCACGCCAGTGCCTACACCATGTCCACCAGATTTGGTGGCGACGTGTACTTTGACTACAGAAGCTTTGAGTCGGTATGTCAGATCATGAAAGCTCTCTGCGGCAAGGTTTTGTGCAAACAGAAAGGTGATGATGAATAAATTTAGTCGCATAAATTTAACTTTCTAGAACAAATTTTTTAAGATTACTCATGTTTAGAAGACAAGCAATGATCATAATGATTCTAGTTTCACCACAAATTTTAGCTAATTTTAATTAAATAGTTTGTGATATCAGGCACAAAGCACTGTAAAATACGCTTTTAAATATTTATCTAAATATTCATGCTGACGCAATCTCATATTGTCGATTTAGTAACAAAAACAGGCGTAATGCGCACTTATGTGCATCGACCACTAGGTGATAAACCTGTCCCAGCCATTCTATTCTATTCTGAAATCTTTCAACAAACAGGCCCGATTGAGCGGGCAGCCCGTTTTATGGCCGGTCAAGGCTACGCGGTCTTGGTGCCAGAAGTATTCCATGAACTGAATCCAATCGGTACTGTCTTGGGATATGACGACGCTGGCCGCGAAAAAGGTAACGCTGATAAAGCTGCAAAAGATGTACAAGGCTATGATTCAGATAATCGCGCGGCAATCGAATACTTGCAAACACAAGCTTGGTTTAATGGTAATTTAGGGGCAATGGGCTTTTGCATTGGCGGTCATTTAGCTTTCCGCGCAGCTTTGCAGCCAGAAGTAAAAGCCACAGCTTGTTTTTACGCGACTGATTTACACACCAACATTATTCCGAATAAGCCAGGCCAGCACAGCATGGAAAGATTGGCTGACATTAAAGGCGAACTGATGATGATATGGGGTAAGCAAGATAACCATATCCCAACGGCTGGTCGTTTATTGGTGTATCAAAAATTGCTAGACGCTAATCTGAATTTCACTTGGCACGAATTTAATGGCCAACACGCATTTATGCGCGACGAAGGTGAGCGCTATGACGCGCAATTAGAAATGATAGGTTACCAATTAGCTTTACAAATGTTTGGTAGAGTTTTGTAGGACAAAAGTTACAAATTTTGTAGTTTTGTCATAATTGTAGTTGTAGTAAAGTTGTAAGCTGAAACAAAAGCCATAAGCTTGAGTTTTGATTTTTAATTTAAATTACCCATTTAAGTAAACTTAAAGAAAGAAGAACGCATGTCGACTAAAAATGCTGATATTGGCCTAGTAGGCTTGGCCGTGATGGGCCAAAATTTAGCCCTAAATATTGCAGACCATGGTTACACCATTGCTGTGTATAACCGTGACCCTAAAAAAATGCAGAATTTTATTAAAGACTGCAAAGCGAATGAGCCATCACATGCTAATGTGGTTGGTCACGCTGATTTAGCCTCATTTGTATTAAGCATTAAACGTCCGCGCAAGATAGTATTGCTGGTTAAAGCAGGTAGCGCAACCGATGTGACGATTAATGCGCTGTTGCCATTTTTAGAGCAAGGCGACATTATTATTGACGGCGGTAACGCATTATGGACAGATACCATTCGTCGCGAAAAAGAGCTGGCTGTTAAAGGTATAGACTTTATCGGTTCTGGTGTATCAGGTGGTGAGACTGGCGCACGATTTGGCCCAAGTTTAATGCCATCAGGCACACGCAAAGCATGGGCAAGTTTAGAGCCAATTTGGCGCGATATCGCGGCAAAAGTTGACCCTGTCACTGGCGAGCCGATGGAAGGTGGGAAACCAGGCAAACCTGTTGAAGGTGGTTTCTCTTGTGCTGAGTACATTGGCCCAGACGGTGCTGGTCACTACGTCAAAATGGTGCACAATGGCATTGAATATATTGATATGCAATTGATTTGCGAAGCCTATTGGTTGATGAAAAACTTGCTCGACATGCCTGCAGATGAAATTGGTAAAGTATTTGCAGAGTGGAACAAGGGCGAGTTATCTAGCTTCTTAATTGAGATTACCGCTGACATCCTGCAACAAAAAGACCCAATGGGCAAAGGTTTCTTGGTTGACCAAATTTTAGATACTGCTGGTCAAAAAGGCACAGGACAATGGACAGCAGCAAACGCGCTAGAGCTTGGTTCGCCAGCTAATGCGATTGCCGCAGCCGTTTATGCACGTGCACTTTCAAGCTTAAAAGAAGAACGTGTTGAAGCAAGTAAAATCTTAAAAGGCCCAGCAGCTAAAAAAGTGCAAGGCGATAAAAAAGAAATTATCGAAGCGATTAAAAACGCGCTTTACTGCTCAAAAATTTGTGCGTATGCGCAAGGCTTTCAGCTGATTGATAAAGCGCAAGTGGCTTATAACTGGAAACTTAACTTTGGTGAAATTGCGCAAATTTGGCGCGGTGGTTGCATTATCCGTGCACGTTTCTTGCAAAAAATTACAGAAGCTTATAGTCGTAACTCTCGCTTGAAAAACCTCATGTTAGACCCATACTTCACCAATGCAATGAACGAAGGTCAAGAAGGTTGGCGTAAGGTGATTGCGATGGCAGTGACGAATGGTATTCCTGCGCAAGGCTTTAGTGCAGCGCTGGCTTATTATGATGGTTACCGTAGTGCTGATTTGCCTGCAAACTTATTGCAAGGTCAACGTGACTACTTTGGTGCGCATACTTACGAGCGTAAAGATCAACCGCGTGGTCAGTTCTTCCATTTAGATTGGCCAGAACCAAAACGCCCACAGATTACTATCGAGTAAACGGGTAAATAACTTAGCTGTTTAAGTGCTAAGTTTTTAAAGAGAATGAAGTGGGTTGGCTGAGTTGCCTCCCACTTTATTTTTTTACAGGCTGTTACTGATTGTTTAAATCAATTAAACACAGTCGCCGTAAGCTTCTAAAAAGCGATCAAAGCTTTGCTTTGCTTTTAAATCGGCCGCTTTTTTCTGATTAATTTCTTCGGCTTTTTCAGCATCTGCTGAAACTAATACCGTATTGACTAGTTCAGGTTTAGCTACTTGTTCAACATTTCTAACATTTAAAGCTTGCATTATATTTTCCTTTTGGGACTAAAAAAACTACAGGAATTGTGTTCCCGCAGTGTGTGAGCGTAATCTAACAAAAAAATTCAAAAAAATCTTAAATTTATCACTTAAGTCATTACACTTTTGCATATAACGCACAAGTTTTGTTGCGGAATACACAAAATATAATATTTATCATATCCTTACTTAAGCAACTGTTATACCAAGATAAGAAGGCATAAAATATACGAGCTTTTGAATGACTAAATAATAGGTTCTTGCTTAAAATTGCCCGTAATTTCTTGGTTTGCAGTAGAATCGAGTTTGTATGAGTGTGGTGATTAATACTAGTTTAGAAGATTTAGATGTCGATTATGTGACAATTTTCGGTCTATTTGTGACATTTAATTTAACTAAGAAACGTCAGATGGGTTGTTCTACTCGAGAGTTTTTCATCAACAATGACACAAGATAAGCCAAAATATGCCTTTTCAGTCGTGGTAGAAACGGCTTATTTACAAAATCAATCTAGCCCCGAAGAAAATCAATACGCGTTTTCTTATACAGTGACCATTTCTAATATAGGTAGTATTGCGGGCCAACTTATCAGTCGCCATTGGATTATTACTGATGCCAATAATCATGTGCAAGAAGTCAAAGGATTGGGCGTGGTTGGCGCACAGCCATTATTATTTCCAGATCAGCAATATCAATATACGAGTGGTACATTGCTGGCGACGCCGATTGGCTCGATGCGCGGTACCTACAAAATTGTGGCTGAGGATGGCACTTTGTTTGATGCAGTCATTGAGTCATTCACTTTAGCAGTGCCAAAAATGTTGAATTGATGATGTTAACTTACATAACTAAAAGAAGACTTAACAGCTATTTAGGCCTAATTTTTCTGGCTTTAATACTTGCTTCTTGCGCTAAGCGGAATGTTAAGCCTGTTATGCCAGCTCCACCAGCAACTACTCAAATACAAAAGTGTGATTGTCCAACTCAGACATTGCCAGCCAGTCAGCCAAGCACCATTAAATCAGGAGAAGACGCTAAAACGCCACCAACTTTAATTGCAGATTTTTCGTTGCTAAAACCCGTTAAGTGGGATGAACTAGCGCCTATTTTTTTCGAAGATGATTTGACACAGGTTTGGCCAGCTTGGATGCAAAGCTGTAGTACTTTGGTGAATAAGTCGCAGTGGCAAGTGGCTTGTAACGCTGCTAAGCAACTTGAGACACCAGACAAAGCAATGATTCAGGCTTATTTCAAGCAGTACTTCAATGTATTTAATGCCAATAATCAAGATGGTACTGATACAGGCATGATTACTGGTTATTATGAGCCACTGTTAAATGGTAGTTTAATCAAGTCGAGTAAATACCCGTACCCTTTATACCGCCAACCTGCGGATATGATTACCGTAGAATTGGGCAATATCTATCCAGAGCTTAAAAACAAACGAATTCGTGGAAAGATAGCTGGAAATAAACTACTACCCTACTATTCACGCGCAGAAATTGAGGCATCACCATCTCCGCTTGCGGGCAGTGAATTGGTATGGGTAAACGATTTGATAGATGTTTTTTTTCTACAAGTGCAAGGCTCAGGCTTAGTCAAATTTGAAAATGGCGAGAGTATGCATGTTGGTTATGCCGACCAAAACGGACAACCTTACAATTCAATCGGGCGCATTTTGGTTGAACGTGGCGAACTTACACTGGATCAAGCTTCAATGCAGGGGATAAAAAATTGGGCTAAAAATAATCCTACTAAATTACGTGAATTATTGAATGCTAATCCAAGTTATGTGTTTTTTAGGGAACTGCCAGCAGGCTTGCCAGGCCCTTTGGGAGCGCTTGGCGTACCATTAACTGCTGAGCGTAGCGTAGCGATAGATCCAAAGTATATCCCATTAGGTGCGCCCATCCTGTTATCTACAACTTTACCAAATAGTCAAAATCCGTTAAATCGTATGATGGTGGCGCAAGATACTGGCGGTGCAATTAAAGGGGGCGTACGTGCAGATTTTTATTGGGGAAGCGGTGATACAGCGGGCAAACTAGCGGGGGCAATGAAACAAAGCGGTAAAATTTGGGTATTGTTACCAAAAGAGTTTCAGTTTCCAAAATAATTTATATCTGAATAAAACCCAAATAAAAAAGCGCTCGTGTGAGCGCTTTTTTTGTAGTAAAAACAAATAATTATTTGTTCAACTTATTTGTTCATTACATACATTGTTACTTCGAAACCGAAACGCATTTCAGTAGCAGCTGGTGTTGTCCACATAATAATCTCCTTAGTTAAGATTCGTTTGGATTGCATAAATAACTCCATAACGTAAGAAGAATATTACTCTAGTGTAAAAATATATCACTATCAAATCTGCTTAAAACAAGCTCATGATTTTCATGAGATCAGGCAGTGTTGCCTTTGAGTTTTTGTACTAGTTTTTTAATCCCTTTACGCCCAATTCGACGTTTTAGCCAAACTTTAGTGTCATAAACATAGAATGGTAACTTGTGATACCACGAGAAGGATTTTCCAATTAACCCAAAATAATGACCTAGTAAGCGGTTACGGCCATGCCAATTAAGTTTATGGCATGCACGTGTTAAGTCGGCAAGGCGTTGATGCATCGGAATTGGATAATTGCTAAAACGTGCTCTAGCGGTGTCGATTAAAGTAAATTGCAAGGCCTCTGCATGGATGTTGACTAAAATATTGCCGCCAGACAAGTCTCTAAAATAACAACCTCGGTAATGCATTTTGACAATAAAACGTGCAAGTTGCGCATAGACTTGTTCTTGTTCTATACCCATAAATTCGGTTTCGCCGGCACTAAAGGCACCAAATATTTGGCCAATATGACAATCAGCTTGCACATATTCACAAATGAAAAAGTTGTTTTTCAAAGTGATATCGTTCTCATGCTCAAAAAATGCGATAGGTTTGGCGGTTGCAATACCTCGTCGAGAGAGTTGCATTGCGCCATTCCAGCTGCGGCGCGCTTTACTTGGGCGATAACGATCAAGAATTGTTTTATGCCAATACATTTTGATAGGCTTTTTGATGGTTACTTGCTGGCTAGCATCAACAGGGTTTTGCATAGCCCAGATTGCATTACGTGCGTGACGTAAGGCGTGCTGCTTGTCTGGTGGACTAAGTAATTCTGGGTTAAGTGCTGCCATGATAGTTGCTAGCTGCGTTTGATTTTGGGCCAATACAATACCATTCCATTGAGGTTGAGGGCATGTGTAATAACGGCTATTTGGCAAGTGCACATCGATAGTAAGTGGCTTAATAAACCGTGGATTTGTAATGGATGTGACCTCAAAATCTTTAGGCCAAGAAATATAGATAGGTGCCTCAGATAACAAATCCGGCGTTTCAGTCCCATAATCATGACCATCGCGGTGGGTATAACTGGCCGCAGTTAAACTTGCTTTACTGTAGATATCTTGGAGAGGAATTGCGGTTCCGTTGATTGTCCAAGCGACATGAATTTGTAAATCATGTTTTAAAAATCGATGAATCTCGATACCGTTGGCGCTCGATAAAAAACCAAAATATTGTGCACCACTTAGCTTGTTGACGACAGCTTGCATGGCATAAAAGCTGGGCAACAATTTGTATTGACTGATTTCACCATCGGCTTGCCGATAATGCGCGATGCGTTCTAATTGGGGGTAATCAGCCTCAAGCAAACCATCATCAATTAAACCTTCGCGTTGACATATCAGTGTGCCCCAAAAAGCTTGTTTAAAGGCACCACTTGCCGCTAATAATGTGAAATAGCGCGTTAAGTAATCGGCCTGTTTCTCTGCGCCGCTCATCAGCCTACGTTCAATGCGATAAATCGCCCAAAACGCACCGGTAGAAATAGTCTTAGGCACTCCAAAATCTTTACCAATTTTGCTGAGTAAAGTGGCTTTTTTTACTAAGTTATACTTGAAGATTGTTGCCCATTGATATTTTAAAATTCGGTGGTCGTAGCGTTCTGGTTCGCTCACTCGCTCTACAAACAGGTTATTTGTTTGTATATCAGGCAACTGGTTTTTTCGACTTAACGCCTTGAGTAGGCTCAAATTATAGGCAGGTTCAAAATCTTCAATATTGGCACCTAGTAGCGTAATCTGATTTGCTTTAATTGATTTGTAAGCAATGTCCCAAGCAATATAAAAGGTAGGCCAACTATAACCAGCCCAGCGTTTACGGTTGATGGTGTTTCCAATTTCAATTTGCTTAATACGTTTGCCGAAGTGAGTAATCACCTCATCAATAAAAGTCTGCCATTTTGCTTGCTCTTCAGCGAGATGCATATTCTTTGCTGACTCAAAAGGCGGAATCAACCTTAACGTAACGGCAAAGCCAGCCTCGATTAAGGCGTTGCAAAAGCGTCCTTGAAAGCCGGTGATATCGTCATAACTTAAGTCTAAACGTACCTCAAATATTCCGAGCACACGTAGTTGCTGAATAATATAGGCGTCTGTTGCTGGGTTTGCATTACTTGCTACACCGACACCAAAAAAATCATCTGGCACGGTGGTGTGAGGACGTGGCAAGTGGGCATGATCTAGCCTAAAACCACCACTAAGAATATAGGTTAGGCTATCCTTGACGAGTTGTGGCGTAAGCATCGAGCTTTGTTTAGTCATTATGGTAAATGATAGCGTTGTTCACTGTACAACAGGGCAGGCAATAATGAGTTGGCTAAGGCACGATCTTCTAGAGTTTTCGCATTGCTTGGCGCTTTTACTTCATTGAGTTGCTTGTTTTGCGTGTCATATATTGCATGCGCAGGATCTTTACCTTCGCGCAATACCACCACTTGGTTTCCATCTTTAGTTTGCTCCATCCAAGCAAAATTGGCGTTGTATTGCATCATGGCACGGCCCAATTGGTCGCTAGGTTCAATTGATAAATCACGACCAGTCATTGGGTGTTGACCATGAATCCCCATTAGCGACAATAATGTCACTGGCAAATCTATTTGACTTGCAATAGTTGTGAGTTTCTTTGGTTGTATATCTGCGCCTAAAATCAAGCCAGGAATATGAAAATGCTTAATTGGCACAAGTGAGTCGCCACGCACACGAATGTCATGATCTGCAACAATTAAAAAGATAGTATCTTTCCAATACGGGCTTGCTTTTGCCTTTTTAAAGAACTCACCCATTGCATAATCTGCATATTTAACCGCATTGTTATCAGTGGCTTTGGGTTGTTCGTATAGTTCGATTCGCCCATCTGGAAACTCAAAAGGGGCATGGTTAGATGAGCTAAATGCTAACGTAAAAAAAGGTTTACCACTGGCATGGTGTTTCATCAGTTGATCATGCGTCTTGTTGAGCAAGTCTTCATCTGAAGCGCCCCAACTACCCACAAAAATGGGGTTTTTGTAATCTTTTTGATCGGTGATTTGATTAAAGCCGTTACCCAAGAAAAAACTACGCATATTATCAAAGTGGGACTCACCACCATAAATAAACTCGGCGTTATAACCTTGTTTACTTAACAAGGTGGCGAGCGTAAAAAAGTTTTTTTGGCTGAGCGAAAGTTTAACGGTACTTTCTGATGGTGTAGGCTGAAAGCCAGCAGTAACAGCCTCGATGCCACGCACAGAGCGGGTGCCGGTGGCATAAAGCTGTTCAAACCAAATACCGTCTTCTTTTAATTTTTCTAAATTGGGCGTGACTGGTTTGCCGCCTAAAGATTCTACAAAACCTGCGCCTAAACTCTCTTGCAGAATGATGACCAAGTTAAGCGGTTTGTCGCGTTTGGCACTTGGTATTAAGGTTTTTAATGTAGGGATTGCGGTATCTTTTGCATTGGTGAGTTTAAAGATTTCAGCCCTATCCATTTTGCCGTAAATTTGGCTTGATTTACTTTCGTGCTGCAAATCGTAAATCGCATAAATGACAGAATAGCCAGAGCTAATCACCAAACTATTCACCATGCTATCTGCGGTAATTGCAAATATGGCAGGGTTAGCAGGGCGGTGACCTAGGCTAGAGCGAATAGCAAAAGCGGTAAGTAAAAAAATGAGTGGCCATGCTAACCATATTTTTTTGTTTGACCATGTGGAGTTTGCTTGCAGCCAAGGTTGCATAAATCGACGCATGACCCAAATGGCAAGTAGCGTGAAGCCAAAACCAGCGAACACATGCACACGAAAACCGCGCCACAACATGGGAATCACTTCATGTGGATATTTCAAATATTCCACAAATAGGCGATTTGGACGCACATCGTATTCTGCAATAAAACCTGGTGTAGCAGCTTCTAAGAACACCAAGAAAACTATGGCTGTAATTACCCAAAGATAGGTGAATGTTTGCCAAGCTTTAAAAAAACGTTTAATTGCTAATAATGGCGCAAGTAGTAAGGGAACAAGTGAAAACAGGCTTAGCTGAATGATGTCTGCACGCACGCCCTGCAATAGAATATCTACAAAACGTTGTGTTGCAATCACTCGGTCTAACTTCCAAATAATTAGGCCAATACGAGAAAGTGATAGGATAATTAAACCAAGTAACAACATGGCGAGTAAGGGAGAAAACGGCCCCAACCTGTTGGCAAAGCGCCAAATTGCTTGTTGTAGGTGTTTAAATGCTGATAACAAAATCATTAAATTTGCACAAATTATTAATGTTCTATTATAAAGCGAACAGCTTGAGTTTTGTGCTTAATTCGACTTGTTGCCTCTAGTTGATGATTTGACCCAAACCAAAAATTGGCTGAAATATTCTGGCTGACGTAAGCACAGATAAATCATGACTAGCGCATTTAATAAGGCAGTCATTAAAAATAGTTCCGGGATAGTGTTGCCTAAATTGAAAATCCAAACTGAAAAACCTGCGGAAGCCACCATAAAAAAAGCGTTCATGATGTTGTTGGCGGCAATGACGCGGGATTGTACTTTTTTATCAACACGCGTTTGAATCAGCACATACAAGGGCACAATATAGAAGCCAGCAAATAATCCAATCAGCACGATGTCCACCAATAAACGCCAATGATGAAGTACGCTGGCAAAGCTTTGGTAGTCCCAAACTATGCCGCTGGTAGCCGCATGGGTGCTAGCGCTAGAGGCATATAAATCAATGCCAAAAATAGTTAATCCGATTGCGCCAAAAACAACTAACCCTAATCCAGCTTGGCTGTGAGAGAGTTTTTCGCAAAGTAATGAACCAATGCCAATGCCAATTGAAAAAATACTTAACAGTAAAATAAACACACTTTCATCGCCATGCAATACGTTTTTAGCAAGATTTGGAAATTGCGCCAGTAAGGTGGCGCCATAAAACCAAAACCAAGAAATCGCTACGATGGCCACCCAAATACTTTGTTGCGGCCAAATGAGCTTTACATTGCGAAGCGTTTCAGTGATTGGATTCCAGTTGATTTTTAGGTTGGGTTCTGCGGCTGGTGTGATGGGTATGTCACGACTTGTTAAATAACCTAAAATACCAATCAATAAAATGGCGAGACTCGTTGCAAGTTCGTAATGCGATTGCATGATGAGCCAAGCGCCCAACACTTGGCCTAACAAAATGGCGACAAAACTACCCATTTCGACCATGCCATTGCCGCCAATTAACTCATGCGGTTTAAGATGCTGCGGTAAATAGGCGTATTTAACCGGGCCAAATAAAGTGGAATGCATGCCCATCATAAACAAGGATGCACAAAGTAGCCAAATGTTATGCAAGAAAAAGCCGGCGCTGGCAAATAGCATAATGCAAACTTCAAACACTTTGACCAAGCGAATAATGCGCGACTTTTCAAACTTATCGGCGATTTGCCCGGCTGTAGCCGAAAACAAAAAAAACGGCAAAATAAATAAGCCAGGTAACAGCGTGGCCAAAGTACTTCCGTCTAAGCTTGTTAAAGAGGCGGCATGAAAAGCAACTAGGGTTATTAGCGCTGTTTTGAAGACGTTATCATTAAATGCCCCCAAAAATTGTGTCATAAAAAAAGGCCGAAAGCGGGCTTCTTTGAGTAGTTGAAATTGAGAGCTCATGACTTTTTAATCGTTTATTGATGTTTATTCTTGAGTAGCGAATATGCCATCAATGCCAATAACACAACTCCAAGTGTTAAGCCTAGCCAAAGTAGCCAGCGCTTGTAATCTGGTGCAACATGCCATGGGTTTGGATTTTCTTCAGGGGTATTATTCACTGGGCTTAAATTTGCAACAGGGATGGCTTTAATTTTTTCTGGGGTATAGTTTGGCACTAAGTTTGATAGAGACACTGCATTAGTTGTTGTGGCATTTTCGCCTAAATGTAATGTGAATGGGGCATCGCCACGTGCATTCCATACAATCGTATTGGCAAGCCAGCCGATTGCAAAAGTTGGATTTTCCGTGCCGATTCCGCCATTGCTTTGGTTAAACTGTAGGCGCCAATAACGCGCGACTCTACTATTTATTTTGATGTCAGGGTTGACTGTATCTCTGCCTTGCTTGTTTAAACGGTAAATTGGCGTGCTAATGACTTCATCCCATGGGGCATCAGCTTGATTGCGAGTGAAGATACGCACATGCGTAATGGTATTGATTTGGGGCAGGTCTATACGTAAGTCACTGGCTGGGAAACGGGCAGGAGACTCATAGTCGATATTGATGACACCATTTTGCGCTTGTTCGCGACTTAACAGGTTAAGTATTTGCCATAGTTTGGGCTGTACTATATTTCGTTCTTTCTGGTATTCGGCACTCACAGCAACGAGTTTAAAATCAGTATCGTCTAGCTCAGGGCGTAACTGAAGGTAGCGTTCTTCTGTAAATGCATATAATTCAATGGTGTTTTGTAAAATTGATTGACCATCTGAAGTGTTTTTGAAAATGACAGATTGACCAATATTGGTCCAATCCTTAAGGTTGTTACTGGTAAAGGCTTGCATCGCAATGGGTTTACCTTCTGCACCTTGCCAGTCCACTTTCAGTTTTTTCAGTAGCGGATGCTTTTTGCCTAAATCAAATAAAAAAGCAGTTTTTTGCTGGTCCGTTGCTGGATTGTTGCTGACATTGATAGAAGTACTACCACTTTGATTTAAGTCGATATTAATATTGTTTTGACTTTTCTTAACACCATTTTGCATCGAAAAAATCTTTAATGGCGTTGACTCTTCTACTGTAGAGGGATACAAAATTTCGTTTGGTATCATTGCATAAGGAATTGGTTCGCCAGCAGCGTTAAGTATTGTCAGGTCTTCTAAATTGTTACGACGACTGGCTTGGTAAGCTTCTTTAGTTAACATGCTTTGATAAAGTGGCTCGCTGCCAGAAGCATCGAAATTAAAACTGGCCGCTTGAGCATTGTTGATGGTCAGTAGGCTATAGAAAACAATACTTAAAAGTTTCATGCGGCTTCCTTATGTGTTTCTTCTGCTTCGTTTATCTCGGTTTTTGCGGGCGGTATAGGCGCAAAGTAACCCATGACCAATAACATCAAGCCTGCGCCAAGAAACGAAGCAATGCGTTCAACGGTACCATGCTGTGCTGAATCGAGTAAGAATATTTTAGCCACGACCAATCCCATGAGCCCTGCGCCTACCATCCATATCCAGCGCTCAGCGCGCTTGTTGGCAAGCAACATGAGTATAAATGCAGAGATGCCCCATAAAAAGGTGAAAGCCATTTGTACGACGGGATAATCAAAAATTGAAGTCCATTGAAATGGCGTCCCTACCCAATGGTGTAGCGTTCTCAGCAGTATGCCGTTAAGCAAAGTAAATCCCATAACACCGGCAATCTTTGGCATGTGCGATTCAAGCTTATAAAAATACTGTCGAATTTGACGCTCCCAAATCAATAGCATCAGCAAGATTGCCGCCAGTGTAATATCCAAGGGGTTAAGTAATGGAATATATGGCAGTGGGGCAGCGCTACCATTCGAGTTAAGTGACATAAATATAAACCAAGCGCATAAAAATAACATGATAGGCGCAATCCCTACCCATAACCATGCGCGGCCTATAGTGTAATGTTGATTGTCTCGTTGCCAACGCGTGATAGCGGCTACGATAATAGTGGGCACTATTGCCCAGCCAATAAATAGCCAAACTTCTTGGCTGGTGATATGCGTAGACATCTGGTACTGCCATTCAATTGCGCCTAGGATAGCGCCAATCCACAGTAGTCCAGCACGAAAAATAGCGTGTTTTGGAATTGCTTCGCGCAAGATCAGCCAACTATAGGCTGCGAAAGCAATGAGCCAGCTAAACAAGCCAATATGTGCAAAGGGGTGACTTTCAAACAAATCGATGAATAAGGCAAAGGCCATGACTGGCAACAACAAACAAGCTAACTTTTCTAGCATTGGCCATTTCAGTTTTTTGGCTATCATCGGCAATAGCAAGCTGGTGCAAGCAATAAATATTAATGAGGCATGCGCAAAGACCTTAGCTGGGAAGAATGCATCAATCGCTGTTAAACCTGCGCCCACCCACCATAACCAACCCCATATAGCGAGCAAGCGGCTTGCTGTTTTTGCAGTATTGTAATGGTTAAGTAATGCGCCGCATGCCCAGCCTGATAGCGCAATAAACGCCACCCCTAAGAACAAGTTTTGATGGCCTGGGTTACTATGTCCTGTGATGCCCCAGCCATAAACGAAAGCGAGCGCAGCGAGTATTTGCAGCGCTAATCCGCATAACAATGGGAAAGTGCGGTTCTGTTTTAATCCTACCCATAACAAACCTACGCCTTCAACAGCCCATGCTGCGGATGTCCAGCGACCATCTAGCGCCAGTGGTAAGGTCAATGTTGCAAAGCCAATCCCAAGCGCTAAAAAGCACTCACCTAAAAACTTCAAGCTGTCGCGTTGACGGTTTAGCACCCACCATGCTAATCCAATATAAAATATACCTAGCGCTAACGCACTATAAGCCATACCAAAGGGTGAGTTTTTGAGTAACGCATATTGCAAACTGAAGCCGACAATAGGTGTACCAAATACCAAGGTGGCATCCACATAATCGCTGGCCTTAGTGGCTTGTCGATGCGCATACAATACCGCAATCAAGGTAAATAGTAGGAAGTGAATCACCAAAAACGGCTCAGTTGTCGCGAAATGTTGGGGCGTGTAACTACTTGCTCCCCAAAGTGTGCCTATAATAAAAGTAAAGGCAAATCCAAGCACGTTAAGCGCGCGCCAGCTTTTATGGTAAGCAATAAAAGCAATTGCAAGGTTAAGCACCAAGTAATAACTAAATAAACCGACATGACTGCCTTGTCCAGTAGAGGTAAAAATAGGTGCAAGAAACCCGCCAGCAAAGCCTAAAATTGCCAACGGCAAAGCGGATTGTAAAACGGCGATGGATGCAGATAAAAAAGCAACGACTATCAATAAGGCAAATGCTGCGCCCGCTGGCAAAAGCCCATATAGCTTCATTGCGGCAAAAATCGTGAGGTATAACACACCAACGCCTCCACCTTGTAACGCCCATGCGTATTGTGGCCGCTTTTCACGTAAGCGCCAGCCCACAACTAGCAATGCGATGCCTGCAAGCACGATGCCTGCTAATCGAAGCTCAATTGGAATTTTTGTGTGTTCAGCAGCATATTTAATTAAAAAACTAATGCCAATAAATAGAATCACAATGCCAGAACGCACCATGGTGTTGCCACCAAACAACCAGTTTTTTGCATAGGTGAATCCGCGCTCTATGAAATTTGGCGTTGCTGGTGCAGATGACTGATGTGAAATCGCAATTTTTTCAGCACTTGTACTAAAGGTATTTTCTGGCGAAATTTCATTTTCATCATAATTTTGCGTTAAGTCCTCTGAAAGATTGTCATTGATATGAGTATTCGATTCTGTTGAGGAGGCCATTTCTAATGGGATGGTATGCGTTGGCGTTGGCGCATCCGCTAAAGTAGCTGCTTTTTTCTTTGGGCTAACTGGTTCGGGTGGATTCTCTAAGCGCGCTTCAAGAGATTCAATTTGTTTTTTAAGTTGCTTCAATTCTTGTTCTAGTTGCCAAAATCTAGTTTTTTGGTCACCTTTAGAGAACATTGAAAAGAAACTCACCAGGCCGCCCACTAATGCAGCGATACCTAGCAAACCGAGAACTAAAAATCCAGATTCCATGATTGTTCCAATCTAAGCATCAAATAGTTGGCGCGTTTCAAACACGCTATTGGCAAAACCAACACCGTTAAACCGAATGAGTCGTTTTACAGCAAAATCAAACATCAACGGGTTATATTGTTTTAATTCTTGTAAAAAGGGTAAGTATTCACTATCAATCAAACCCATGCTCGACAATTGCTCCGTGTTAATGAGTGGAAAAATTGCAGGTAGAGGATAGTCTGAACCATTTAACAAACGGGCATGCCAGTCTGTGCGCTCTATTATCGGTTTAATCGCCCAAGCATGATTAATTAAGGTGAGTGCTGAAATCTCCCCAAATACTAAACTTTTGTAATCAGGCGTGTCCATTAAGCGGCTGAACAAGGTGATGCTTTTAACACGTTTGTTTTGATTATCAAGGTCTTCATCATCGCCATCGCTTGCGCAATGGGCGAGTATGACACGCACCCCTTGGTCTAGTGCTCGACGCATTCTGAGTGGGTTGCCGTGTGCTTGGTCGCCACCTTGCACTGCACTTTCACGCCCAGTATGGCTGATGATGGGCATGTTTATTGCCGCTGCTTTTTTATAAAAAGTATCACACTTAGGTGAGGCAGGATCAATGCCCATGCCAGAAGGAAGCCATTTGATTGCCCTTGCGCCTTGTGCTTTGGCTTCTTCTAAAGCGTCTAATGCATCTGGTCGATAAGGGTGTATTGAAGCCACCCACTCAAAATATTGTGAGTGCTCACTCGCAATTTTATGCACGTATTCATTCGGGATATGAAAGATAGACTGGTCCTTTAAAGGCTTGCCATTAGCATCTCTAAACCAATCAAAAGCAAACAACATACTTTTGTAACCAGTAGGCATTTCTGCAGAAATTTTAATTAATCTCGAGATGTAACTTTCGTCAACATTGCCATCTACAGTACAACTGCCATCCATATAAAATCGCTTTTGTAGATATAGTATTGGGTGCAAGTAACTGTCCATGACAGGATTAGACCATGCACCACTACTTGCGCCGTCACCTACGCCAGTGATATGAAGATGCGTATCCCACACTTGGCTAGTATCTAATCCATGCCAAATTTGTTGCATTAGCGGGTGTGATTTCAAAGCCTCTGGCATACCCGTTAAACATGGGTTAGCAAAGCCACTTTCAGGCCAAAATTTGTAGCCTGCAACAGCAAGCCCACTCAGACTTAACGCTGAAATACCTGTCAAAAATTGGCGGCGGTTCATTTGGCAGATTCAGCCATTTGCTTGAGTGTAACGTAGTCGGTTTTGCCTGTGCCTAGAATAGGAATTTCTTCTAGATAGATGATTTTCCTAGCAACAGCCAGCTCAGGTAGTCCGAGATTTTTGGCCACTATTTGTAAATCTTCACGTTTTAGTTTCTTGTCTGTCGTAAATAAAATGATATTCTCACCGCGCTGTGCATCGCTTTGTGTACTGGCGGCATTTTGTTGTTCAGGTGCGGCGGTATTTGCGATATGCTCAACTACCTCTAATGAAACCATTTCACCCGCCACTTTTGCAAAGCGCTTTACGCGACCTTTAATATGCACAAAACCTTGCGCATCAACATCTACAATGTCACCAGTGTTGTACCAACCATCTGCTGGAGGCTGCAGTACGCCAGGATTGTCATAAAGGTAATAGCCCATCATAATATTTTCGCCACGTACATGTAGCAAACCTCCGCTTTCAATACCAGGCACAGTTTCTAATTTATGTTCGATGCCAGGTAAAAGCTGACCCACGCTGCCATTTAAGTTAGCCATCGGTGTATTGATTGATACGCCAGGCGCACATTCGGTGGTTCCATAGGCTTCTAAAATTCGGATACCAAATTTTTCAGAATACGTTTTTCGTACCTCATCATTTAATTTTTCTGCACCTGCCAACACGATTCTAAGTTTATAAAAATCGTAGGGATGCGCGTATTTAGCATAGTTTGCTAAAAAGGTACTGGTCGCAAAAAATACACTACAACCTCGGTCATAGATAATTTCGGGAATTACTTTGTACTGTAAAGGTGACGGAAAAATATTAATCTTGATGCCATTTAGCAGGGCGAGAAACGAACCTGTGAAACCAAATGAGTGAAATAAAGGTAACACCATCATCATTTTGTCGGTTGGGTTAAGATCAAGCACTGAAGAGACTTGCGCTACATTCGCTAATATACTTTTGTTAGAATGAACGACGCCTTTGGGTTTGCCTTCTGAGCCAGAAGTAAACAATATAATTGCCGCTTCATCATGTACGTTACTTTCCATGACAGAACGTGGCGCCTGTAATGCGTAGCCTATTAACCATGCGCGGTCTAAAACACCAAAATCTGCGCGCAAATCTTCTAAATAAACAACATTAAGATTCTGAAAGCTGTTCACTACGTTTTCAAGTGTTGCGGCTTCGATAAATTTACGCGAAGTGACAATGGTTTTAATATTTGCCGCAACACAGGCATTTTGCATGCCTGCAGTACCCGCGGTGTAATTAAGCATGGCCGGTATGCGATTGAAGGCGTTCATCCCCAAAATCAGCGCCAAGGTATTGGTGATGTTAGGCATGAGAACGCCAACCACTTCTTTAGGGCTGCTCACTTTTGAGACAATTCTTCCTAGTGCAAGACTTTTTTTCAGTAAATCTTGATAGGTTTCTTCAGTCTCATTGATGTCTTCAATCAGTTTGTAACTTGCGCCATATTTGTCTATAGCGTCTAAAAAAGCTTCAAAAATAGTACGGCTCTTTTGAGACTGAAATAACATTTTTTGCATGACGCTACGCATCCCCTCGCCAGCTATACGACGACGTTGCTTAGCAGAGGGGAAGTTGCGGTGCGTCGATTTTGGCATCACAACCGTTGTTGTAGGCATTACAGTTAAGGTTACTTTAGGTAACAGTTTTCTAGGATGATGTTCTGTTAAGCGACCAAAATACGATTCTGCTGCACCATCAATCCGAACCGGTAATATTGTTGCACCAGTTTTTGCCGCTACAAAACCAGGCCCATCGTATACTTTCATTAAACTGCCAGTGAGTGTAATACGACCTTCTGGAAAAATGACCACGTTTTCACCAGCTTCTAGCAGACGTATCACTTTTTTCATCGCCAGTGGACTGGTTGGGTCAACCGCCAAATAATTTGTAAGTCTTAGCGCTTGTCTAAACGACCATTTTTTTAACACTGAGGTATGCACAACAAAGGTCGCTTTTTTGGGTAAAAACAAACCTAACAGTAAACCATCCAAAAATGACTCGTGATTGGCAACAATCAATAAGCCATTATCTTTCGGCACATTTTCCAAGCCTCGCACCTGGACGCGGAATAAATACTTGCTCAAAAAACGCAACATGTTGGCTAACATTTTTTCCCCTTTTATTATTTTGGTTTAATTTAAACTTCTTTTTTTATATATTCCAAAACGTTTTCTATCTCAGCAATAATAAGCGTTTTATTCACCCAAAAATATACTTCTTTGCCTATTTTTTCGCTACTTAAGGCGCCGCTTTTATGCAATATTTTGAGATGATGAGTCACTGCAGTACGCCCCAATTTGGAGCTGGCTACAATTTGTAGAATATTTAGCCTTTCCTCTTTTTCAAAAGCTAATAATATACGCTGACGTTGTTCATCGCCTAATGCAATAAACAAATCAGAGATATTTTTCCATTCCTGAGGAATTTCAGTAATTGGTTTCATAACTATATAATTAGATATTTAGTTATGTTTGTCAAGTATTTTTTAATAATATTTCTTTAGTGCAATTTCAAGGTACAAATAAAAACGGACGCCTAAGCGTCCGTTTTTATTTCAACTTAACTCAATTACAATGAATATGCACGTTCGCCATGTTCAGTTGTATCTAAGCCTTCGCGTTCTACTTCTTCGCTCACACGTAGACCAATCAAAATATCAACAATTTTGAATGCGATAAATGAAACGATTGCAGTCCAAACCACAGCTGTACCAACAGCCCAGATTTGTGCAGTCATCTGTGTTCCAAAGTCATACGCACCAACACCATTTGCAACATAATCCCAAACACCTGTGCCGCCTAATGCTGGGTTTACGAAGATACCAGTCGCTAATGCGCCGAAAATACCACCTACAGCATGCACACCAAACACGTCGAGTGCATCATCGTAGCCAAACATGTATTTCACTTTTGCTACGAAGAAGTAGCAGATTGGTGAAACAAGTAAGCCAATCACAATTGCGCCTACAGGACCTACGAATCCACAAGCAGGTGTAATCGCAACTAAACCAGCAACCGCGCCAGAAGCAGCACCTAACATAGATGGTTTGCTCTTACCAAGCCATTCAACAGCAAGCCATGAAACGGTAGCTGCACCTGTTGCAATCATTGTGTTTAACATTGCTAAAGCTGTTAAGCCGTTTGCTTCTAAGTTAGAGCCAGCATTAAAACCAAACCAACCTACCCATAGTAATGATGCACCAACCATAGTCATGGTTAAGCTATGTGGAGTCATTGACTCTTTTCCGTAACCAATACGTTTGCCTAACATAATTGAAGCTACCAAGGCAGCTACACCAGCATTGATGTGAACAACTGTACCGCCTGCAAAGTCTAAAGCACCTTTAGCCCATAAGAAGCCTGCATTACCGATAACTGTAGTTAAAGATTCAGCAGTTGTGATTGCATCTGGTCCATCCCAGTACCATACCATGTGTGCCATTGGTAGGTATGCGAATGTGAACCAAATCACCATAAATGCCAACACAGCTGCAAACTTCATACGCTCAGCAAACGCACCAATAATCAAAGCTGGTGTGATCGCCGCAAATGTGAGTTGGAATACAACAAACACATATTCAGGAATATATACACCTTTACTGAATGTAGCGGCCAATGAGTCGGTAGTGATGCCAGCTAAAAATGCTTTACTTAGGCCGCCAATAAATGCACCACCACCTGTAAAGGCTAAGCTGTAGCCATAAACCACCCACAATACGCCAAGCAGTGAAAATATTACGAATACTTGCATCAGTACTGAAAGCATATTTTTACTGCGAACAAGGCCGCCATAGAATAATGCCAAGCCAGGAATTGTCATTAAAGTAACGAGAGCAGTAGCAACCAGCATCCAAGCGGTATCGCCTTTGTTAGCTGTAGGTGCAGGAGCAGCTTCTGCGGCTGGAGCGGCTTCAGCTGGTGCTGCCTCAGCTGCTGGAACGGCTTCAGCAACTGCTTCAGCGGTATCAGCAACTGCTTCTACAGTAGCAGCTGCAGCTTCAGGTAAATCTTCTGCAAAAGCAAAAGGTGTTGCACTTAGGCCTACAAGGGCAGCTAAGGATAATATTGATATAAGTTTCTTCATGTCATGCCCCTTAAAGTGCATCAGGACCGGTTTCACCGGTACGGATACGATAAACTTGCTCTAAATTGAACACAAAAATTTTGCCATCACCAATTTTGCCAGTAGCTGCAGATTTCTCTATTGCATCTACCACTTGGTCTAGCATGTCATCTTTGATGGCAACTTCTAATTTAACTTTAGGTAAAAAATCTACCACATACTCTGCACCGCGATACAACTCAGTATGACCTTTTTGACGGCCAAAGCCTTTCACCTCGGTAACCGTAATGCCTTGTACACCTATGGCAGACAAAGCTTCACGCACTTCGTCAAGCTTAAAAGGCTTGATAATTGCGGATACGAATTTCATTTCTAACCCCCTTTAGGTTTTTGTAGTCAATAAAAACTGCGTAAAATGTATAAGCAAAGCACGTGCCAAACATAAAATCTAATATAATCAATAAGATATATAAAAATTTAACAATGTAGCAGATATGAATTTCTTAACAGAATCTGATAAACTGGTACAAATTTAAGAGGATGAGCCATGTTAAACTCACAGCTAATTAATGATTTATCTAATAAAATCAATCAGATAATTAATAGTAGCCCATTGCCAGATATGGAGAAAAACATAAATGCACTAATTCGGGGCGCGCTCACCAAAATGGAGCTTGTGTCGCGCGAGGAGTTTGATGTGCAAGCAGAGATACTCAAAAATGCGCGTGAAGAGCTTGTAAAATTAGAAGCTAAATTAGCCGAATTAGAAGCACAACTTAAGCAAAAATAATGAGTCTAGCCGTACTTTATAGTCGTGCATTGAACGGTATGGATGCGCCAGAAGTTGTTGTAGAGGTTCACCTCGCCAATGGTCTGCCAAGTTTTACTATTGTTGGCTTGCCTGAGGCGGAAGTGAAAGAGAGTAAAGACCGCGTGCGCGCGGCTATAAGCACTGCTCAGTTTGAGTTCCCAGCTAGACGCATTACGGTAAATCTAGCGCCAGCGGATTTGCCCAAGGAGAGTGGACGTTATGATTTACCCATTGCATTAGGTATATTGGCCGCTAGCGGGCAGATTCCCAAAGAAGCACTCAAAAATTATGAAATCGCTGGTGAGCTAGCGCTCACAGGGGAGCTGCGACCAATTCGTGGTGCGTTAGCGATGACTTATCATATGGTGCATGCAAATAAAGTGTTGAATGTAAATGCACCAAATAAGCGCGCATTTATATTGCCTTACTTGAGCGCACAAGAAGCGAGCTTAGTAAAAGACGCCATTATCTATCCGGCAAACTCATTACTTGAGGTTTGCGCACACTTAACTGGTAAAACAGCCTTAAATCAATATCAATCAAACAACGAATCTATTTCAATTAGCTATCCAGACTTTAACGAGGTTAAGGGGCAATCTCAGGCAAAACGTGCTTTAGAGATTGCGGCTGCAGGCGGCCATAGTGTGCTCATGAGTGGTCCACCCGGCACAGGTAAAAGTATGCTGGCAACACGATTTGCAGGTATTTTACCCAGCATGACAGAGTCAGAAGCGCTTGAAAGTGCCGCGATCCAATCGTTAAATGGTGCTTATAAAATAGAAAACTGGAAACGACGCCCATATCGCGCCCCGCATCATACCGCGTCAGGTGTGGCTTTGGTGGGCGGCGGCGGTATTCCGCGCCCTGGAGAAATTTCACTAGCCCACAATGGCGTATTATTTTTGGATGAGCTACCAGAGTTTGACCGAAAAGTACTTGAAGTCTTGCGCGAGCCATTAGAGAGCGGTCAGATCACAATCAGTCGTGCAGCACGTCAAGCAGATT
>CAYXHH010000004.1:27435-37030 GCA_964464725.1 uncultured Methylotenera sp. | reverse complement strand
ATAATCACCAATACGATGGCGAGCTCGATTAGGGTAAAACCTGTTTGTTTGTTCATTATGTTATCCTTAACCCGTTTTTATTCTCAAAATCTAGTATTAATATAATTAGGCTATTAACTTTGCATTCTTGATTCTTAGCATTATTTTTTCGCCTCCCCCACTTACGGTATGAAACATGCAAAAAATATACCATAAGTAAACACCTTATTCTATGCGGGTTGCAGACGATTTAGCTCTATTAAATTGATTAAGAAGTGATGAAATTTCATCGATTATGACAAATTATCGACACTATTTTAGATGATATTTTTAGCTTAAACTCGCCCAAATGTAATGAAATAGCATGATAAACTTTCGCCATGTTCAATTTTGCCAAAATTAATTTGATGTTAGCTGTAAGTTCGCATCGTGTACTCGCGCTGATGTTACTCTCCTTGCACGCTTTTTTAATCTGGGGCGGTGGTACAACCATGTTACAACGCGCCATTTTCCTGTGCCACTACGGTCTATTCTTATTATGGCAACCAGTTTGGCGCAACACTCAAAAACTCTCTAAACCCGCTTTAGCTTTATTTATTGGTGTCGGCCTTGTTGGCTTTTTTTATGTGAATTGGTGGGTGAGCGCGCTTTGGTTAGCCATTTTGTTTGGTCTTTTGGGCGGCCGCATTTTTTCTGAAGAGTCTAAAACCACCCGCATCGTGCCGATTTTAGCGGCAAGTTACTTACTTTCGATGTTATTACTTTGGGTGGTTCCAAAGTTACTTGGTGCATTTGCCGATTTAGAAGCTGCTAAATTTGTGATTACCTATCTGATTCCAGTGCTGCCCATCTCCATCTTCTTTATGGAGAACGCAAATGCCAAATCTGGCCAATTACCCGTTTTAGATTTCTTTTATACCTTGCTGTTAATGTTAGTTGCACTCATTTTAGTGCTGGCCAGCTATGCGGTGGGTACGGTTAACTCGGTTAATTACATACAAGTCATGTTTATCAGCATTTTTGGCCTTGCAGGGGTGTTAATTGCCTTTAGCCTATTGTGGCAACCAAGTACGCGTTTTTCTGGTGTAGAACTTTTAATGTCTAGATACCTGTTAAGTGTAGGCATGCCGTTTGAAAAATGGGTTAAAAGTATTGCTATTTTAGGAGAGGTTGAATCCACCCCAAACGGATTTGTGCAAGCCGCAATGGCGGAGATGACAAAACTGCCTTGGGTTTCAGGCGTAAGTTGGAGCGCAGATGCCACGGAAGGTAAGCTGGGTGAACTTTCAACCCATGTTACACAATTCAACTTTAAAGACTTCCATATGACATTGCATACCCGCTGGCAGATTTCGCCAGCTTTATATGTACACGTTAAGCTACTTACACAGATTATGGGCGAGTTTTACGAAGCCAAGCGACGCGAAGAAACCTTGCGTCAAAACACTTATATGCAAGCATTTTACGAAACAGGTAGTCGCCTCACGCATGATATTAAAAATATATTGCAATCGGTGGGCGCGCTGGTTTCTGCGGCTGAACAAACGCAAGATAAAGATGATGCAGCCTTGTTACAACTGATTCGCAAACAACTACCTGTGCTTAACCAACGTATTGCTGCCACCTTAGATAAACTTAAAGCCCCTAGCGAAGATAAAAAACGTTTGGAAAAAATGTCGGCATGGTGGAAAAATTTACAATTGCGGCATAGCCGAGAAGAGATTGAATTTATATCTGAAAAATTACCAACACAAGATATTAATGCCGAAGTATTGGATAGCGTGATTGATAACTTACTCAATAACGCAATAGAAAAGTCTAAGCATCAGCGCGATACGACAATTAGCATCAAAATGTATAGCCCTAAGGAAAATCATTTTTATATTGACGTGACGGACACTGGCAAAGCGATGAGCGCACAAATTGCGAATGATTTATTTAAAAAGCATATCGCGTCGCCAAACGGCTTGGGGGTTGGGTTATTCCATGCTGCACAAGACTGCAAACAAGCAGGTTACGAATTAAGTTTGGCGAGCAATGTGAATGGTGCAGTGTGCTTTAGGGTCAACTTAACACCCAATACTTAAGTCGTTAACAACAGCAAATTTTAACGTAAACCTTGCACGTAATCTGAAACCGCTTGCATTTCAGCATCGGTCATTTTTGAAGCAATTGTCATCATCATTGGCGCGTTCGCACGCTCGCCTGAACGGAATGCTTTCATTTGCGTGAGCGTATATTCTGCATGTTGCGCACTTAAACGTGGGAATTGCTTAGGAATACCTGCACCGTTGGCGCCGTGACAAGAGGCACAAGCGGGGACGCCACTAGCTGGATTTCCGGCGCGATAAATTTTCTCACCTAAAGAGCCTGCACCATTAGATTTTGCTTTGGCTAATGTGATTTTTTTTGCCGAATAATAATCTGCTAAATTTTGCATGTCATCTGCGCTTAAGTTTGCGACCATTCCTGCCATGACAGCATTTGCGCGCTTACCTTCTTTAAAGTTAGTCAATTGTTTGAGCAAATATTCAGGAATCTGACCCGCTAATTTTGGGTTCATCGCCACAGCACTGTTGCCATCTAAACCATGACAAGCAGCACAAACGGTTTGCACTGTTTTTTCTGCTGGATGTACTTCATCTGCAGCAACAACTGGGAATACGGATAAACTTAACAGACTTAAAACGAGCGTGTTCAATTGCTTAATCATTATTCAGCTTTCTTTACATTTAATTTAGACGATTATCTTATCAAAATTCAATTGTTCGTGATACATTAAAGCACAAGATACATGCCACCATTATGTTAATTTAAGAGAGTAATATGCCTTTGTTTCAAAATGCAACTTTTCACATTTCCGCACACCATTTGCGCGATTTACCACCCGCAAGCGGAATTGAAGTGGCTTTTGCAGGCCGCTCTAACGCTGGCAAGTCCAGTGCTCTCAATACGCTCGCCAACCATAACCGCTTAGCGTTTGTAAGTAAACAACCAGGGCGCACACAACTCATCAACTTTTTCACATTGGGCAACGACAGACATCTTGTCGATTTACCAGGCTATGGTTACGCCAAAGTACCCGAAAGCATGCGCGCACATTGGCAAAACGTACTTTCGCGCTATTTATCTGAACGCACCAGCTTGAAAGGCTTAGTGCTGGTCATGGATAGCCGCCACCCGCTACAAGCTCTAGACCGCCAAATGTTGGATTGGTTTTGTCCGAGTCAAAAACCTGTGCATGTTTTACTGACCAAAAGCGATAAACTATCGCGTAGTGAGTCCACACTTACACTCAATAAAGTGCGCAAAGAGCTTAAAGAAGGCTGGGGCGACAATATCAGCGTACAGCTATTTTCCAGTTTAAAAAAACAAGGCGTGGAAGACGCGGAAAAAGTGATTGGTCAATGGTTATTTGCGGATAAAAACGAGATCCCAAACCCCGTGCCCTAGTTTTATACCTCGATTTTCAAATTTAGTCAGCGGACGATAGCTAGGTTTTTCGGCATAATCGCTCGCGGTATTTTTTAGGTCAATTTCACCGTTAAGTATTGCTAGTACCCACTCAGCATACTCTTGCCAATCAGTCGCCACATGAATATAGCCCCCCGATTTCAATTTACTGCATAGCAATTTTACAAACTCAGCTTGAATTAAACGGCGCTTGTGATGGCGCTTTTTATGCCAAGGATCGGGGAAAAAAATATGTACGCCATCCAAACTATTATCCGCTAACATGTTTTGCAACACCTCTACCGCATCATGCTGAATAATACGAATGTTAGTAAGCGCCAACTCTTCTGCCAATTTAAGTAAACTGCCAACCCCTGGCGTATGCACTTCTACGGCTAAGAAATCACAATCTGGCAAAGTTTGGGCAATTTTAGCGGTGGCATCGCCCATACCAAAACCGATTTCCAATATTTTTTTGCTGTCTTTTCTATTGAATAGCACATCCAAATCGATGCGCTGCGAGGCATATTCCACGCCATATTTGGGCCAGCCTGTTTCAAGCGCTCGCTCTTGGCCTTTAGTGAGGCGCCCTTGGCGCAATACAAAACTGCGTATGCGACGATTCTGCGGATTTTGGTTTGTGTCTAGTTCTGTCATGGCCGGCATTATACAAGAGACACCGCAAACAGACTAAAGCGTATGGCGCTTATCTCCATGCGCAAAGCCCAACAATGGTGGCTCTATATTTTTTGTGAGTGCAATCACTTTAAACAGCTCGCCCATTTCTGCTGGGGAAACCAATTTTTGCACGGCTGAGACTGCACGCAAATAACGCCCATCTTCTATATCATTAGGCATTTGCTCTAAAAGTTCGGTGATGCCCGCATTGATTAAAAACTGTGCTTGATTGACGTAACCCATGCATTCCAAGCCGTTTTCTAATGCAGTTTCGGCAATGGCTGTAAAATTCACATGCGCGGTAATGTCTTGCAAGCCAAGCAAAATCAAAGGATTGTCGTGGCTGCGTTGTTGAAAATGACACATCAACGTGCCTTGGTTGCGTTGCGGATGATAATATTCACGCGCACCAAAACCGTAGTCCAACATTAACATCATGCCACTTTGCAAAACGTTGGCAAGGCTGGCGATTAAGCCATTGGAGGCTGGGCAGACTTCTGTCAAATAGCCTTCTGGCAAATCCGCTGGTAAATGACTCACCAAATTGAGGTTTTCTAGCGGCCTATCTTGCCATTTAAAACCATTCTCAAAAATCACGCCCCGTTCAAGCCATTCACCATTTTTTTTCACCACCAGATGCACGGCAATCGCATCTAGTACTTCATTACCTAGCACCACGCCTGTGAATTGCTCTGGTAAGGTATCTAACCATAGCACCCGCGCAAATACCTCAGGAGGCAATTCGGACTGCAAGGTTTCTTTTTGCACTTGGCGCAAGTGGGCACTCACATCGAGTATATAATAATGGTCTGGCAATTTCTTTTGTGCATGCAATCCTTGCAATACGCTCAATGCCAACTTACCTGTGCCTGCTCCCAACTCCAACACATCGCCACCGATTTGCGCCAGCACTTCTGCGACTTGGTTGGCAACCGTTAACCCAAATAACGGGGTCATTTCTGGGGCAGTCACAAAATCACCGCCCATACCGAACTTTTTGCCACCCCCGCTGTAATATCCCAAAGCCGGCGTATAAAGCGCCTGCTGCATAAACGTTGCAAATGGTATCCAGCCGTTAAATTTTTGAATGGTTTGTTGAATTATTTGCGCCAATTGCTGACTACGTAATTGTGCATCGGCATCTGGAGTGGGCAAGCGAGTAGGTATTGAAGCCATAAGCCATTATAATATTTTGAAACTAAAGTGAGTAACAATTGAATCCCGAAACATCAAATAAAGCACTTAACAACAAAGTTGTGTTAATAACTGGCGGCGCTAAACGCGTAGGCGCTGCCATTTGTCGATTGCTACATGCGGAAGGCGCGCAGCTGATGATACATTATCGTAGCTCTGCTTTTGAAGCACGCGCACTGCAAAACGAGCTCAACCTTAGCCGCGAAAATAGCGTTGAAATTATCCAAGCAGATTTACTTGATATTGCTGCTTTACCACAATTGGTCAGTAAAACCGTAAATCACTTTGGCCAGTTAGATGTGCTGATTAATAATGCATCTAGCTATTACAGCACCGAACTTGGCAAAATTAACGAGGAAAATTGGCAAGATTTAGTCGGCAGCAACTTAAAAGCGCCTTTGTTTTTATCGCAAGCCGCTGCTTCATCACTTAGGCAAACCAATGGCTGTATAGTGAATATCACTGATATGCACATAGAACGCCCCAAAAAAGGTTACATCGTTTACAGCGTATCAAAAGCGGGCTTGGTCACCCTCACTAAATCACTTGCACACGAGCTTAGCCCAGATGTGCGTGTAAATGCAGTTGCACCAGGCCCGGTGTTATGGCCAGAAGACAACCCGCAATTTGACGAGGTTTATCGCCAACGCGTTATCTCACAAACGTTGTTAAAACGCATTGGTGAAGGAAATGACGTTGCCAAAGCCGTTAAGTTTTTAATTGCTGACGCTCCATTTGTGACAGGCCATGTGCTTGCTGTAGATGGTGGGCGCAGCTTAAATTTGTAAACCATATCCACCACAACTAATATGATTAAACACCTACCAGACAACCATTCCAACAACTTCATTAAGTTGCGTAACACTTTAATAAGCGCTACAGGCAAAGCCATTGGTGATTACAACATGATTGAGGATGGTGACACTGTCTTAGTGTGCATGAGCGGCGGCAAAGATAGCCATGCCATGCTCATGATTTTACTTGCATTGCAAGAACGCGCGCCGATTAATTTTAAGCTGATTGCCATGAACTTGGACCAAAAGCAACCCAATTTCCCCGCAGATGTTCTGCCTAACTATTTTGAAAAGCTGGGCGTGGAGTATCGCATTGTAGAAGCAGATACATACTCCGTAGTCAAAGAGAAAATTCCTGAAGGTAAAACGACTTGCAGCTTATGTTCACGCTTACGTCGCGGCATTATTTACACCACAGCAAAAGAGCTGGGGGCCAATAAAATCGCGCTTGGGCATCATCGTGATGACATCGTAGAAACGCTTTTTCTTAACATGTTTTTTGGCGCAAAAATGAAAGCCATGCCACCAAAACTTGCCACCAATGATAAAAAAAATGTGGTGATTCGTCCACTGGCTTATTGTTCAGAAAAAGATATTGCAAGTTATGCGCGCCAAATGGCTTTTCCTATTATTCCTTGTGATTTATGCGGTAGCCAAGAAAACTTGCAACGGCAAAAAGTCAAAGATATGTTAAACGCTTGGGAGCGCGAGCAACCTGGTCGCATTAATAATATATTCCGCGCTATTACCAACGTTGAGCCTTCACATTTAGCAGATTTTAATTTGTATGACTTTAAAGGCCTCAGCCAAGCAAACGCAGAAGATGACGATCCGCTATTTGGCGATATTGCAAACGAAGGGGCAGCACTTAGTTTGGCTCTTCACGAAGGTTCCAGAATCGAATTTATACGAAATTAAACAATTTTCGCCTCGCAAACGCATTAAGTTTTGCATTATTTATTTTCAAACTTGTTGTCTAGTTGCTGATTAGCTTGCTATTATCTGATGAAATTGAAAATTCTCGCTTCACAATTCAAGGTTTAAATGTCCAAATTACTGATTGTCGAATCGCCCTCTAAGGCCAAAACGCTCAAAAAATATCTCGGAAATGATTTCGAAGTATTAGCAAGCTACGGCCATGTGCGTGACTTAATCCCCAAAAACGGGGCGGTTGACCCTGCCAATCAGTTTGCCATGAAGTACGATGTGATAGACCGCAACGCCAAGCACATGGATGCGATTACCAAAGCGGTTAAAAGTGCTGATAGTATTTACCTCGCAACTGACCCGGACCGCGAAGGGGAGGCGATTTCTTGGCATATTGCCGAAATACTTAACGATAAAAAACTATTAAAAAACAAATTATTAAAACGCGTTGAGTTTAACGAGATTACACAAACAGCAGTTAAACAAGCCATTGATCACCCGCGCGATATCGCCATGAGTTTAGTCAACGCGCAGCAAGCACGCCGCGCCTTAGATTATCTGGTTGGCTTTAATTTATCACCACTGCTTTGGAAAAAAATCCGCCGCGGTCTATCAGCTGGTCGTGTGCAAAGCCCTGCATTGCGCTTAATTGTAGAGCGCGAGTTAGAAATCGAAGCGTTTAAATCGCAAGAATACTGGAGTATTCATTTAGACGCACTTAAGCATGCTCACAAGTTTAATGCGAAGTTAATTCAACTTAACGGTGAAAAAGTTGAACAATTTACCGTTGTCAGCCACGACCAACAAGCAGATATTGTCGGCAAACTATTGTTGGCGAGCGCTGGTAAAACAACAGTTTCACGCGTTGAGAAAAAGCAACGTAGCCGTAGCCCAGCCGCGCCATTTACTACCTCAACCCTACAACAAGAAGCAGTGCGTAAACTCGGCTTTACTACTAGCCGCGCAATGCGAATCGCCCAACAGCTCTATGAGGGCGTAGATATTGGGTCTGGCACGGTGGGCTTAATCACCTATATGCGTACTGATTCTTTTAGTTTAGCAACTGAAGCGGTGATGAGCATACGGGATTATGTGAAGAAAAATTTTGATGCTGATTATTTGCCAAAATCACCCATCATGTACAAAACCAAAGCCAAAAATGCCCAAGAAGCGCATGAGGCGATTCGCCCAACCGATATCAATCGTGCGCCTGTAAAGATGCGCCAGTATTTAAATGATGAACAATTTAAATTGTACGAACTCATTTGGAAACGTACCCTCGCCTGCCAAATGACGCCAGCAAAGTTTGATGCGGTGAGCGTGGATTTAAGCGTTGGTAGCGATGCCAATTTATTCCGTGCAAGCGGCCAAACCCTGGTGTTCCCAGGCTTTATCGCAGTATATATGGAAGGCCGGGACGATGAAGATGATGAAGATGCCGAAGCCAAGCTACCGCATTTAGAGACTGGCGAAGTACTGAATGTGGATAAAATCTATGGCGACCAACACTTTACCGAACCGCCGCCACGTTACGGCGAGGCAAGTTTAGTCAAAATTTTAGAAGAATATGGTATCGGGCGTCCTTCCACTTACGCCACCATTATTAGCACATTGCAAGACCGCGAATATGTTGTGCTCGATAAAAAACGTTTTACACCTACCGATGTAGGTCGTGTGGTCGTTAAGTTTTTAACTGAGCATTTCACTAAGTATGTCGATTATGATTTTACAGCCAACCTAGAAACCGCTTTAGATGATGTGGCAGAAGGCTCACGTGAATGGATTCCGCTGATGGATGAGTTTTGGCAAGGATTTAATCACCAAATCATCAGCAAAGCCGATGTTGACAGGCCTGGCAACGAATTGATAGATGAGGCTTGCCCAAAATGCGGCAAACCATTACAAAAACAACTTAGCCGTTATGGTACGTTTATTGGCTGCACTGGCTATAACGCTGAACCAAAGTGCGATTATAAACGCAGCATGAATGGCGCTGCGCAAGCAGGCAGCGACCCAGTTTCGATTGGTGTCGATCAGGCCTCTGGTAAAGAAATCTATTTAATGAATGGTCCATATGGCCCATACTTACAAGTAGGCATGGCGGTTGAAGGCGAAAAGAAAAAACCCAAACGCGTTAGCATCCCAAAAGAAATTCCACTAGCGGATGTGAATATTGACATTGCCAATAAGTTACTCAGTTTGCCACGCGATTTAGGCACGCATCCAGAAACAGGCAAGAAAATTGTCGCCAATATTGGGCGTTTTGGGCCTTACGTCAACCACGATGGCAAATTTAAATCGATTCCAAAATCTGAGAGCGTCTTTACCATTGATAATGCGGGCGCTGTTGCACTACTAGCCGCCGCTGCCACCGGCCCTGCGCCAATCGCTGATTTAGGCGCTCACCCAAGCGGTGAAGGCCGTGTAGAGATATTTGCAGGTCGCTATGGGCCTTATGTGCAGCATGCCAAAATACGCGCAACCATTCCAAAAAGTGTGACGCCAGAAGAGCTCACAATGGACGAAGCTTTGGGTTTATTAGCAGAAAAGGCAGCAAAAGACGAGGCATC
>CAYXHH010000004.1:25770-27335 GCA_964464725.1 uncultured Methylotenera sp. | reverse complement strand
ACAAATCTATTCTAAGAAACTTTATCCAAAACTGCTGGCATCACTTCACCAGTGGTGGTTGGTTTCATCTCGGTGTTATATTCCATCCACTTACGAATTCTGTTTGCATCTCCAATTCGAGTGGATTTACCGTTTGAATCTAATAATATGACAATCATGGGTTCGCCCGCGATAGTTGCCTGCATCACCAAGCAGCGTCCTGCCTCATTAATAAAACCTGTTTTGGATAAGCCGATTTGCCATTCACCACCACGCACTAAACCATTGGTGTTATTAAAGTTAATCGGATAATTACGACCTTCCAGATAAACTTCGTGTGATGGGCTCGTCGTCGCAAGTCTTATTTCTGGGTATTGATAAGCAGCATGTATCATTTTGACCAAGTCTTCTGCAGTCGATACGTTTGCGCTATCAAGTCCTGTAGGGTCGACAAAATGTGTATTATTTAAACCTAACTGCAGGGCTTTTGCATTCATGGCTTTAATAAATTGGTATTTGCCTCCAGGATAATTATGCGCTAACGCAGATGCTGCACGATTTTCAGACGCCATTAATGCTAATTGCAACATGTCATTACGCGTTAATCCTGCGCCTACAGAAAGCCTAGAGCTCGTGCCTTTTAAGTAATCAACATCTTCATCGCTCACATAAATCACTTCATCGAGCGCTTGTTTAGCATCGAGCATCACCATCGCCGTCATTAACTTTGTGATTGAGGCGATGGGTGTCGTGACATTCGTGTTTTTGGCGTAAATTGTCTCACCTGTGTTTTGGTTAATCACCAAAGCCTTACTTGATGCAAGCTCAAGTACACCGCTACCATCATAGCTATCATAGATACTTGGCGCGACATGGTATGCCTTTTTTAAATGCTTCGATGAGCGCAATCTTACATTTACTTTTTTGGCACGTAATTTAGTCGATTTGACTTTATAACGACTACTACGATGTTTACTCACTACCTTTTTTTGGCTAATACTGACGCGTTTATGCGATTTTTTTTGTGCGGCAAGCAGTTCTACTGGCGCAACCGCTAAAGTGAGCGCCATATAAAATAAAACGATTTTTTTAAAAAATAAATTCACCATGACCGCTATACTCCGAATTGCTACATCAACCTGATAATAATAAGCTAGGCCGTTAAAACAATAATATACAATATTACTTATATGTCAATAAGTTACACATGTTTTATAAAATAAATATCAAGATTATTACAGCATGTGACTTAATTAATACACGACATCAATTACAGAAACTTTAACTTTATGCGAAAATGAGTGTCTACTTAACCAATATTTTCACTGAAAAAACCAACCATGAAAACACCAAATCACCTGCATTACACCAAAGAACACTTATGGACATGTCCTAGCGATAATGACACATGGATGGCTGGTATTACCGATTTTGCTCAAGACACCTTGGGCGATATCGTTTTTATTGACCCTCCAAAAGTGGGAGATCAACTCCATAATGCGCAAGCCTGCGGTATAGTAGAATCAGTTAAAACAGGTTCTGATTTACATGCCCCTATGAATGGTGTGGTCACGGAAATCAATACG
>CAYXHH010000004.1:11824-25670 GCA_964464725.1 uncultured Methylotenera sp. | reverse complement strand
TTAGGAAGAACAAACTTAACACTTTGCAATAAATCACGTATTTCGCTACTTAACTGCTGACGCAGATCACTTTCTAGGGTGGCCATTTCCACAGCTAACAACTGCTGAATATTTTGCTTTAAAACAGCTTGCACCGCAGGCAAATCACCATTCACACTGGCTAAAAAGTTTTCTTTGATTTTCTGATTTTCAATCGCCATGTCCTCGGCAAATTGAGTCTTCATTTCTTCTGCTGCTGTTTCATAAATACTTGGAATTGCTTCTTTAATCGTCGCTTGCATTTGCTCTTGCGCCTCAGACTGAATTAAAGTCAATTTTTCCATTAACTCTTGTTTTGCTTGCTGATTAAGCGCCTCAAACTGACTATTTAACGCTTGTCCAAGGCTGATACGATGCGAATCGATTGCTTTATCTTGAAATACCTGCATAGCTTGATTCAAGTTATCAGTAATTTCAGCAGTAATTCCTGCCTGCTGACTCTCAATTGTTGACTGATAAATCTCGGGCATTGCTTCTATAAAATTTGTACGCATTTGCGCTAAAGCATCAGTTTGCAGGCTAAGCATTTGCTCTTGCATTTCAGATTGTGTTTTTTTAATGCAGGTTTCATAAATTTCCGCTAGCTCTTTATTAAGCGCTTCCTGTTGAGTGCTTATCGATTGAGCGCGAAAAGTCTCCATCTCCTTATTTAAATCTAGTTCAATTTTTGTTTTTAAATCTGACTTAAGTGTTTCTACATGTGCGCTAATTTGCGTGTTGGTAATTTGCACAGCGGCTGATGAAGCTTCTGATAACTGAGCTTGAGCACTTAACTTTGCATCTTCATTTAAATTGGAGATTGTTGTAGTTAGCTCTTCTTTTAGTTTAGAAATATTTTGCTGTAGTTCAGAAAGCACAAACTCTGCGCTAGCTTGGTACATTTGCGGTAATTCTGTTTTTAAATCTGCTTTTGTTTTATCTACAAAATCGACCGTTCTTGATTCAATTGCTGCTTGGGTTGCTACAATTTCATCTTGCAATTCTTTGATTAACTCTTTCTTAAGTGCATCCTTAACGTCATCTATAATTGACTTGGCAATATCTGCTTCTAATCTAGGTTTGATATGGCCAACAATTCTTGCGATCAACTCAGGTGTAATTAAAACTGCATCATCTTGACGCGTCTGTTTCGCTTCAGATTTAGATTTAACGCCTGTCCCAGACTTTGGCTGGTAGACATCTGTTAATAAAGGAATTTTGCTTTCTGCCATGATATTCTCAACTCTTATGATTTTTGTTTAATCCCGTAAAATCGATATTTTTAATTTCATAGCCGCGTTCACGGTAAAATTTATAGCGTTCTCTAGCTAACTTTTTATCTTGCTCTTCGTTTGACACAATCTCGACTAATTGAGTAAAGCGGCTAAAAAATTTGGGCTCTTTGACCGTTAAGTTGATTAACATATCATCTTGAATCAATTCGATTTCGTGCCAGTTCACGACAATTGGGCTTTGCTTAGCCAATTCATGGGTTGCAAGCATGCATGGTAAAAAGCTTTCAGGGCTTGCATGCCACAACGCTTGGCTGACAGTACTTGCCCGATCTTCGTCATGCTCTAAAATGGTTACTTGGCGATGTTTAATTAATGCGGCAGAAACTAAATCAACCATCAGATTTTGCTTATTCGTTACGTTAAAGTAAAAATCAATTCGTGTCATTTTTGAGTTTCACTATAAACGATACATCGTTATTTAGCTGCACGCTTAATCAAAAATGTGGTTAAAAGTGGCACTGGACGACCTGTTCCACCTTTTTCCTTGCCAGATTTCCAAGCTGTACCTGCAATATCCAAATGTGCCCAATCGAATTTTTTTGCGTAGCGCGATAAAAAGCAAGCCGCCGTGATACTACCTGCTGCACGCCCACCAATATTTGCCATATCCGCAAAATTGCTATCGAGTTGATTTTGATAGTCATCCCATAGGGGCATGTGCCAAGCGCGGTCATGAGAAGCTTCCCCTGCCGCCAGTAAGGCATGCGCGAGTGCATCATTATTACTAAAAACAGCACTAGCATGATGACCTAAAGCAATAACGCAGGCACCAGTCAAGGTAGCAATATCTACCACTGCACTAGGTTCAAATCGTTCCGCGTAGGTGAGTGCATCGCATAAAATCAAGCGTCCTTCTGCATCGGTATTGAGTACTTCAATGGTTTGGCCAGACATACTTGTTAAGATGTCACCTGGTTTGATTGCCCCTGCGTCAGGCATGTTTTCACATGTCGCAATCAAGCCAATAGCATTGATTTCTAAATCCAACTCGCCTATCGCTTTAAACGTACCCAGCACACTGGCAGCCCCACACATATCATATTTCATTTCATCCATGTCGCCACCCGGTTTGAGCGAAATACCGCCTGTATCAAAGGTAATACCTTTACCTACTAACACGGTTGGTTTTTGTGTTTTTTTACCTCTTAAATGCTGCAAAATAATAAAGCGTGGGGGTTCAACACTACCCTGCGCTACGCCTAAAAATGAGCCCATGCCTAACTTTTCTATTTCTTTTTTATCTAGCACCTCGACTTTAAAGCCGTATTGTTTGGCTAATTTCTTGGCTTGCTCGCCTAAATAGGTAGGCGTGCAAATATTGGGCGGCAAATTACCCAAATCTTTTGCTAAGCTTACCCCAGCACCAATCGCTAAGCCTTGCTTAACTGCTACCTCAGCTTTTTCACTTTCTGCTTTATCTACGTGAATGACAATTTTACTCAATCGTTTTGGTTCTGCAGCTTTAGACTTAACTGCATTTACTTGATAAGTTGCATCTAACGTGACCTCAACTAAGTGCGCCACTTTGCTAGATACACTTGAGCTCTTAACTGCAATTTCAGGCAAAAACAGGCTTGCAGTAGCAACGCCTTTTGGTATGGCTTTTATCGCTGCACGCACGGCTTGGCGATAGTGCTTTTCACTGAATTCAGCCGATTTACCCAATCCGACCAACAGCACGCGCTTCGGCAAAATCTCAGGGGTCGCATGGATGAGTAAAGTACTATTTAATTTGCCTTCCATATCCCCATTTTTTAAGATGGTACTTAATGCTTTATTAGAGGCAATATCCAAACTTTTTGCTGCTTCTGTGAGTTTTTGCCCTTCAAAAACGCCTACAATCACACAATCTGTACGTTGTTTTTCAGGATTTCCATTTTTTATGCTAAATTCCACTTGTTATTCCTTAATTAAGCCACATTCAAGTTAAATTTCTTCAATACTGAATTATCTAGCGTTTTGACTTGAATTAAAAGCTCGATTTTAAAACTTGGCGCAATATATTGAAAATATTCAAAAAATCACTATCACATGAACTCATCAACACCGCTGGTGCAGCGTTCTTGATATTGATTGGTATAGTCATTGCGCAACGCGCTGGTAACTTAATTCGTCTAGCTTCAAAAGGCATTCTACCTAACGACGCTATTACTACCATGCTTGGGTTTAGCTTAGTAAAGTTTTTACCAATGATATTGTCACTCGCCATTTTTTTAGCAGTACTCATGACACTCACTCGCTGGCACCGCGATTCTGAAATGGCGATTTGGTTTAGCGCTGGTCTAGGTATTCACAAATGGATTAATCCCATTTTAGTGTTCGCAATACCTGTTATTGTTGTCATTTTAATTCTTAGCTTGTGGGTAATGCCTTGGGCAACAAGGAAAGTGGAAGACTATCGAGTTCAACTTAAGAGCCGCGATGAACTATCTACAATTAGCCCTGGGGTCTTCAAAGAATCTAGTAATGGCGAGCGCGTGTATTACATCGAAAGTTATGATGAGCTTGGTAATGTTGTTAAAAATATCTTTGTGCAATCGATTCAAAATCAAAAAACAGGCGTTATCGTAGCAAGCGAAGGTAGCCGCAAAAAAGAGGAAAATGGGGACAATTTTTTAGTGTTAGAAAAAGGGCGACGCTATGAAAGCGTACCCAACTCTGCGGAAATATCAACCACCGAGTTTGAGCGCTATGCGATTCGGGTAGAAACTAAAGAAGTAGTGCGAGAACCTAATTCAGATAATGCAAAACCAATAAAGGAACTGCTATTCAATCCGAGTTTAGCGGATAAAGCTGAACTGCAATGGCGCTTCGCCATTCCTATCTCTACCTTGATTTTAGTATTGCTAGCGATACCTCTAAGTTTTGTAGATCCTAGAGCTGGACGTTCACTGAATATGATTTTCGCGATACTCATATACATCATTTATAACAATTTGCTTAGCATATGTGAGGCATGGATTGCTCAAGGGCGTTTAAGTCCTTCGATTGGCATGTGGCCCGTTCATGCTTTTTTTCTATTTCTAGCCACTTATCTATTCTATCGCCGCAATTATTTACTCCCCTTCATCCCCAAATTTTTGAGTATGATTTTTGGGATATTTACACGCAAAGCCAAAACACCTTTAAGCAATGAATAGCTATATTTTTAAAAGATATTTTTGGCAGGAAACCAGCATCAATATTTTGATGACAATGCTTGGTTTGCTAGGTATGTTCGCTTTTTTTGACCTGATTCAAGAATTAGATAGCCTTGGCCGTGGTAATTATAATATCAGTGAGATATCGATATTTGTATTGCTGAGCGTACCGGGACATATTTACGAAGTCTCCCCAGTAGCAGTGTTGGTTGGCATGATGTACAGCTTGAGCACGCTTGCACGCAATTCTGAGCTTGTTGTGATGCGTGTGAGCGGCCTTTCACTGTTAAATATTGCCCTAATCCTCATTAAGGTTGGCTTAATGTTTACCCTCATCACTTTTATCGTCGGTGAACTCATCACACCTATTAGTGAAAAAATGGCACAGCGGATGCGTATCAAAGCGACAGATTCTGTCGTTGTACAAGATTTCAAAACCGGACTATGGGTAAAAGACGGTAAAAGTTTTGTGAATGTAGAAACTGTGCTTCCTAATGCTAGTTTGCTCAATATCCATATTTTTGAATTTGATGAGAATTTCAGATTACGCAGCATTAACAACGCAAAAAATGGCAGCTACGAAAATGAGCGCTGGGGCTTAACTGATGTCACACAATCAAGGATTAATACATTTAAAGATATCGAAAAAAATAATGTGCGTACTTATTTTTTTAGTAAGGCCAATTGGAAATCCTTAATTCGTCCTGAAATTTTAAATGTGTTACTTGTTGCTCCTGAAAAAATGTCTGCTTGGAATTTGTATTCTTTTATCAATCATTTAGAGAAAAATAAACAAAAAGCTACTCGATACGAAGTGGCAATTTGGGCAAAAATGATTTATCCATTGGCGTGTATGGTCATGGTCATTTTGGCCTTACCTTTCGGATTTATTCAACAACGTTCGGGCGGGGCAAGTGCGAAAGTATTTATTGGTGTCATGTTGGGTGTGGTATATCAAATCATGAACCGCGTCTTTATTCACTTAGGCGTACTCAACGACTGGCCTCCACTAATGAGCGCGACAATGCCTACCATAATATTTTTAATGGCGGGCTTGGGTCTTTTAATCGCGATTGAACGTCGGTAGATAGAAACAACTAAAGGTTTTAAAATCGATTCTATTAACCCGTTTGAATAAATCTTGTTTTTAGCAATCGGTCATGCAAAAACAACCGATCTTTATCAACCAATGCCCAAACAAAGCCAAGCCCAAAAGCTAATAGAGATAAACTTGTTAGTGTGTAGCGAATTAACCCTTGATTAAATGTTAATAATGCATTTTGTTGATTAACCAACTTAATTTTCCATGTTTTAGCCGGTAGTGTTTGTCCTGTTCTACACCAACACCAGATAAAATAGGCGCCTGTTACTACCCATAAAAATAACTGTAGGAAATATCGCTTTGCATGATGTACTGCGTCGCCAAACAAGCTGACAAAAACCCAAGTGCATAACATCCATAATGCAATTAGCAATAGCAGTTCGTACAAACATGCAGCAAAAAGTCTAAATCGCGAAGCGTTCATCATTGATATTCACTTGTAAAAAAAGCCCACAATTTCATATTGTAGGCTTTTATAAATGTTGTACTCTATATTCACTCTAAATCTGGCTCGTAATCCCAGTCCATCGTATCTTTACGTAACTTTTCTCGTTCAGCCTCGGGTAGCTTTTGGTGTTCTGCCCATTTTTTACGGACTTCATCTTTTTTTTCTGGGCTGAGTGTTTGAAATTGCTGGTAGCGCTTACGTGCATTTTCACGCTCATAGGGTGTCATGCGACTCCAACTGTTTAAACGTTTTTGCACACGCTGTTGCTTCTGAACATCCATTTTTGGGTAGTCATTCGCAATTTCTAACATCCTTTCACGCTGCCAAGGCCTTAAACTATCCCATTCTTGTCCAAGAGGTGAGAGTACTTTACGCTGATCTTCGCTTAACTCACTCCAAGCTTTGGTTGGCGCTTCACTGCTTACCTCCCCATTCAATGACGACATAATTCCATTAGTATTAGCCATGGCAATGCGCTGATTCAGCGTATTACCATATATCACTGGTGCATAAAGCTGTGTAAGAAATAATACTGCTATCAAAAATATTTTATTCATACCACCCAAATTTCTAATTCATCTACTATAAATTCGCTTTTCCATCATTCAATCTTGGTTCAAAGCCTCTGTCAACGAAAGCTTCTGGAGGCAAGTCAGCACTTAACAAAAACGCATCACTGGATTCATTATTACTTAACGCCTGCATCAAAACAAAACCTACTAAAATTGCTGCCAATACAAGTCCTGCACTAAAAATACGATGATGCTCTGCCCACGCAGATAGCTGAGTTAAAGAACCATCCTTATTAAATGTTGCTCCAGAAATCTGCGCCGCATGGGCTTTTACTGCACGTTCTCTACCAGTTTCTAATTGTTTTAACGTGCGCATACTCAAACGCTTGGCGTTGTCTTCTAAAAAACCAGCGATTTGTCTACCTTGTACCTCAAGGTCATTACTCTCTAAACTATGATCTTTGCTGTCTTTGCTCATGACGTGACTCCTAAATTTGCTAATACTTTGCTGCCCAAACCTTGTTTTTCTAACAAAGTTGCAAGGGTATGTACTGCGCGCGAACAGTGGGTTTTAACACTACCTTCAGAACAACCCATCATTTCGGCAGTTTCAGCAACATCCATATCTTCCCAGTAACGTAATATGAAGGCTTCACGTTGACGCGCTGGAAGCTTTTCAATGGCTTTCTCGATGATTTTTATCGTTTGGCTGCGTTCAAGTTGAACCATCGGGTTACTAGACTCATCTTCCACATCGATTGTATCAAGCGGGTCATGGTCTTCTTCACCGTCTTTACCTGCACCAAACGAAGAAAGTAAGCTAGTCCACAAATTGCGCACTTTTTGCCTACGCCAATAATCACGCATGGTGTTTTGTAAGATACGCTGGAACAACATCGGGTATTCCGTCACCGGATTATCCGCATATTTTTCAGCAAGTTTTAACATTGCATCCTGCACAATATCCAATGCTGCGTGATCATCACGTACTGCATAGACTGTTTGCTTGTATGCTCTGCGTTCTACATCTCGCAAAAAATCCGATAATTCTTGTGAACTTGCCATGAGTTTTTATTTAATTTTAGTAATGTAAGTATATCAGCTTTCGCTTTTATAGCGCTTTTACATGATAAGTCTGTTTGTATTCATATCGCTTTTGGTTACAATCACTGCATCTAGTTCAAATGAAGAAAGTTTAGATTTTAGTATGCCTCGGATTTTGCTACTTATCTTATTGGTTTGGATACTATACTTAATTTTCAAACGCGTCTCTGCTAATCTGTCGCAAGATGCGAAAAAATCTAAACAAACTGAGAATGAAAAAATGGTGTTATGTAGCAAATGTGGATGTCATATCCCAGTAAGTGAAAGCTTACTTAAAGACGGTCAGACCATTTGTAACAACCCTGCATGCGATAAATCCTAATAAAAATATTGTCCTCATCATCAATGACCATAGATTTTTTTTCACGCTTAGACGCAAAAATTTCCAGCACTCGCTGGCGTACTCTTAAGTTATACAATCTGTATCGCTTAATCATTGCTGTATTGCTTTATTTCACACAAGGCGTTGTGGTCGACAGCTTCTCTACTGCGAACTTCAGTGTTTATTCACTTTTAAATGCATTTTCATCTTTGGTGATTGTGTATTTTATTTTTAGCATTATCGCCGCTGTATTCACTTGGTTAGAAAAACCAAAATTTGATCTTAGCCTTCCTGTTCAAATCATTACTGATATCGTATTCATTTTATTAATGATGCATACACAACAAAGCAGTCAGAACACAATTGGATTGCTCTTAATTGTCACCATTGCCTCAGCAAGCTTAATCAGTGCTGGACGCTTAGCCTTGTTTTATGCGGCCATCGCCACAATAGGAATATTGCTTGAACAAACTGTATATATTCTTGACAGCGGTGGTTCTGCCGAAAACTATACCAACGCAGTTTTGCTTAGTTTAGGTTGCTTTGCCACCGCATGGCTCGCTTACAGTCTAGCTAAACGGTCTCAAGAAAGTGAGTTACTTGCGACACAACGTGGCTTAGACGTAAAAAATATGGCGCAAATTAATGCACTTATTACCCATGAGATGCAAGACGGTGTGCTCGTCGTAGATCAAGACTTACTGGTAAAACATCATAATCATCAGGCCGAAGTGCTCTTGGGTTTAGATAGTGCCTTAAGTCACTCAGATAATTGGCTAAATAAACCGTTAAGTCAGGTTTCATTAGAGCTTGAAAGTTTAATGCAGTACTGGCTTGCAGAAAAAGTGCCTGAACATGGTTTCGTGCCAACACACAATGCCATCCCCAGCTTTATTAAGTTAACCGCGCTTTCGCGAGAGCTTAGATTAAGATTTTTACCTATATCAGAAAATAGAAATCAAGGTGCAGTGATTTTTATTGAGGATTGGTCGCAAATGCAAACGCAGGCTCATCAAGTCAAATTGGCCGCACTAGGACGCTTAACAGCCAATATTGCACATGAAATTCGCAACCCCTTAAGCGCCATTAGCCATGCGAACCAATTACTGCAAGAAGAAGATACAGACCCTGCAACTAAGCGTATGCTACAAATTATTAGTGATAATGTGCAACGATTAGATCAAATTATCAAAGATGTGCTTGAGCTTAATCGACGCGACCGCACAAATCAGGAAACCATCCAGCTTGAAAGCTTTATGCAAGACTTTTACACACAATTCTGTGCTGTAGAAAAAATCCCTGAAACAAGCTTTATTCTTAGTCTTAATATAGCTGAGACTATTGTGGCATTTGATCGTAGGCATCTGAACCAGATTTTGTGGAATTTGTGCAAAAATGGTTGGCGACACTGTCGTAAAGTAGAAAATAGCTTAAGATTAGCCTTAATCGTAAGCGCTAGTTCCAACAGTTTGCGCATAGAAATTACGGACGACGGCGAAGGCGTACCAGAGAATATACAAGCACACTTGTTTGAGCCATTCTTCACTACTGAGAATACTGGCACCGGACTAGGTTTATACATTGCACGCGAACTTGCAGAGGCCAATGGCGCAAAATTAATTTATAAAGCATTGGATTCAGAAACTAATTCTGGATCACAATTTATTATGCATCTTAAGAAAGCTTAACACGCATGGCACAGTTTAATTGTTTAGTTGTCGATGATGAAACCGATATTCGCGAACTGGTCGTCTTAACGCTAGAACGTATGGATATTACCGCTGATAGTGCAGCCAGCGTTGAAGAAGCCAAAGAACTACTTTCAAAAAGAAGTTATGACTTATGTTTGACGGATATGCGCTTACCCGATGGTCTTGGACTGGAATTGGTAGAACATATTTCAGTGAGCTTTCCTGGTCTGCCAGTTGCAGTGATTACCGCTTACGGAAGTGCAGAAAATGCCGTTTCTGCCTTAAAAGCAGGTGCTTTCGATTACTTAACCAAACCCATTTCCTTAAAGCAGTTACGCCCTTTAGTAGAGTCTGCGTTAAAGCTTTCTAGGTCAGATGTAAAAGAAACGCAAAATACAGCAGACTTAATAGGCAACTCACCTGCCATAGGCTATGTGCGTACCATGATTGAAAAACTTGCGCGCAGCCAAGCGCCTGTTTACATTAGTGGAGAATCTGGCAGTGGTAAAGAGCTTGCTGCTAGACTTATCCATCGTAATAGCTCGCGTCGTGACAAGCCCTTTATTGCCGTGAACTGTGGTGCAATCCCAGAAAATCTCATGGAAAGTGAATTTTTTGGTTATAAAAAAGGGGCTTTTACTGGCGCTGCACAAGATACTTCTGGCTTGTTTCAAGCCGCAAATGGTGGCAGTCTATTTTTAGATGAAGTGGCGGACTTACCACTCGCCATGCAAGTGAAGCTATTGCGCGCTATTCAAGAGAAAAAAGTGCGTACTGTGGGCGGCACAGCTGAAGAGCCTGTCGATGTAAGAATTTTAAGTGCAACGCATAAAAACTTAAGCACGCTGATGTCGCAAGGCTTATTTAGGCAAGATTTGTATTATCGGCTGAATGTGATTCAGCTCAAAATGCCTGCCTTGAGAGAACGACCTGAAGATATTCCAGAACTGACAGAAAAACTATTACAAAGACTTTGCCACTCGCAATCCATTGAAATTCCTATTATTGAAGATAGTGCTAAAAAAATAATTTCTGAACTTCACTTTGCTGGCAACGTACGCGAGCTAGAAAATTTATTAGAACGTGCGCTAGCTTTATGTGATGGTAAAAAAATTAGTGCCGATGATTTGTTTATGGGTGAAGATCTACAAAGTCGAAATGAAACAACTGAAGATCATTTTGATGTGACAAAACCGATGGAAGTCGGTTTGCCAGAGTATCTAGAAGACATTGAAAAACGCGCCATATTAAAAGCCTTAGAGAAAGCCAATAACAATAAAACTGCGGCCGCAAAGTTATTGGGCGTGAGCTTTAGAACTTTACGTTATCGTTTAACTAAGTTAGGTTTAGCAAAAGATGACGATGCAGACATGGCGGATGAAGCCGAATAAGTCATCTTAGTTATTCAACTTAACACTAAAAATAGCTGAAAAATCACACTTTTTTAGTGTGAAAGTGCGTAAGTGATGTAGCCAATATATAAGGCGCCATTAATGAATAAATGCCAAACACGTATATCACCTTTTGCCAATAAATAACGCATCCAAGCTGCAGCAACTATAGTAATAATAAGCCCTGCAACCATTTCAGGACGCGGCATCCAAGGCGTTAATACAATACCAATCGCAGGCAATAAAGTACCTTGAAACACCATGGCGCCTGTAATGTTACCAAACGCCAATGTATCTTTTCCTTTGCGTATCCACAAAATGCTGTTCACTTTTTCTGGCAATTCTGTGGCGATAGGAATGATTAATAAAGACAGCATGAGTGCTGAAATACCTAAAATCTGTGCAGCTTCTTCAACTCCATTAATAAAGCCTTTTGCCCCTGCCAACAATAAAGCCAACCCTAAAAACAACTGCAAGCCGATAATGACATTGTTATTGGGCAAGCCGATGCGGCATAAAAACATATCGCTCTCGGCCTCGGTTGCATGTCCTTCTTCTACTAAACTTTTTGAGGCACGTATGGTTTGCCACACATAGACCACGTAAATCAAAATCATGCCGATACCAATCAAAATGCGCATTGCTTGATTATCATGTGGCACATATAAAGCGATAGCTGCCAAGCTAAATGCCACAAGAAAATAATTGAGATCGCGTTTTAAACCCGTGCGCTCAGGACGTAAATGGCCCAAAGTACCACGTCGTTTCCAAACTGAAAGCGTCATCAAAAAAAGTGAAAGGGTAGCCAACATCAGTGGCGCGCCTAAAATTGCGCCTTCGCCAATTTCATGATTCGTTGCAGTATTGGCTGTACCTGCGAAAATAGCCAATAACGGCACACTGGTTTCTGGCAATGCTGTGCCAACCGCTGCAAAAATAGAACCTGTGACCCCTTCTGAAATGCCGAGTCTTTCACCTAAATGCTCCAGCGCATTGGTGAATACTTCTGCTGCCACTAAAATCACAATCAACATTGCAAATAATTGTATAAAAACCATATATCAAATCTCTCTATTTTGCAGTAATAATGCTATTTTATAGGATAACGGCAATCGCAAATTAAAAAACTACATATAGACTATCAAAATTAATTATATCGTGATTAATAAAACTGGATTTCTAAAAGCTGCAAAGCGAATTGACTCGCCTAATTTTGATGAGAGACCAGCGCATACCCTCATTAATATGATTGTCATTCACAATATCAGCCTGCCGCCCAGCCAATATGGTGGCGATGGAATTGTGCAATTATTTACAAATCAGCTAAACCCAAACGAGCATCCTTACTATGCTGAAATTTATACACGCAAAGTATCAGCACATTTTTTAATTCGTCGCGATGGAGAAGTCATTCAATTTGTCTCATGCCTAAATCGGGCGTGGCATGCTGGCGTGTCGAATTGGCAAGGTCGCGAGCGATGCAATGATTTTTCGATAGGGATAGAGCTTGAAGGCAGTGATTTTGAGGCTTTTGAACCTAAACAATACCAAACACTCATAGCTCTAGTGAAAAAATTAAAGCAAGCTTATCCAATCGAACATATTGTCGGGCATTCCGATATTGCGCCTGGTCGTAAAACCGATCCTGGTCCTTTTTTTGACTGGTCGCAATTGGAAGCTGTTAAAATTTAGTCACTTATTGATTGAATAAGCTATATATACTAACCATACAAAAATATACTTAACACCATTTTCCATGCAAAAAATAATCTCTTACTTATTGACCAGTATATTGTTACTCTCACTGAGTGCTTGCGGCAGCAAAGATTCGTCAGAAGCTAAAAAAGATCAGGACAAAAGCTCGGCCAAAGCTACGCTTGTGACAGTGACTACGGTTAAAAATGCATCTGTTGAAATGACTGAACAGGCAATAGGCACATTAGAGGGAATTATTGACCCAACCGTGGCTGCTGAAATTGCCGCCCGCGTGATTAAAGTGCATGTCACCATTGGTAGCAAAGTCAAAAAAGGTCAATTAATCGCCACCTTAGATGCCACCGATTTTGGAATGCAACGCAATGAGCAATTAGCAGAAGTAGCACGCATTCAAGCCTTGATAGAAAATCAAACCAAGATTGTGGCGCGCAACCAAGCACTTGCCAATAAAAACTTTATTTCACAAACGGCGGTAGATAATGATATTGCACAGCAAAATGTACTGAGACAACAACTAGAGGCCGCCAAGGCGCGTGTTGCAAGTATTAGTCACACGAGTAGCAAATCTAAAGTATTTGCCCCTGTTAGCGGCACAGTTGAAAAAAAACTGGTCGACAGCGGTGATTACGTTCGCGTGGGTGACCCGATTGTGCAAATTGTTTCTTCGCAACGTTTGCGTGCCCACTTACCTTTTCCTGAGCGCATAGGTGCTGTACTTAAAACTGGCCTAAAAATTCGCTTATCTACACCGACTTCCCCTAAAACCGTAGAAACTGTGATTAATGAATTAAAACCGATGATTTCTGAAGATAATCGTACAGTAGATGTAATTGCAGATGTGGTAGATGCCCCTGGCTGGCAAGCGGGCGCGACCGTGACGGGTACTGTTGTGCTGGGCGAACAACCTTCTGCCATGATGGTGCCTGAGCAAAGTTTAATCTTACGTCCTGCAGGGGAAGTGGTATATGTCGTTAAAAATAATACGGCTTACCAAGCAGTGGTTAAAACAGGGGCACGCCAAAATGGCATGATTGAAGTGCTAGAAGGCCTTAACGAAAACGACACGATTGTGGTAGATGGCGCAGGCTTTTTAACAGATAAAGCGCC
>CAYXHH010000004.1:0-11724 GCA_964464725.1 uncultured Methylotenera sp. | reverse complement strand
CCTGAACTCTCCATTAAACGACACGTCCTTGCATGGATGCTTTCAGGCGTCATCATTTTGTTCGGCTTGATTGCCTACCAGCGCATCGGGGTAGATCGCATTCCATCGATTGATTTTCCAGTCATTACCATCAATACCACTTTGCGCGGTGCAAACCCTGATGTGGTTGACACCTCGATCACTAGCATCATTGAATCGGCTGTTAATACCACGCCGGGCATTGACCATATTCAATCTTCTTCGTCCCCTGGGTTCTCTAGCGTTAGCATTACCTTCTCACTGGATAAAGATATCGATGTAGCCTATAACGAAGTGCAATCTAAAGTAAATCAAATACTGAAGCGCTTGCCAACCGATACCGACCCGCCTGTTGTACAAAAAATTGATACCAATGCCACCCCCGTCATTTGGCTGGCACTGAGTGGTGACCGCACCATACAACAACTCAATTTGTACGCTAACAACGTATTAAAGAAAAAATTTGAAACGATTAATGGCGTTGGCGAAGTGCAATTGGGTGGTCGCCGCGACCGCGTGATACGCGTGATTGTCTCGCCCGAGCGCATGGCTGCCTATAAACTTACCGCCAATGATTTAATTACCGCGTTTAATCGCGAGCATATTCAACTGCCTGGCGGTTTTTTGGTGAGCAAACAAGCGGAACAGTTATTAAAACTGGATTTAGAGTTTCACAATACCAAAGATTTAGGCAACCTTGCCATTACTAGCAAAGCGGGTAGCGTCATTCATCTTAAAGACATTGCCACAATTGAGGATGGGATCACAGATAACCGCCAAGTTGCGCGTTATAACGGTAAGCCGACAGTGGGTATTGGCATGGTGAAAGTCGCCAATACCAATACCTTAGAAATTATTAAAGAAGTAGAACGCCGCTTAGAAGAGGACATACGCCCCAACCTACCCCCGGGCTTGTCATTGGATATTTCAACCAATGATTCCATTTTTATCAATCAAATTGTCGAATCACTGAAAGAACATTTGGTTGAGGGCACGCTCTTTGCCGCACTGATTGTGCTCATTTTTATGCGCTCATTTAGCTCTACGCTGATGATTTGTTTAGAGATTCCCGTCTCACTCTTAGGTGCCATCGCGGTCATGTATTTTTCAGGTTATACCTTTAACAGTATGACCTTACTTGCCTTGCTATTGCTGATAGGCGTGGTGGTAGATGACGCAATTGTGGTGCGCGAGAGCATTCTGCGCCATATGTCTGGCGAGGCGGATATGAAGCTAAGCGATGTGGATTTTAGCAATCGCCAAGCAGTTGCTGCATTCCGAACCAAAGCCACCATTATTGGCAGCAATGAAGTCGTATTTGCTGTACTGGCTTCATCAGCATCGTTGGTATGTATTTTTGCGCCCGTGATTTTTATGGATGGCATTATCGGTATGTTTTTTAAATCATTTGCGGTAGTCGTAACAGCAGGTGTGCTGATTTCTTTATTCGTCTCGCTCACGCTTACGCCTATGCTCTGTTCTCGCTATTTAAAGGTTAAACCGACTGAAAATGCACTCTACAATGCGGTTGGCAATGCACTCACTGCGTTTGAAAATCAGTACAAAAAACTGTTAAGTATCACTTTAAACCACCGTGGCTTGGTTTTATTAATTACCGCCTTATTTGTCGGTATTTTTGGCTTTATTTCGCTTAAATATGTGCAAAAAGATTTTGTGCCAGAATCCGATGAAAGTAGCTTTAGTATCACCGTAAAAACGCCATTAGGCTCAAGCTTGGAATACACCGACTCGCGCTTAAAGTTAGTCGAGGCCGTCATCGCTAGCCACAAAAATGAGGTCGATAGTTACTTTGCTTCGATTGGTGTCGGGTCACGTGGTCAGGTGAATCAAGGCAATGTCAATGTGCGCTTAAAACCCAAAGAAGCCCGCGATATTAGCCAGCAAGACCTGATTAAAATGCTCAAAAAAGAGCTTGATGTTATTCCTGGCGTGCGCGCTTTGCCTTCTGCAGGCTCGATTTCGCGCGGTCAACGTAATGAAAAATTACAATTTAATCTCACTGGCAATAATCTTGAAGAAATCGGGCGTATCTCACAGCTAATGCAACAAAGCTTAAGCAACTCGGAAAGCATCGGCAAAGTTGATGTCGATGTCCAACTCGATTTACCGCAACTCGATATGCAGATAGACCGCGAACGCGCCGCTAATTTGGGGATTAGCGCCAACGATATCGCCACCGCGGTTTCATTGTATGCTGGTGGCATTAATGTGGCTAAATTTAACGACACCACCAGTGATGGGCAACGCTATGACATCCGCTTAAAAGCGAGTGATGAAGCCCTTAAAAATGCGGCAGATTTAAGCAAAATCTACCTACGCGCCAGCAGTGGTCAACTCGTACGTTTAGATGCATTAGCTACCTTTAAATCAGAACTGGGCCCAGCCGTGATAGGCCGCTACGATTTACAATACGCCGTCAATTTTTATGCAAACCCCAATGTTTCTTTGGGTGAGGCGGTGGATATTGTGAAAGAAACGGCGGCTAAACTCGTTCCACCAAACTATAAAATTAAGTTTACTGGTCAAGCAGAAGAGTTTGGCAAAACCATGAAGAACGTCAGCTTTGTTTTTATACTTGCGCTACTGCTTTTGTATATGGTGTTAGCAAGCCAATTTAATTCGTTTATTCAACCCATAATCATTATGCTAGCGCAACCGCTCGCCATTATCGGCGGCTTAATAGCACTGCTGATTACCGGCAATACGCTCAATATTTATTCGATGATAGGTATGGTTTTGCTACTTGGTTTAGTAGCTAAAAACTCTATTTTATTGGTAGACTTAACCAATCAATTACGTGAAAAAGGCGCCAGCATTAACGAGGCCTTGCATGAAGCCTGCCCAGTCAGACTTCGCCCTGTGGTGATGACTTCCCTCACTATTATTTTGGCACTTTTACCTGCCGCGATTGGGTTAAGTGCGGGTTCTGAAACCAATAAACCGCTATCTGTCGCGATTATCGGCGGGATGATTTCTTCTACACTGCTCACTTTGGTGGTAGTGCCAGCGGCATATTCACTGGTAATGAGTGGGATGCAAAAAATTAAACGTTTTGCCGATTAGCAATCAACGTTTATTCGAAAGTCTTTTCCAATTTTCTAGGTACAACCAGCTTCGCCAAATACTGCAAATTCAAGCCTTCTACTTTAGGTTGCCACAAATCTGATTTCACTGGAAACTCGGCAAACTCGCCCGTGCGCTTGTAGCCCAGCCTTTCGTAAAACGCAATGAGCTCGTGCCGAATTGAAATCACTGCCATGTGAAAGCCCACCACGCGCCACTCACGTAGGCAAATCGCTTCTGCGGCCTTTATCAGGGTTTTGCCATAGCCTTTATTTTGCAAACTAGGTTTTACCGCAATCATGCCAAAATGCACAGTATCTTTAAATGCCAATTCTTGCCATTCGCAACAAATGGTCGCTACAACTTCATCCCTCAGCACGCCAATTAAAATAAACGCATTTTTGCTTTTGATGATTTTGCCAACATCGGTTGTAGTGGTGCGTAGGCCATCTAAAATATCGGCCTCAGTTGTCCATCCCTTGCGGCTACTTTCACCGCGGTAAGCAGAATTAACCAATTTTGCAATGGCCTCTGCATCTACTAGCTCGGCTTTATGAAAATTTAACATGACAAAACGTATACCTGATGACTCTTAAATGATTGTGAAAATGTACCAAAAATTCCCTTAAAACAGGTGCATATCTGCCAGCAAAAAGTAAACTTAACTCTAAAAATTGCTGAAAAATATTTTTTAAAATGATTGCATTTTTTGAAAAAATATAGGCAGTTTTACTTTCCACAAAATCTGTGGATAACTTTGTGGATTAGTGTAGCCTAAAACTCTAAGTTATCAATTTATAAGGCTTTTTTTAAATCGATTATTTTTTAATCTATATATTTATACCAATAAAATCAATCACTTAAAAAGTTTTTTAAATTTAGCCCATAGTTCCTGCATTTATTTAAAGTATCACTTTAAGTGGTGTGCATAAATCACAAAAAATTCAAAAAAGCAGTATAAATTTCTTCTTGTTATATCAATGATTTACTGTGCAAAAACAAGGCATTTCAAACACAAAAAAAACAGTATGGTTCGTTATTTTTTTAACATTGTTACTCTACTGGTTATTGCTGCACTAGCTTTTGCACCACTAAACTACCAATCATGTCGCCTTGTACATTCACGGTAGTACGCAAAGTATCAAGTAGCCGATCAATCGGTAGCAAAATGGCGATTGCCTCTGCAGGTAAGCCCACACTTTGCAAGACCATCACCATGGTGACCATGCCTGCACTGGGGATGCCAGGTGCGCCAATGGCAGCAATCATGGCAGTGAGAAATACAATCAGTTGCTGCGTTAAGTTAAGGTCTATGCCCACCAAATTGGCAATAAACAAAGCAGCTGCGGCTTCATACAAAGCCGTGCCATCCATATTCACGGTAGCGCCCAGCGGCACCACAAAACCTGCAATTTCTGGCTTGACTTTCAAGGGGCCAGTCGTGCAGCGCATGGTGATGGGCAATGTGGCATTGCTAGAACTGGTAGCAAATGCGGTCACCAAGGCCTCCCGCGCGCCACGCCAAAACCAAAGTGGCGTTTTACCAGTAATTAAAAATAGCAACAATGGCAATATCACTACGCCATGCAAAAGTGTAGTCCCCACAACCACCGCCATAAATTTCGCCATGGTGCCAATCATCGCGACATCTTGTGTGGCGACCAACTTAACCAACAGCGCGGCAATCCCAAATGGTGCCAACACCATGATCCAGCCGACAATACGCATAGTGATTTCTAAGCCTTCTTGCAGCAAATTCAAGATGTTTTTGTAGCGCTCGCCCCCCATCACCAGCGCAATACCTAAAAACAGGGCAAAGATTACCACCGCAATCACGTTACTCTCTGCCAAGGCCTTAAACGGATTGACAAATAGACCGTGTAAAAACTGCGCAAAAAACTCGCCCAGCGGCATTTTTTTTGCCTCAAAGCTTTGCATGGCGCCTTCAAATATCGCAATTTCTAAACCCACACCAGGCTTAAAATAGTTGCTCGCCACCATGCCCAATGTAATTGCTATCGCCATGGTGAACATAAAAAACGCCATGGTAGACACCCAAACACGATGCATTTGGCGATGTTGTCGCAAATTGGCGATGCCCACCGCGATGCTACAAAATACCAGCGGGATTAAAATCATTTTTAGCAGGTCGATAAAAAGTGTGCCAACCAAACCAGATAAATACAAGCCGTTTTTAACTAAGCTAGTTTCTGTCCCCAAGCCATGAAAATACAACCCGACCAATACGCCAAATAGCGCACCAATCAAGATTTGTACATTCAAGCTTGGTAACTTCATGGCTTAGGATTTTTCAATTTTTTTAGCCGCAACTTTGGGCTTGGATTTAACCGGCTTCTTATCCCCAATTTCATCTATCATCATTTTTGATGCTCCAGAAGTCGCTCTGATATTGGCTTCCAGCTCGGTCGATTTGCCCTCGGCACTTTTATTAGGCGATTCTAAGTTTTGTTTGGCTTCTGATTTACGCTCAAATACCGCAGCAAAAAAACCATCGGTGCCATGCAAATGTGGCAACAATTTTAAATAGTTGCCTGTATCTAATTGAATTTGCTGTTGCGCCAGCACAGTGTTGGCTGGTACTAAAACAAAGTCACTATTTGCGCTTAAAAACGCTTCGGCAATCGCCTCATTTTCATCTACCAACAAGCTACAAGTGGCGTAAATTAAGCGACCTCCTGCTTTGGTGAGCTTAGACGCTCGCGCCAAAATGGCGGCTTGCTTCACGTTAAGTTCGGCAATATCCTTGGCTTCAAAGCGCCATTTCAAATCGGGGTTACGGCGCAAGGTACCAAAACCACTACAAGGTGCATCCACCAACACGCGGTCAAACTTACCATTAAGGCGTTTGAGTTTGGGATCAGCTTCACTGGTGATGACTTGCGCGTGCAAGTTTGATAAACCTGATCGTTTTAAGCGCTGACCAAGGTTGTGTAAGCGTTTTTCTGAAATATCAAAGGCGTATAAACGACCTGTATTTTTCATCAATGCGCCAATGGCAAGCGTTTTGCCGCCCGCCCCTGCGCAAAAATCTGCCACCATTTGGCCGCGTTTTGGCGCAACTAAATAGGCCAATAATTGACTGCCCTCATCTTGTACTTCGATTTTGCCAGCCTCGAAAAGTACGTGCTTACTGATGTTAAGTTTTGCCCCCATGCGAATACCAATCGGCGAAAATGGCGTGGGCGCAATCACGTTATCTTTAACGGTGTTTTCTGCTTGCATTTTCGCTAGCACCTCTTCACGCGTGGCTTTAATGGTGTTCACTCGCAAATCCAAACTCGCTTGGTCGAACATACTACGACAGATAGTGAGTGCTAGCTCCTCGCCATATTGTGAAACCAGCTTATCCCACAGCCAATCGCGCACATCGGCTTGCACCGCCATGGGTAAATTCTCTGTAATCTTAGCCTTAATCTGTACCGCCCATTCCTTTTGTTGCTCAGTCAAAATCGGCTCTAACTCTCGAATGCTCTTGCCTTCCACGCGCAATAACCACGCTAAAATGAGCTTGCGCGCATCATCTGGGTCGCCTGCTTCATTTGCGGTAACAGCGCTTAAATAACGCAGACGGCGCAATACGCCATAGACGCTCTCTGCCACAAAGGCACGATCTTTTGTGCCAAGCTCACGATGATTGCGAAAAAATTCGCCTAATTTGGCATCGGCTGGACTGTTAAAATCCAAAAGATTATTTAATAGGATTGCTGCTTGTCTTAGTAAATTTGAATTCATTGTTATCTTTATAAGGCTATTATTTTAAAAGTTATTGAGTTGTGGGACGCGTAGTACTAATACGTGTTGCAATAAATTCATAATATCGCCCGTCTTTTTCTGTTTTGACGATTTTAATTGGAATATGTTGATAGTCTATTGCCAACCACAACTCAGTTTTTTCATCGACATTTACACCAGTATGAACTATATGGATAGTTCTAAATTCCCCTTGAGGCAATATCAAGGCCTCTTCACCTTCAAAACTGTAATCGTATGTTGTGAGCTTTTTCCCATTCGCAATATTAATTTGCATTTTCTCTAGCGGCGGCACATACATAAATTGGTACATAAAACTAAGTAAGTCCTGCGTGCCTTCTGGCAACTCCTCTATTTTACTGCCTTTAGCGGTAATCAATTCTAATTTTTTGTTTTGCCAATCAAAGTTTGCAGTACGTGATTTATCAGTTTTATCGCCATATTGATAATTGTAAGTATTTGGTTGCAAGCCAGTACTGGTCAATAAGCCTTTACTCGTTTGCAATAAGTTACCAAGAAATAACGCAAAAACCCCTTTTGGTTCGATGACAAAACTTAAATTATATAAATTGCTTTCCACTACTTCGTGCGTAATTTTTGCAACACCTTGTGCACTTCCATCTGGTTCAGTATGGACTTCAAATTCTGTTTCTACATATTGATAAGCATTTTCGTTCAATACTTTGTTAGTCTCTTCAGTTTGTTGTGGTGTCGCTTCTTGTGATGGCAGATTTTCGGTGGGTTGTTGTGGAGCAAGCTCTTCTGCAACGACTTGGCTTTCTGGACTAGGCTGTACTGGTGCCTCTTGGGGCGCTACTGCTTCTTCTTTAGGGGGTTCAATCAGTTGTTCAGGCTTTACTGGCGTTGGCTCTGGGGTTATCGATTCTGGTTTAATTGTTTCAACTGGGTTGGGTTTGGCTTTAGTGAGCTCGATTCTCGCTTGTATTGGTTCAACCGCATCAAAAAAACTCGTCAATCTAAGATTGATGCCATCTAACAAAAAAAAATGCAATATTGCCGAAAGAACTACTGCGATACCTAAGCGCTGATAACTTGTGTCTCGAAATATCGATAAAAAATTATTCCACATAAATCTTAGTTAAAGTCTGCTGAAAGCTTTCGCCATCTTCATCTGTCAGCTTATAGCGTGCTGGCAAATAATATTTATCTTGAAGCAACCAAAGTTCTTTTTTATCTTCCCCTGCAGAAGCTTCATTAGAGATATGGGTAGTTTTATAGTAAGTTTTCCCCACCGACACCTCTTCACCTTTTGCCAATACTTTATATTGGTAAGTGTTCAATTTTTTTCCAGTGGTGAGCGTAACACTGACTGATTGCTTTAGTGGAGGATTGAACATAAATTGGTAGACATAGCTCGCTAAATCCTGTGTTCCTGGGCTGAGTTTTTCTGTTCTTGTTTCACCCTTAACTTGCATATTCAGGGTATTTTTTGTCCATAAAAAATCAGCGATGAGTGTTTTCTTTGCGCTTTTGCCTTGATGCAACTCAAATCTGTTTGGTTTCAAACCAGTTTTTGTGACTTCGCCACTGCTAGTAAGCACTCGCTCCCCCATTAACGCATATATGCCGTAACCTTTAGTGACTGATTTAATGCGGTATTGTTTGCCAGTTTGGGTGAATGTTTCTTTTACTTGGCCAAATAATTTACCGTTTCGGCTGACTTCATACTCTAATTGAATCGTTTTTGGTAGCGCTTGGGCAACATTCGCAAATAAGCAAAAAATTAACAAGAAAAATGCGTTAAGTTTCAAGATTGATGACTTTCTGAAACATACGTTTCATTCATACATGAGTTTAAATAACGCAACATCTGTATTTGCGTTGTCAAGCCTCAAACCACAATAGTGGGTGCTTCACCTGATTGCTGAGTACGGATGTAACCAATTTCATACACCGTTTCACCTGACTCAGTTAATAATGTTTTTGCCTGGCTCATGTGCTCTTTGGCCACCACCACCGCCATGCCAATACCACAGTTAAAAGTTTTGTACATTTCGGTATGGGTAATATTGCCCTCAGCTTGTAGCCATTTAAATAGCGCAGGCAACTCCCAACTTTTTGCATTAATCTCAGCTGTTAAACCAGCTGGTAGCACACGCGGGATATTCTCAGTAATACCGCCACCCGTGATATGCGCCATACCTTTAACAGGCAAGGTATCTAGCAATTTAAGGATAGATTTCACATACAGTTTGGTCGGTGCCATCACCACATCTTTGAATGGTTTGCCATGAAAATCAGACGCCATATCAATGCCTGATTTTGTAATTAATTTGCGGATGAGCGAATAACCATTTGAGTGCGCGCCACTCGAAGCCAAGCCCAACACTACATCACCCGCGGCAATAGTACTACCGTCAATAATATTAGCTTTATCTACGCAACCAACAGCAAAGCCAGCCAAGTCATACTCGCCAGCTGGGTACATGCCTGGCATTTCTGCTGTTTCGCCACCCACTAAAGCACAACCAGATTCTTCACAGCCTTGTGCAATGCCTTTAATGACTTGTGCGGCAGTGCCGACTTCAAGTTTGCCACAAGCAAAATAGTCTAAGAAAAATAGCGGCTCCGCGCCTTGCACCAAGATATCGTTCACACTCATTGCTACTAAATCAATACCTACAGTGTCATGTTTATTGAGCTCAAATGCGAGCTTCAATTTAGTACCCACGCCATCGGTACCAGACACCAAAATCGGCTCTTTGAATTTTTTTGGCACTGCAAACAAAGAACCAAAACCGCCAATACCGCCCAACACTTCCGGACGCATAGTGCGTTTAGCAAAAGGTTTAATCTGTTCAACTAGCGCGTCGCCTGCTTCGATATCTACACCTGCATCACGATAGCTAATAGAAGTGCTTTGGTCTTTATTTGTGCTCAAAATCCGTCTCGATTCAATTTATTACAATAACTGGTAGTTAATTCAGTATAATTTTACAAAACATAATTTTAACTCACTATGGCTAATCAACCAAAAAACAAAGCACAAAACATTCAAAACAGCCGTTTTATTCTAGATAATCTCTGGCTGATTTTGTTAATTGCTTTTGCATTAGTGGTTTATCTGCTCAGCCCAGTGTTAACGCCTTTTTTAATCGCTACTGCACTTGCTTATATTTGCGACCCGATTGTCGATAAACTTAGCCTACCAAAAGCAGGAAAATGTAGACTTGGCCGCACCGCAGCAACTGTGATAGTGCTGGCTGGAATTTTATTGGCAATTGTTATTTTATTTTTAATACTGGTTCCTTTAGTGCAAAAGCAGTCCCTGCTCGTTGTAGAACGTTTACCCGGTATTGTAGACAATATTCGCCAAACGCTAGAACCTTGGCTGCAGACCAAATTTGGCATTAGTCTAGCGATTGACGGCACACAAATTCAGCAAATCATCACTAAAAACTGGAAAACCACAGGAGATATTTTAGGTGGGATTTTGATGAAAGCTGGCTCCCAAGGCTTAGCATTTATTGGCTTGATGGCTAATTTATTACTGTTACCCGTGGTACTGTTTTATATGCTTCGAGATTGGGATATTTTTGTTGCCAAGGTTGGGAATTTAATACCAAGAGAATGGATAGATAAAACCGTTACTATCGCCAAAGAAGTAGATGCAGTGGTTGCTGAATTTCTAAGAGGCCAGCTTTCAGTCATGGCTGCCCTCAGTATTTTCTACAGTGTTGGACTTTGGCTAGTAGGACTCGAAATGGCGCTATCGATAGGCTTAATCGCTGGATTGCTGAGCTTTGTACCATATTTGGGCTTTGCACTTGCTTTCACCATGGCGGTGCTGTTAGCTATTTTACAGTTCACCTCATTTGCTCAAATTGTGCCTGTGTTGCTGGTGTTTGGTATTGGACAAGTAGTAGAGAGTTTTATTCTGACGCCATTATTAGTGGGTGATCGCATAGGTTTACATCCTGTAGTGGTAATTCTGGCGTTGCTTGCTGGCGGCCAATTGTTTGGTTTTGCAGGTGTCTTGCTTGCTTTACCAGTGAGTGCGGCCATTGCAGTTGGCTTAAAACATACTAAAGATAGCTACTTAACAAGCGATACCTACCTAAAATAACGCCAACACGGCATTACAATGAAACAACTTTTACTCGATATCCAACCGCCAGCACCACCGACTTTTGACAATTTTAAGTTGGGCAGAAATGCAGAGGCGATTATTAGTCTACGTAATGCGATTAAGGGCGAAGCGACCTCAAATTTTATCTATCTATGGGGCGCGCATGGTAGCGGCAAAACGCATTTACTCAATGCCGCCAAAGAGATGGGCGCCAATACGCTCGATGATGTGCACTTGTTAAATAATGATGCACAAATTGAATTGTTCAACCAATACAACCAAATCAAAGAGGCTGGCGGCACACTGATTACCGCAGGTTTGCACGCGCCCACACAAATGGGCTTGCGTGAAGACTTAGCTACTCGACTCGCTTGGGGCTTGGTATACCAACTACACCCACTTACCGACCAAGAAAAAGCAGAGGCGCTTCAAGCACATGCGCGCGAACGTGGCATGAAGCTACCCGATGAAGTAGTGGATTACTGTTTACGCTATTTGAGACGCGATTTACCTACTTTAATGGCAGTATTAGATGCGCTTGACAATTGGTCACTAGTAGCAAAAAAACCGATTACTCTGCCGATGTTGAAAAAGCTATTGCAACTGGATTTAGAGATTTAAACTCCTGTAAAATAACCAAAATTCTTCTTACTGATAGATAACTACTATCCAAAGGAAAACATGCTTAGAATTACTGAACTCAAACTACCCATCGAGCTAGCAGACACGCTCATCCATCAAGACGACCAAATTAAAACCGC
>CAYXHH010000003.1:32222-41025 GCA_964464725.1 uncultured Methylotenera sp. | reverse complement strand
TTCCACGTTGCTGAAGTGTTTACAGGCGCGCCTGGTAAATACGTGCCATTAAAAGAAACTATCAAAGGCTTTAAAGCCATTGTAGCTGGTGAGTACGATCACTTGCCTGAGCAAGCATTCTATATGGTGGGTGGCATTGAAGAAGCCGTTGAAAAAGCTAAAACTTTAAACTAATCGTTTATTAAGGTTTAGAGTAACGCTTAAGGAAAAATAATGGCAAATACAGTACATATTGATGTAGTGAGCGCAGAAGCAAGTATATTTTCAGGTGAAGCTGAATTTGTGGTTGCGCCTGCTGGTGCAGGTGAAGTGGGTATTTACCCAAATCACGCACCTATGATTACGAATATTAAACCAGGCGCACTACGTATCAAGCAAAGTGATGCAACTGAAGAAACACTGATTTTTATTTCAGGCGGCATTCTAGAAGTACAACCTGGCATGATCACGGTGCTTGCAGATACGGCAGTACGCGGTCATGATTTAGATGAAGCTAAAGCCATTGCAGCAAAAGAAGCCGCAATGGAAGCGATGAAAAATCGTAGCTCAGATATGGATTATGCTGCTGCACAAGCTGAATTAGCAGAGGCCGTTGCACAAATTCAAGCGATTCAACGTTTACGTAAATCTACACATTAGGTGCATAAAGTTAAGGTGTGATAAGTCATATCTTCAAAAAGGCAGCTTAGGCTGCCTTTTTTGTTATACTTTACATGATGAATAAAAAAGATTATTAAATCGCAATGGCAAAGCTCAATATCGTAATACTTGCTGCCGGTAAAGGCACGCGAATGCACTCCAACTTACCAAAAGTTTTACATGAAATTGGTGGTAAGCCTATATTGTCTCACGTGATAGATTGCGCTAAAGCGCTGAAACCAGAAAAAATAATAGTTGTTTACGGCTATGGTGGCGAAGTAGTGCGTGAGGCATTTGCACAAGAAAATATCACGTGGGTTAATCAAGCGGAACAACTTGGTACAGGACATGCCGTGCAACAAGCCGCTCCTTATCTAGATAAGGATTCACACACGTTAATCTTGTTGGGTGATGTGCCATTGGTCGACGTCAACGCTTGTCAACAGCTGATTGCTAGCGCAGATAAGCAATTAGCGATATTGTCCTTTATTAAGGCAGATCCAACGGGGTATGGGCGTATTATAAGAAGCAAGGAATTTGTCACTGCCATTGTTGAGCACAAAGATGCAACAGAGCAGCAGCGCGCAATAAAAGAAGTTAATACTGGCATCATGGCGATGCCAACTAAACATTTAGCAAAATGGTTATCCCAAATCGATAATCAAAATGCACAAGGTGAATATTACTTAACAGATATCGTTGCTTTAGCAGTAAAGGATGGTGTCGATGTAGTGGCAGAAATCACGACCGACGAATGGTCAGTGACTGGGATTAACTCCAAAATTGATTTATCACAAATTGAGCGCGAACATCAAAGACGCATCGCCCATCAATTATTAAAAACAGGAGTGACTTTAAAAGACCCTGCTCGCATTGATGTACGCGGTACGTTGGTATGTGGTAAAGATGTGCAGATTGACGTGAATTGTGTTTTTGAGGGTCAAGTGACGTTAAGTAATCATGTGAAGATTGGACCAAATTGTGTCATTAAGAATGCAATTATTGGAGAAGGTACCGAAATTCAAGCGTTTACGCATATAGATGAAACAAAAATTGGAGAAAATACACGCATCGGTCCTTACGCACGTTTGCGTCCAGGCACAGATTTACAACAAGATGTGCATATCGGAAATTTTGTAGAACTTAAGAATGCACAAGTTGATAAAGGAAGCAAAATCAACCACTTAAGTTATGTTGGAGATGCGACTGTAGGTCAAAACGTCAACGTTGGTGCTGGCACTATCACTTGTAATTACGATGGAGCAAATAAATTTAAAACAGTCATTGAAGATGGCGCATTTATAGGATCAGATACGCAATTAGTCGCGCCAGTGACAGTTGGAAAAAATGCGACCATAGCTGCAGGCTCTACAATTACCAAAGATGCGCCAGCGGACGCGCTGACATTGTGTCGAGCACGTGAACAAAAAACGATAGTGGGCTGGAAACGCCCAGTTAAAATTAAGAAAACATAAAGAAAGCTTGAACGTATGTGCGGAATTGTAGGCGCAGTGGCAGGTAGAAATGTAGTATCTACGTTAATTGATGGGCTTTCTAGACTAGAGTATCGCGGATATGATTCTGCGGGCGTTGCTGTATTAAGTAATGGCGTCATAGAGCGTGTGCGTGCAGTCGGCCGCGTAGCTGCAATGACTGAAAAAGCCTTAGAGATTAACCTAAGCGGAACATTAGGAATTGGCCACACGCGTTGGGCAACACATGGTGGTGTGACAGAGAGTAATGCGCACCCACATGTTTCCAAAGGTGAAATTGCCGTGGTGCATAACGGCATTATCGAAAACCATGATGAACAACGTATGCGATTAAAGGCGCTTGGTTACGAATTTACTTCGCAAACAGATACAGAAGTGATTGCGCACTTAATTCATTATTATCATCAAAAATTGCCACTATTAGCGGCCACACAAAAAGCAGTGGCAGAGCTCTCTGGCGCATTTGCAATTGCAGTGATTTCAATTAAAGAACCTGAACATATGATTACCGCTCGTCTGGGATGCCCATTGTTATTGGGCTTGGGCGATGGTGAAAACTTTATAGCATCTGATGTATCTGCCGTGTTATCAGTCACACGAAAAGTGATTTATCTAGAAGATGGTGATGTTGCCGATATTCGTCGTGAAGGTGTGACTATATTTGGTAAAACAGGTGATGAAGTGACGCGTAAAGTGCATATGAGTGACGTTTCACTTGCATCCATGGAACTTGGCCCATACGCCCACTTTATGCAAAAAGAGATACACGAACAACCACGTGCTCTGACCGACACCATAGAAGCATTGATTGATGATAATAGCTTCTCCCCTGCCCTGTTTGGTTCGGCTGCTAGCGAAATATTTAAGCAAGTAGATAGCGTATTGATTTTGGCCGCAGGTACTAGTTATTATGCAGCACTCACAGCTAAATATTGGTTAGAATCAATTGCCAAAATACCAACGAATGTCGAAATTGCTAGCGAATACCGTTACCGTGTTTCAGTACCCAGTGCTAAACAACTGATTGTGACAATTTCGCAATCAGGCGAAACGCTTGATACGATGGAAGCTCTTAAACACGCCAAATCGCTGGGCCAACAACACACATTAGCGATTTGTAATGTGCAAGAAAGTGCCATTCCACGTGCCTCAGAATTAGTTTTTTATACAAGAGCAGGTGCTGAGATAGGCGTTGCTTCTACTAAAGCATTTACCACGCAGTTGGTGGCTTTGTTTACACTGGCCGTTACTCTGGCAAAGCAACGTGAGTTATTGAAAGAAGAAGACGAACAATCATACCTAGATGCGCTTCGTCAGTTGGCAGGTAGTGTGCAATTTGCCCTCAATTTAGAGCCACAGATTCGTGAATGGGCAAAAAGCTTTGCCGATAAAGAACATGCCCTATTTTTAGGACGCGGTGTGCATTACCCAATTGCCCTAGAAGGTGCGCTCAAGCTAAAAGAAATATCCTACATTCATGCCGAAGCTTACCCTGCAGGCGAACTTAAACATGGACCTTTGGCATTGGTAGATAGTAATATGCCTGTAGTTGTCATTGCACCAAATGATGCGTTGTTAGAGAAGGTAAAATCTAATATGCAAGAGGTGCGCGCGCGCGGCGGCGAGCTATTTGTATTTGCTGATGCCGATAGTCACTTTACTGAGTCTGATGGTGTGCATGTGATTCGTACGCCACGCCATGTGGGTGTGCTCTCCCCTATTTTGCATACCATTCCTGTGCAAATGCTGGCTTATCACGCAGCCTTGTTAAAAGGTACGGATGTAGATAAACCAAGAAATTTGGCAAAGAGTGTTACTGTAGAGTAAAAGTCAGCAAGATTAGCTTATGCAACTTTTAGAAGTTTAGAATCAGTTCCAATGTAGGAGTAGTTTTCACTATGTTTTTTCGCTAATTTTTCGTTCCACCAAGCCACCAAATCAGCGTGAAGTTCTAATGTAATCCAGACCAAGTTCCTTCCATCACGTGGGTTCCCACCAGCAATTTCAGGCTTTAAATACCATCTGACTAATCCGAGATATCTTTCATCTGCTTCAAGTGTATAGTCAGCAGGAAGTTCAAATGCTTTAATTGAGTTTACGTCTAAAGGTAGGCAAGGCAATGAGTACATTTTACCTTCAACGTCAGTCACTAAAAAATAGTTCCAGTCATATATGCCTGCAAGCGTAAAGCCAGGTAAATAATGACTAATTTTATATTGACGAGAATAGTTAATACGCTCACTTTGTGAGAATAAAATTACATAATCAAAGTTTAGCCAACCTTCAGTCATTTCTTACCTTTAAAACAAATACGAAAAAACAATATAAATAATAAAACAAAAATGTTACGTAACAATTACAAGCGGCCTATAAAAAACTTAACGATGAAACACTCTAAAAAAAGAATTAGACCTAAAAATCAGCGTTGTTCTACGAAGTGAAAAAATGTGATTCGAGATACTATTAGTTTGACCCAAGATAAATCTGGGCAATTTATAGTATGCATTTACGCTGAGAGAAGAATATGGAAGATCAAACCTTTATTGGGCGTCAGCCTATCATGGACAGTAAACAGCAAATTGTTGGATATGAGCTGTTCTTTAGGCACAGTGCAGATGCGCAAAGCGCGGAAATTGTAGATGATTTTAAAGCGTGTGCTAACGTGCTGATGAGTACGGTTGGACAGATGGATATTCAATGGCTATTAGGTGATAAATTAGCATTTATTAATGTGAATCAAGAAATGCTGATGAGTGAGTTTTTAGAACTTATGGCACCACAGCGCACAGTATTAGAAATCTTAAGAAGTATCCCAGCAAGCGAGGCAGTGATTGAACGTTGCAAAACCTTGCGTAGCCAAGGTTATAAAATCGCATTAGACAATCCGCAAATCAATGCAGATTATCAAGGGCTAATTGATTGTGCAGACTACATCAAAATTGATATACAAGCGACAGATTTAAAAGAGTTGCCTAAGCTGTTTACTCGATTTAATGCGCCAAAATTGAAAACAATTGTAGAAAAAGTAGAAACTGAAACGCAATTCGAGGCTTGCAAAAACGCTGGGTTTAAACACTTTCAAGGGTATTACTTCTCGCATCCAGAAACGTTTACCGCTAAAGTGATTAACGCATCATTTGATAGTGTGCTCAATATACTCAACAAAGTGAGTCAAGATGCAGATAATACAGAAATTGAATCTGGCTTTAAACGTGATGCGGCCTTATCTTTCAAACTGCTACGCTATATTAACTCTGTCGGTTTTGGACTTTCATGCGAAGTGCAATCGATTAATCATGCACTTACCATTTTAGGTAGAAATCAGCTATATCGCTGGCTTACATTGCTGATGGTCACAGCTGGTGAAAATGCAACTCCACCCGCCTTGATGAAAACATCGATTACGCGAGGTCGTTTGACGGAGCTACTTGGAGAGGGATACTTTGAAAAATCAGATCGAGATAATTTATTTATAGTTGGCGTATTCTCACTATTAGATGCAATTTTAAAAATGCCGATGGAACAAGTATTAGAGAAAATTCAGTTGCCTGATCCAGTCACAGAGGCATTGTTAACTCGAGAAGGCATTTATGGGCCATTTATACAGTTAACCGAAGCATGCGAAGATGCCAACAGCACACGCATATTAGAGTTAGCAGAACATTTACAAATGGATGCTACAAAAGTAAACGAGGCACATATTGCGGCACTTGCTTGGGTGGAAACGCTAGGTTTATAGCAGTTAAAGCCTAGGACAAAATACTTAACCAATATTTTTTAAATAGATGGGGCTAATTTCAACACTGCCTGCATCATGACTGAATAAAAGCTGACCGTCTTGAATTGTCGCACTAATACTCATATTACGCTCAGCAAGGTTTGCTAAATTTAAGGTTTCAGGCAGGTTAATCACAATTAAATTAGCAAGTTTCAACAAGGTTTTGCTGTTTTGTTCCCACCACATCTCTGCAACTCGACCACCGTAAAGCAAGATAACCACTTGTGACGATCGACCACAGGCTTTGCGGATATTTTTTTCTGTAGGTAGGCCGACATCCATCCAAAGTTCTATCGCGCCAGTTAAATCTTTTTGCCATAAGTCTGGCTCATCATCGTCACTTAAGCCTTTGCCAAATATGAGGGTGTCGCTTGCGTAAAGTGCAAAGCCAATGAGTCGCACCATGACACGCTCATCTGTCTCAGAAGGATGTTTAGCAAGCGTTAAGTTATGCTGCGCGTAATATTGCCTATCCATATCTGTGATATGCAGGTCAACTTTGTAAATGGTTGATTTTAAAGCCATGAAAGTTTGAAAATAAAAGTAGCGAAAATGTTTACCAAATATACGCTAAATAATGCCAATACAATCACATACATCTTGAAAAATTAAAATTCATTCCCAATTCAAATATCAGGTAAATACTTTTTCTAAGATTTACCAAACTATTTTACTTAATTTTTGAAAGGATAAAAAAGATGCGTAGTTATGATTTTAGTCCACTTTATCGTTCAGCAATTGGGTTTGACAGGTTAGCTAGACTCTTGAACGATGCACAACGTAGCGATAGCGATATGAGCTATCCACCATACAATATAGAGCAGCTTAACGAAAATAGTTATCGAATTGTGATGGCTGTTGCTGGTTTTAGCAGTGACGACATTGAGATAGAGTCCGAACAACAATCGCTTAAAGTGTCAGGAAATAAACACAAAACAACAGAGGAAGTGAATTATTTACACAGAGGCATTGCTGAAAGTGATTTCGAACACAAATTTCAACTAGCAGACCACGTGAAAGTAACAAATGCTAGATTAGAAAATGGGCTGCTAGAAATTAATTTAGTGAGAGAGATACCAGAGGCACTTAAGCCAAAAAAAATCCAAATAGTATCTGCAACTAATGATTTTAGGCACAATGATAAGGCCTTAATTGATAAAAAGGCCGCATAACTTAATTGAAATGGTTGTGTAAAAGGAGGGCAAAACCACCCTCCTTTTTTTGTTCAGTTTCATGTTCTTTATACCTAACTTACAAAGTTTCCAGTAAGCTAACGCTTTTAAATTATCAAAGATAAAAACATGGCTCAATATGTAATGTCGATGCTCCGAGTGAGCAAAATTGTTCCTCCTAAAAAACAGATTATTAAAGATATTTCACTCTCTTTTTTCCCAGGGGCAAAAATTGGTTTGCTGGGTTTAAACGGCTCAGGTAAATCTACCGTATTACGCATCATGGCTGGCGCCGATAAAGAATTTGAAGGTGAAGTGCAGTGGCAACCAAATATGCAAATTGGCTATTTGCCACAAGAGCCGCAATTAGACCCCGAAAAAACAGTACGTGAAGAAGTAGAAAGCGGCATGGGTGATGTGATGAAAGCACAAGCCGAACTAGAAAAAGTCTATGCGGCATATGCAGAACCAGATGCAGACTTCGACAAACTGGCCGAAGAACAAGCCAAATGGGAAAACATTATTGCAGCAAGTGGAAGTGATACCAATACACAATTAGAAATTGCAGCAGATGCGCTGCGTTTACCACCTTGGGATGCAAAAATTGGCCCATTATCAGGCGGTGAAAAACGCCGCGTGGCTTTGTGTAAGCTGTTGTTATCAAAGCCAGATATGCTACTTTTAGACGAACCTACCAATCATTTGGATGCAGAGTCTGTTGAGTGGCTAGAGCAGTTTTTAGTGCGCTTCTCTGGCACTGTGGTAGCGGTAACGCATGATAGATACTTTTTAGACAATGCCGCAGAATGGATTTTAGAGTTAGACCGCGGACATGGCATTCCGTGGAAAGGCAATTACTCGAGCTGGTTAGACCAAAAACAAGAGCGCCTGAAGCAAGAAGAATCACAAGAATCTGCTCGCCGCAAAGCATTAAATACCGAGTTGGAATGGGTGCGCCAAAACCCTAAAGCACGCCAAGCCAAAAGTAAATCAAGAATCGCGCGTTATGAAGAGCTAGCCAGCGCCGAATATCAAAAACGCAACGAAACACAAGAGATTTTTATTCCTGCAGGTGAACGTTTAGGCGACCAAGTGATTGAATTTAAAGGCGTAACTAAAGCCTTTAAAGACAGATTACTCATGGATAATTTCAGTTTTAATATACCAGCGGGTGCAATTGTCGGCATTATTGGCCCTAACGGTGCAGGTAAATCTACGCTATTTAAAATGATTATGGGATTAGAAAAACCAGATAGCGGTGAAGTCGCCATTGGCCAAACCGTGAAGTTGGCCTATGTGGACCAAAGTCGCGATGATTTAGCCAATACAAAAACCGTATTTGATGAAATCGCCAATGGCTCAGATATTTTGACCGTGGGCAAATACGAAACGCCAAGCCGTGCATATATCGGGCGCTTTAATTTTAAAGGGGGCGACCAACAAAAAATCGTCGGTCAACTTTCAGGTGGTGAACGTGGGCGTCTACATTTGGCTAAAACGTTGATTTCTGGCGGTAATGTGTTGCTATTGGATGAGCCTTCAAACGACTTAGACGTGGAAACTTTGCGTGCGCTTGAGGATGCTTTGCTGGAGTTTGCAGGCAGTGTGCTGGTGATATCACATGACCGCTGGTTTTTAGACCGTATCGCCACGCATATTTTGGCGGCAGAAGGTGATTCACAATGGGTGTTTTTTAATGGCAATTATCAAGAATATGAAGC
>CAYXHH010000003.1:19935-32122 GCA_964464725.1 uncultured Methylotenera sp. | reverse complement strand
GGAATAAAGCGCATCAATCTCGCCACAACCCCCATTTGCCAAGGGATTATTGTAAAGCGTTTTTTCTTTGCAACGGCATTGGCGAATTTGTGCGCAAACACATCGGCATCCATTAAAAATGGCATTTTGTAGGTGTTAATATCTGTCATCGGTGTGCGAATATAGCCTGGTGCAATGGTGGTAACCGCAATATTAAAGTGTTGCATTTCAACGCGTAGACTTTCCAAATAAGTAATCGCCGCCGCTTTGCTGGCGCTATAAGCCCCAGAGCCTGGTAAACCACGGATGCCAGCAACACTTGCCACGCCGACAAGTTGGGCTTGTTGCCCTGCTTTACTTGCTTGTTTCATGCGCTCAATAAATGGTTGAAACGTATGCACCATGCCCATGACATTGATATCAAACACCGCCTGAAATGCAGAGATGTCTTCTTGATGTTCAGTTAAAGTACCGCGGCTTACGCCAGCGCTTGCAATCACAATATTTGGTGCGCCAAAGCGCTTAATAAAATCTTCAGCTGCATTTGCCAGTGCTGTTTTATCACGCACATCCACTGCATAAATGGCTGTTTGAACTTGGTATTGTTGTTGTAGTGTTTGAGCAAGTTTTTGCAACATATCAATTCGCCTTGCTGCCAAGCCAATAACTGAGCGGCTTCCAGAGGCATTGTTTTCGCTCGCGTTTAATAAAGCGCGTTTTGCATATTCGTGAGCGAGTGCTTCGCCAATCCCACTAGATGCGCCTGTAATAAAAATATTCATAGTTTGAGTATAACGCACAAAAAGACGCGCATAAAAATACGCTTAATAAAAAAAGAAACCCGCTAAGTTTAGCGGGTTTTTTGGCTAGTTAAATTATTAAACTAGGTTAATTACTTAACTCTGCTTGGCAACACAATTTTCTTAGCAGGTGTATTTGTAACCCCTGCTTTGTTTACTTTTTTGCTGCTCTGTCCTTACGTACATTGTCGATGATGTAATCTGTTGTTTTTAGCGCTTGTTCGTTGCCGCCATTCATGGATGCAGAGGTGATAAATTTACCGTCAATTACCAAGCTAGGCACGCCTGTTGCGCCAGACGCTTTAAAAATCTGCGCTGCGCGGTTCAAACTGGTGTTCATGGTGAATGATTTAAAAGCTTGTTCAACTTTTATTTTGTCCATGCCACTTTGCGCAGTAATCCAATCGATGGCGGCCTTTTCGTCGGTTGGATTCAAGGTTTTAGTTTTATGAATGGCATCAAATAATTTTGAATGTAATTTTTCAGTCACACCCAAAGTTTCCATTGCATAAAAGGCTTTTGCCATAGGCGCCCAACTTGGGTTAGGTAACCCAGGAACGCGTTTGAAATAAACATCATTAGGTAATTTTTTTAACCAAGCATGTAATGGTGCTTCCATTTGGTAGCAATGCGAACAGCCATACCAAAAAATCTCCATCACTTCGATTTTAGCTGGGTTATCTGTTGAAATGTTTTGTGCGACTGCATCAAACTCATTGCCCATTGTAGGCGCTTCAGCCGATGCAAGCGTACTAAATGTAAGCATTAAAATAGCTAGACTTTTTAGAATACTACTTTTCATTATTATTTCCTTATTTCTTTATAAAATGATTTTGTTGAAGATTTTAGCTTATTAACGTCAATTGACCATTAAAGATGACAATTGTTTGCGACTATTCAGGTTTTGTTTCGGTACGCACCTTAATCAAATCGGTATTAAAGCCGTTGGTGGTAAGTTCACCACGTATTTTGTTGATTTTTTCAAGGTCATTTAATGGCCCAACGCGCACGCGGTGCCAAATACCTTTTTCAGGGATGGTGGCAGTTTTTACCACTGCTTCAAAACCTAACAAAGCTAACTTTGCTTTCATATTGTCAGCATCAGCTTCATTCTGAAACGCGCCAACTTGTAAAAAATAATCTTCTTTTTTGACTGTTAGCGCGCTATCTTGCACTTCTTTTTCGGTCACTGTGCTTTCGGTTTCTGGCAAAATGGTATAAAAATCAAAGTTATTTTCAGGTTTTATCTCATCAGGATTTTCTTCTTTTTGCGCAACACTATCTTCTGCTATTTTTTCATCCAGCATTTTTTCACTGATTGGCTCGTTAAGTTTTTTTTCTGCAAACGGGCTATCGCTGCCTTTTAGATATAACGTTACTGCCACAGATAAACCAACCCCAAGCAATAAACCGATGAGTAAACCCGTTAAAAACGGGCTACCGCGATTAGTATTTTTTTGTGATGTTGGTTTATAGTCTCTAGTCATTTTGTGTTCCTCAATTTATTTTTTTTAGTAGTCATTTTGTATTTTGTCTCGTCAACTAACAGTCCGCGAGTTTACTTAACACCTTGCGTGCTACATTTTATTGGGTGCACCTTATTACTCTGCGCGCACATTACATTTTATTAGGTGCGCTAACACCTAACAAATTTAAGCCATTTTTTAGCACTTGCTGTGTTGCCGCAATTAACGCAAGACGAGCCAATTTGGTTGCCTCGTCATCAACTAAAAATTTTGTGTCATTGTAATAGCTATGTAAATCACTTGCACATTCTTTTAAATAATTGGCAATGCTATGTGGTGCCAAGTCTGTCGCGGCATCATTTACAATTTCAGGATACTCACTCAGGCGTTGCATCAGTTTCGCTTCATTTGGCTCAGTCAAGGGTGTTAAGATCACCTTGCTTAAGCTGGAAACATCACCACCCCATTGGCTCAAAACACTGCATATACGCGCATGTGCGTATTGAATGTAATACACCGGATTATCATTGGTTTGAGCGCGCGCTAAATCGATATCAAATATCAGTTGTGAATCGGCACGGCGCGCAGCAAGAAAGTAGCGCGTTGCATCGCAGCCGACTTCATCAATTAAATCACGCAAAGTCACGTAACTGCCCGCACGTTTAGAGAGTTTAACCTCTTCGCCACTACGCATCACCGTCACCATTTGATGCAATACGTAATCTGGCCAACCTTGTGGAATATTCATATTAAGTGCTTGCAAGCCAGCACGGACGCGGGTGATGGTGCTGTGGTGATCGGCGCCCTGCTCATTAATTACGCGTGTAAAGCCACGATTCCATTTGTCTAAGTGATAAGCAACATCGGGCACAAAATAAGTATAACCACCCTCTTTTTTGCGCATCACGCGGTCTTTATCATCACCAAAATCAGTTGTGCGTAGCCAAAGTGCATCACCCTCTTCGTAAGTTTTACCACTTGCGATGAGTTTATTGACCGTGTTCTCAACTTTGCCAGTGGTATAGAGCGCACTTTCTAATGAAAATACATCAAACTTAATTTGAAACGCACGCAAATCTAAATCTTGCTCGTGACGCAAATAGGCCACTGCAAATGTACGTATAGATTCTGCGTCATTTACATCACCAGAGGCAGTGACTTGCATATCATCAGCGGTAACAGTTTCTTTGGCTAAGTAAGCGTTTGCAATGTCGACAATATATTCGCCACGGTAACCATCTTCAGGAAACCGCGGATCATCAGTAGTAATCCCTTGCGCGCGGGCTTGCACAGATTTTGTGAGATTATCAATCTGCGCGCCAGCATCGTTGTAATAAAATTCTCGTGTAACATCCCAGCCAGTCGCTTCCAGTAAACGCGCTAGGCAATCTCCCACCGCCGCTCCTCGACCGTGACCAACATGTAGCGGGCCAGTTGGGTTAGCAGATACAAATTCCACCTGTAATTTGGCGCCTTTGCCTGTATTGTTTGTGCCAAATTTTTCACCTTGCGCAAATATATCTGCAACAATAGATTGCTTAGATTGCGCATTTAAAAAGAAATTAATAAAGCCAGCACCCGCAATTTCTACTTTTGCGATATAGTCGCTCTGCGGTAACGCATTGATTAAACTGGTCGCAATCGCACGTGGATTTTGTCTTAAAGGTTTAGCCAATTGCATGGCTAAATTGCTCGAAAAATCGCCGTGCTCGGCAGATTTGGGGCGCTCGAGTATAATCTGTTCAGGCGTGATTTCTGTGCTTAAACTAGCCGCTGCTTGGGCTAACAATTGGGTAATATGTGCTTTCAACGCTTACTTTCAAACTATGCTAATGTGCAAAATAGTATTTTAACCTAAGCACGCTATATACTCACCTATAACTTTTATGTTGCCCACTATCTTTAATATCGCTTTAGATGTGCCACTAAATCGGACCTTCGATTATCTCAGTGGTGGTTTCGAAGCGCGCTTGGGTAGCAGAGTGATTGTATCGTTTGCAGGTCGCAATTTGGTTGGCGTTGTGTTGGGTATATCTCAGACTTCAGACTATCCGATTGAAAAATTAAAATCAGTCAATCATGTATTTGAAGATGTCGTATTTGATAGTGATACCATAAAATTACTAAAGTTTTGCGCAGAGTACTACCACTACCCGCTTGGGCAAGCACTTATTTCGGCATTACCTTTACGTTTGCGCCAGCTGAAACCCGCCGTTTCACGTAAAACATTTGCTTATTCATTGTCAGCAGATGCTGACTTAACAAAAATTCCAGCTAAAAAATTAGTTTTGCATCGTATGATTGACGCCTTGAAAGCGTCGCCCGTATTGTCTTCTGGCGATTTAGCTTTGATATCCCCTGGCTGGCGAAAAGCCATGTTAGAACTCAAAAATATGGGCTTGGTGAGCGAGCGTGAGGTGCTTGCGGTCAAGGCTTCTATGCCAAGCTCTTCGCAAGAACCACAACTGAATAGTGAACAAACAGAAGTAATTAAGCAAGTGTTAGCACTTACTCACATGTTCAAGCCATGGCTTTTGCACGGTATTACCGGTTCAGGCAAAACCGAAGTTTATATCCAAATTTTGCGGCAAATTTTGCAAAGTCCATCCTCGCAAGTGTTAGTGTTAGTACCAGAAATCAACCTGACACCACAATTAGAAGCGCGTTTTAGAAGTCGCCTAAGTCAATATGCGCTTGTCACATTACACAGCAATTTGAGTGAGAGTGAGCGCTTACAAAATTGGCTAGCGGCAAGTACAGGTGACGCAAAAATTGTGATTGGAACTCGATTAAGTGTGTTCACGCCTATGCCACATTTAAAAATGATCATTATGGACGAAGAGCATGATAGCTCTTACAAGCAACAAGATGGTATGCGTTACCATGCACGAGATGTCGCAATGATGCGCGCCAAGCAACTCAATATTCCTATTGTGCTAGGTAGTGCCACACCAAGTTTAGAAAGCTGGGCAAATGCAAAAAGTATCAATACGCATAAACAAGCCTATGGATTATTGAGTTTGCAGAAACGGGCTGTAGAAAATGCAACTCTGCCAAAGATTTTTTGTATTGATACTGCAAAATCACCGACTGAAAATGGGCTCTCGCCTTTGCTTGTCAATGCCATACGAGAGCGCTTAAAGCGTAGTGAGCAAAGTTTGTTATTCATTAATCGGCGTGGCTATGCGCCAGTCTTGCACTGCAACGCTTGCCAATGGATAGCACCTTGTATGCGTTGTTCGGCACGGTTGGTCGTGCATTTAAGCCAAAAGCGCTTGAAATGCCATCATTGTGGGCATGAGCAAAAAATTCCTCTGCAATGCCCAAGTTGCGGTAACCCTGATTTGTATCCCACCGGACAAGCCACACAAAGGCTAGAGCAAACTTTACAAGCTTTACTCCCAACTGCACGTATTGCACGCGTGGACCGTGACAGCATGCGCAACAAAGATGCGCTGATGCAGCTACTTACGCAAGTACATAATCAAGAAATTGATATTTTGGTTGGAACACAGATGCTGGCTAAAGGGCATGATTTTCCAAACCTCACTTTGGTAGGTGTGATTGATACCGATAGTGCATTGTACAGCCCAGATTTCCGTGCAAGCGAGCGTTTGTTTGCGCAACTGATGCAAGTGGCTGGCCGTGCTGGTCGTGCAGAAAAAACTGGAGAGGTACTGATACAAACTGCATTTCCTCAGCATACATTATTTGATGCCCTACGTTCGCAAGATTATGTGCGCTTTGCCGACGAATTATTGGCAGAACGCCAAGCGATGCAGTTTCCACCCGCAACTTATTTTGCTTTATTACGTGCGGAGTCAAACAATTTTGCTGAAGTAGAAAAGTTTTTAAACTTAGCCAGAAATGCCGCACGAAAAGTTAACACTGAGGTCATGGTTTACGATGTTGTGCGTCCACAGATGGAACGATTAAAAGGCATGGAGCGCGCCCAGTTACTGCTCCAAGCCAATACTCGTTTGACTTTGCAGCGATTATTAAAAGTTTGGATACCAGAAGTTAAAGGATTTTTATTGGCTAATAAAGTACGCTGGAGTTTAGATATTGACCCACTAGAGTTTTAATGCGTTTGATGCAATACGCTGCTAAATTGATTATAAAGCACTGGGGCAATTGTTTTTAAATTGTGTTCAGCTTCTACGCGTCTACGCCCTTCTTTGCCCATTTTAATCAAGTTGGCTGGGCTCGTTTTTAATGCACTTCTAATGGCGGATGCAATATGGTCAACAGAACCAGCTGGTATCATCCAGCCGCAACTTTCATCTACTAATTCGGGGATACCCGCAATATAAGTTGAAATCACTGGTCGGCCTAGCGCGAACGATTCCATAATGACAACAGGTAAGCCTTCAGCAAAGCTGGGTAATAAAAGTGCACGACTTTTGGTGAGCATTTCTCGTACTTCGGTATTGGCTTTCCAGCCGTGTAAAACCACCATATTTTTGACATCGTATTTATCTATCGCTGCTTCCAATGCTTTTCTAGATTCACCATCTCCGACAAAATGTACCTTCATATTCGGGAACTCATCTTTAAGTTGTGCCAACGCGGGTGGAAAAAGTAGTTGAGCCTTTTGTGGGCATAATCTACCAACACAGACCAAAGATTGGTTTTCTGCCTCAAATTCATAATTAGGGGTAAAGTCATCTACATGCAGACCACAATGCGAAACGACAATTTTGTCCCAATATTCATAACTACTAAAACGCACCAATTGCACACGACAATAGTTAGAAATGGCCACCACAAAAGCAGCATGCTGTACTTTTAAATGCATACTTAACGCTGTAGGGTCTACAAATTCGTCTGGTCCGTGCGCAGTAAAGCTATAACTCGCACCACCCATATGTTTGGCGAGCATAGCAACCGTGGTTGCATTTGTAGAAAAATGCGTATGAACATGCGTTAAGTTATTTTGCTTACATAGCCTATAAAAATAGGTTGCTTGTAGCAAATAAGCAAAGTGCTTAACAGAGATGTGAATGGAGTTTCTGCAAACTTCAACCCATAACTTGAAAGCTTTTAAAAAACCAACTGGGTTGGTAAAAAGTACGATAAAAAAGGTGATTAATAAATTAACAGTATTACCAGATAAAAGATATTGTGTGCGTGATTGCTCAGCAATATCGAGAGGGTCAACTAACTTATCGCTCCACTTTCTTACACCGTAGCGTTGAATTTCTAGGCCCATTGCTTCCAAAGCTTCAATTTCACGGCGAATAAACGTCGTGCTTGTGAGTGGATAAGTATTCATTAAGTACGCAATTTTCAAAGAAATTCCTTGGCTTCTGAAATTTAAAATAAGCTATTTGCACACATTCTAGCAAATATTATTCAAAGCATTGAATGCAATAAGCAATAAGGCACAACCTACTTAGCAAGGTTTAAACATGAATTTTTAGAAGCCACCTATAAAATACTGTAAAATTAACGCATTAGGCGGGTGTAGTTCAATGGTAGAACGCTAGCTTCCCAAGCTCGATACGCGGGTTCGATTCCCGTCACCCGCTCCAAAAAGTTAATTGAAAGATGCATCATGACAGTTACGCCACCTATTGTAATGACCTTTGCTGCGACCGACCCGAGTGGTGGCGCTGGCTTGCAGGCTGATATTTTGGCGTTGGCAAGTATAGGCTGTCATCCACTATCGGTAGTAACAGGGATTACAGTGCAAGACACCGTCGGTGTAGAAAATGTGATGCCCTTAGACGCAGATTGGATAAATGACCAAGCGCGTACGATTCTAGAAGATGTGCAAGTGTCGGCATTTAAACTGGGTTTGTTGGGAAGTATTGAAAATGTTGCAGTGATTGCGGAAATTATGGCTGATTATCCTGATGTGCCATTGCTGATTGATCCAATTTTAACTTCTGGTCGCGGTGATGAGCTCACCAATGAAGAAATGCAAGCTGCCATGTGCGATTTGTTATTTCCACAAGCGACGCTGATTACGCCAAATAGTTTAGAGGCACGTCGATTGGCTTTTTATGACGATGCCGATGAAATTCAGAATACTTCACTAGATGAAGCAGCCATGCGATTACTAGAAATGGGTGCTGAATATGTATTGGTGACAGGTACACATGAACGCAGTACTGATGTGGTGAATTCTTTGTATGGTAGTCATGAACAAGGCGCTAGTGGCTTAATTAAGGCCTATCATTGGGAGCGCCTTGCAGGCAGTTATCATGGTTCTGGCTGCACGCTCACCAGCGCAATTGCGGCTTGCTTAGCACATGGTTTAAGCATGGAAGAAGCAATTCAAGAAGCGCAGGAATACACTTGGCAAACACTTAAAAATGCCTTCAGACCTGGTATGGGGCAATATATTCCTGATCGCTTTTTTTGGGCGCGTGACGAAGATGAAGCGGATAAGCAATCGCATGAAAAACCATCCATTCAACATTAGTGGGCTCTATGCCATTACGCCTAATGATTTAGATACTTCGAGGCTATGTAAAAATGTAGAGTTTGCACTTAGGGGCGGCGCGAGTGTTGTGCTGTATCGCAATAAGGTTGCGGATTCGGGACTACGCCTAATCCAAGCAAGTGCGCTTTTGGCCTTGTGCCGTAGTTATGGCGTGCCATTAGTAATAAATGATCACTTGGATTTATGCGCGCAAATCGATGCAGATGGACTGCATTTAGGTGCGACCGATTGCGATTTGGGAGCTGCTAGGCGTTTACTTGGTGCTGATAAAATCATAGGCGCCTCATGCTACAACCAATTAGCGCTCGCGCAAAAAGCAGAGCTTGATGGTGCAAGTTATGTTGCATTTGGTGAATGTTTTAGTACTGAATCGGAGCCAAATGCAGTGAATGTGCCGTTAAGTATGTTTAAAGAAGCCAAACAAAGTTTATTCATTCCATTGCTTGCAGTTGGTGGTATCACGCTAGAAAACGCATCAGAAGTGATTCAAGCTGGTGCAACTTCAATCGCAACTATGGAGGGATTGTTTGACGCTAAAAACATACAAGAGACCAGTCAGGCGTTTGTGCGATTATTTGCAAACTAAACATTCTGCTAAAATGTCTTACCCAATAATTTGATCAAAACCATGACATCACTTAACCAATCTTTATTCGAAAAATCTCAAGCTTTAATTCCTGGCGGGGTGAATTCGCCCGTGCGTGCGTTTCGCAGCGTCGGTGGCACACCTGTATTCTTTAAAAAAGGTCTAGGTTCAAAACTATGGGATGTCGATGGTAAAGAATACATTGACTACATCAATTCTTGGGGGCCAATGATAGTGGGTCACGCCCATCCTGAGGTGGTTGCTGCGGTGCAAGCGGCGGCGGCAAATAGTTTGAGTTTTGGCGCACCAACAGGCCTAGAGCTTGAAATGGCTGAACTCATCAATAAGCTTGTCCCAAGTATGGAGCAAGTACGTTTAAATAGTAGTGGCACTGAGGCGACCATGAGTGCGATTCGCACCGCGCGCGGTTTTACAGGCCGCGATAAAATTGTGAAGTTTGAAGGTTGTTATCACGGCCACTCTGATGGTTTGTTGGTGAAAGCAGGTTCTGGCTTACTCACATTTGGTGAACCTGATTCTGGTGGTGTCCCAGCAAGTGTGGCAGCGCATACACTTACGCTAGAGTACAATAATACTCAGCAATTGCATGATTTATTCGCTAAATCTGGCGATGAAATTGCTTGTGTCATCATCGAGCCAGTGGTGGGCAACATGAACCTCATCGTGCCACACATGGAATTTTTAACCACTTTAAGGACACTGTGCACCAAACATGGCGCGGTGTTAATTTTTGATGAGGTAATGACGGGCTTCCGTGTGGCTTTAGGTGGTGCGCAAGCGCTTTACAATATCAAGCCTGACATGACTACGCTAGGTAAAGTCATAGGCGGTGGTTTACCAGTGGGCGCGTTTGGTGGCCGTAAAGATATTATGCAATGCTTGGCACCCGTTGGTAAGGTCTATCAAGCCGGTACGCTGTCTGGTAACCCAGTGGCGGTTTCTGCGGGATTAGCTACCTTAAAATTGATTCAAGAAAAAGATTTTCACGCCAAATTAACTGCCAAAACCAAAAAATTGATGGACGGCTTAATGACAGCAGCAAAACAAGCAAATGTGACTTTTAGCGCACAAAACGTGGGCGGTATGTTTGGACTTTATTTTAGTGAGAAATGCCCAACAAGTTACGCGGAAATCATGGCAAATAATAACAAAGCACACTTTAATCAGTTTTTTCACAGCATGTTAGACAGTGGCATTTACTTAGGCCCCTCCGCTTATGAGGCTGGTTTTGTCTCTGCGGCGCACAGCGATGCAGATATCACGCAGACGATTGAGGCGGCAAAAAAAGCATTCTCAAGCTTGTAAACCGTTTTAGTGTAAATGTTGCGTCGGATTGATGCCACTTGGCATGCTTTCCAGATTAATCATTCGATCAATTTTTAAGCTCGCCTTCATCATTAGGTTGGCAATCTGCTGTAAATGTACAGGCGCAAGACGTAATGAAATTGCACCTATTTCTAACTCAATCACATCGCAGTTTTTGCAGTAAAGTAAGCGCACGCTATTGCTTTCAGCCAAAATTATCTTTTCACAAGGATCGTTCATCACAAAGACTTTCTGTTGTTGATTTATGTAAATGATAATCATTCTCATTTATAATGTCAAGTTGTCTAGCCAAATTTATTTAATTACTATTGGTATTAGCACGCATGATAAATTGGCATATAAATTTTAAGAAAAAATACAATATTTTTTTGCTTAAATATCCCATTTTGCTTCGCTAGCACATTGATATTACATGGATTTAACGGTAATATTGAAGGTTCCGCTAAATGTTTTGTATATCAGATAATTAGGCAATAGATATGTCAGTGACCAATGCAGTTGAAATTGAAATGATTACCCCGAATCACCCTTCAAAAAGTCTTGCTCCAGAATCGCAGGGTCTTTATGACAAGCGACATGAAAAAGATGCTTGCGGTGTAGGTTTTGTTGCGCATATTAAGGGTAAAAAAAGCCACGAAATAGTTCAGCAAGGGCTAACTTTATTAACTAATTTAACGCATCGTGGCGCGACAGGTTATGACCCTAAACTGGGCGATGGCGCAGGACTGTTGATGCAAATGCCGGATGCTTTTATGCGAGAAGAGGCAGCTAAATTGGGCATTCAACTTCCTGATTTAGGCCAATATGCAGTAGGTAATTTATTTTTACCGCAAGACGCAAAGAATCGCGCAGCCTGTGAATTCATTATTAATAAAATTATCGCTGAAGAAAATCAGGCAGTACTTGGATGGCGTGATGTGCCTGTAGATAATAGTAACATTGCTCAAGCAGCGCGCGACGTAGAGCCTTGCATGCGCCAAGTGTTTGTCGCCAGTAATGCGACTGACCAAACCACTTTTGAGCGTAAATGTTTTGTTATTCGCAAGCGCATTGAACATGCAGTGCGCGCATTAAACCTAAAAGATAACGCAGCATTTTATATTCCTTCATTTTCAAGCAAAACAATCGTCTACAAAGGCATGTTGCTTGCTAATGAAGTAGGTGTTTATTTTAAAGACTTAGCCGACAAACGCGTTGTATCTGCGCTTGCCCTGGTACATCAGCGTTTCTCAACAAACACGTTCCCTGCTTGGGATTTAGCCCACCCATTCCGCATGATTGCGCATAACGGTGAGATTAATACGGTGCAAGGAAACGTCAATTGGATGGCGGCGCGTCATGAAACGATGAAGTCCGCCGTGATTGGTGAAGACTTAGATAAACTTTGGCCACTTATTGCAGAAGGACAATCAGACTCAGCTTGTTTTGATAACTGTTTGGAGCTTTTGGTGGCTGGTGGCTATAGTTTGCCGCATGCCATGATGTTGTTGATACCAGAAGCATGGAACAATAACGCGCTAATGGATGAAGATAGGCGCGCGTTTTACGAATATCACGC
>CAYXHH010000003.1:7345-19835 GCA_964464725.1 uncultured Methylotenera sp. | reverse complement strand
GAAGTGAAAACGCAGTTAGCTTCAGCAAAACCTTATAGAAAATGGATTGAAGAGTCACGTTATTTACTCAGTGAACTACCAGAAGTAGATAGCAAATTTGAACTGATGGATTCGTTACTTGATACCCAGCAAGCATTTGGTTATACACAAGAAGATATTAAATTTGTGTTGCAACCAATGTTAAGTAATGGCGAAGAAGGCGCAGGTTCAATGGGTAATGATGCTGCGCTTACCGTATTATCCAATAAGCCAAAAGTGCTCTATAACTACTTTAAGCAACTATTCGCACAAGTGACAAATCCGCCGATTGACCCAATTCGTGAAGAACTGGTGATGTCATTGGTGACATTTATTGGACCTAAACCTAATTTATTAGGTTTAGATGAGACAAAACCACTGTTGCGTTTAGAGTCTAGCCAGCCAGTATTAACAGAAGACGACCTAGCAAAATTAAAAGTGATCGGCGCAACTACGCAAGGCGCCTACAGATCTATGACTTTGGATATTACCTACGATGCCTCTGAAGGTAAGCAAGGGATGAAAAAGGCGGTAGAAAAACTATGCTATGCGGCTGAACTTGCTGTTAAAGATAAATTTAATGTCTTAATTTTATCTGATCGCAATGTATCAAAAAATCGTATTGCAATACCAGCACTACTTGCTTGTTCAGCCACACACGAATATTTAGTGAAAGCAGGTTTGCGCACAAGTACAGGACTAGTCATTGATACTGGTTCTGCACGCGAGGTGCATCACTTTGCATTACTTGCTGGCTATGGTGCAGAAGCTGTATGTCCTTGGCTGGTTTACAAAACAATAGAAAGTATGCCTGGTGATAGCTATTTGGCAACTAAAAACTTTGTGAAAGCAATTGGCAAAGGCTTGTACAAAGTCATGTCAAAAATGGGTATTTCTACGTATCAGTCTTACTGTGGCGCCCAAATTTTTGAAGCTATTGGATTAAATACTGCCTTCATAGACAAATACTTTACTGGCACAGTCACTCAAATTGAAGGTATCGGTATCGATGAAGTTGCTGATGAGACACTACGTTTACATCATTTAGCATTTGGTAACGATCCTGTATTAGCCAATGCACTAGATGCGGGTGGCGAATATGCCTTCCGTGTGCGCGGTGAAGAACATATGTGGACACCAGAATCCATTTCAAAACTGCAGAATGCAACACGTACCAACAAGTTTGATACCTACAAAGAATATGCAAAACTGATTAACGATCAAGCAAGACGTTATAAAACATTGCGTGGTTTGTTTGAGATTAAATCTGTTGGAAATCCGATTCCACTAGAACAAGTTGAATCAGCCAAAGAAATTGTTAAGCGTTTTGCAACGGGTGCAATGTCTCTAGGGTCTATCTCTACTGAAGCGCATGCTACTTTGGCAATTGCGATGAACCGAATTGGTGGTAAATCAAATACTGGAGAAGGTGGTGAGGATGCTAAGCGCTTCATCCCGCTCGAAAAAGACTCAACGATGGCCAATGTCATTGGTAAAAACTTAATTGAGAAAGATATCCCACTAAAAGCGGGTGATTCTATGCGTTCTCGTATTAAGCAAGTGGCATCTGGACGTTTTGGTGTTACTGCTGAATATTTAGCAAGTGCAGATCAAATTCAAATTAAAATGGCACAAGGTGCTAAACCTGGTGAAGGTGGTCAACTTCCTGGCCATAAAGTTTCTGAGTACATTGCGAAGCTTCGTTTTTCTGTGCCTGGTGTAGGATTAATTTCGCCTCCACCGCACCATGACATTTATTCTATTGAAGACTTGGCTCAACTCATTCATGACTTAAAAAATGCTAATCCGAAAGCATCAATCTCTGTTAAATTGGTTTCAGAAACAGGCATTGGTACGGTTGCTGCTGGAGTAGCAAAAGCAAAATCTGACCATATTGTAGTAGCAGGGCATGATGGCGGTACAGGAGCCTCACCGGTGTCTTCAATTAAACATGCGGGAACTCCATGGGAGTTAGGATTAGCTGAAACTCAACAAACGCTGGTATTAAATCAATTGCGTGGCCGTGTAGTCCTACAAGTAGATGGACAAATAAAAACAGGACGAGATGTCGTGATTGGTGCCTTGCTAGGTGCAGATGAATTTGGCTTTGCAACCGCGCCGTTGGTGGTCGAAGGCTGTATTATGATGCGGAAATGCCATCTCAACACATGCCCAGTGGGTGTTGCAACGCAAGACCCTGTGTTACGCCAGAAATTTACTGGTCAACCAGAACATGTTGTGAATTTCTTCTTCTTCATTGCAGAAGAAGTTCGTGAGCTCATGGCAAGTATCGGCGTGGCAAAATTTGATGATTTAATTGGTCGTTCTGATTTGCTAGACATGAAAGCCGGTATCGATCATTGGAAAATTCATGGCTTAGACTTTAGTAAAATTTTCCACCAAGTGGATATGCCAAAATCAGTCGCACGTAGCCACGTTGAAGAGCAAGATCACAACCTAGTAAATGCGTTAGACAATAAGTTGATTGAGCTTGCTAAACCAGCTTTAGAAACCGGTAAAAAAGTCACGATAGATATACCTATTACCAATACAAATCGTACCGTGGGTACCATGTTATCTAATCAAGTGGCGGTCCGTTATGGTAATGCGGGTTTACCAGATGACACGATACACGTTAATTTCACAGGTACATCTGGACAAAGCTTCTCAGCATTTTTAGCCAAAGGAATCACATTTGACTTAACCGGTGAAGGCAATGATTATGTTGGTAAAGGGCTATGCGGTGGAAGAATTGTAATTAAGCCACCAAAAGCTTTTAGAGGCATTCCTCATGAAAATATTATTGTTGGAAATACAGTGATGTATGGCGCAACCACAGGGGAATCGTACTTTAATGGAGTTGCAGGTGAGCGTTTCTGTGTACGTAACTCTGGTGCCAGTGCGGTCGTTGAAGGGGTAGGTAATCATGGCTGTGAATATATGACCGGCGGCACAGTCGTTGTCTTAGGTCTCACAGGACAAAACTTTGCAGCAGGTATGAGCGGCGGAATTGCATACGTTTACGATGAAGATGGTATGTTCGCGAAACGTTGCAATACAAGCATGGTAGCACTTGAAAAAGTAGAAGCCGCAGAGGCAGATGTAGGCAAAGTACAACATTTGAATCAACCGGATGAACTCACGCTTAAAGGCCTCATAGAGAATCATGCAAACTATACTGGTAGTAGTCGTGCGAAAGCTATTTTGAGTGACTGGTCAACGATGCGCAGTAAGTTTGTAAAAGTCTATCCACATGAATATAAACGCGCGCTCAGTGAAATGGCCGCAGCAACAAGCAAGGAAGCAGCATAATGGGTAAAGTAACAGGATTTATGGAGTTTGAGCGTTTGTCTGAGGCAAATTTACCTGTGCCTGACCGCGTTAAAAACTACAAAGAATTTGTATTGCACTTAACAGATGATCAAGCAAAACAGCAAGGTGCGCGTTGCATGGATTGCGGCATTCCGTTTTGTACGAGCGGCTGTCCAGTTAACAATATTATTCCTGATTTTAATGATTTAGTTTTCAACCAAGATTGGCGTAATGCGATTGATACTTTGCATTCCACTAATAACTTCCCTGAGTTCACGGGACGTATTTGCCCAGCACCATGTGAGGCAGCATGTACGTTAAATATTAATAACGATGCAGTAGGCATTAAGTCGATTGAACATGCGATTATTGATAAAGCTTGGGAAAATAATTGGGTAACACCACAAGTTAACCCAAATAAAACAGGAAAAAAAGTGGCAATTGTGGGTTCTGGCCCAGCGGGTTTGGCCGCTGCACAACAATTGGCACGAGCAGGTCACTCAGTTACTGTATTAGAAAAAAATGACCGCATTGGTGGTTTGCTTCGCTATGGTATTCCTGACTTCAAAATGGAAAAATCACATATTGATCGTCGCATGACACAAATGCAAGCTGAGGGTGTAGAGTTTAAGGTGAACCAACACGTTGGCAAAAATGTAGAAGCATCACAGTTAATGAAAGACTATGACGCCGTTATACTAGCTGGCGGTGCTGAGTATCCACGTGACTTGCCTGTTCCAGGCCGTGAGTTAGACGGCGTTATGTTTGCGATGGATTTTTTACCAGCGCAAAATAAAGTGGTAGCTGGAGATATCATTCCAAATCAAGTGATGGCAACTAATAAACATGTAGTTGTCATTGGTGGTGGTGATACAGGGTCAGACTGCGTAGGTACATCTAACCGTCATGGTGCACTTAGCATCACCCAGTTTGAGTTAATGCCTCGCCCACCTGAAAAAGAGAATAAAGAACTAGTATGGCCAAATTGGCCACTTAAACTACGCACTTCGAGTAGCCATGAAGAAGGCGCAAATCGTGACTGGTCAATTACCACTAAAAAGCTCATTGGCGAAAATGGCAAAGTAACGCATTTAGTTGGTGCAAAAGTTGAGTGGAAAGACGGCAAAATGATAGAGATTGAAGGCTCAGAATTTACTATACCTGCCGATTTAGTTTTACTTGCTATGGGTTTTGTATCGCCTGTGCAAGCCGTATTAGATGCGTTTGGTGTAGAAAAAGATGCACGAGGAAATGCCAAAGCGACTACGGATGGCGAAGGCTGCTATAAAACTAACGTAGATAAAGTATTTGCTGCAGGCGATATGCGTCGTGGACAATCACTCGTGGTCTGGGCGATTCGTGAAGGCCGTCAGGCAGCGCGTGAAGTAGATACATTCTTGATGGGCAGTTCAGCACTACCTCGTTAATGACAGTACTTCAAAACGATACCTTTCTTCGCGCTTTAAATCGCGAGCATACGCCTTATACCCCTGTTTGGATGATGCGCCAAGCAGGTCGCTATTTGCCAGAATATCGAGAAAGCCGCAAAACCGCAGGCAGCTTTATGGATTTGTGTAAAAGTGCGCAGTTCGCGACTGATGTGACCTTGCAGCCCTTAGACCGCTATCCAGAACTTGATGCCGCGATTTTATTCTCTGATATTCTTACAGTGCCAGACGCGATGGGTCTTGGCCTCTCATTTGAGGCAGGTGAAGGTCCTAGGTTTGAGCGTACCTTGCAAGAAGAAGCGGATATTTTAAAATTAACCGTACCAGACATGGAAAAACTGCAATACGTATTTAACGCAGTTTCTAGTATTCGAAAGGCGCTCAACGGTCGCGTACCTTTGATTGGTTTTTCAGGCAGTCCATGGACGCTGGCGACTTACATGGTCGAAGGCAAAGGTGGAACAGATTTTCTAAACACTAAAAAGATGATGTATGCGCGCCCTGACTTGCTACATCATATTTTAGAGGTCAATGCGCAAACCGTGATTCAGTACCTGAATGCGCAAATTGAGGCAGGTGCACAAGCTGTGATGATATTTGACTCCTGGGGAGGCGCGCTGTCGCACAATGCCTATGTTGAATTCTCGCTCAATTACATGCAAAAAATTGTGAAAGGGCTAATTAAAACAGCGGAAGGTCGAAAAGTACCCAGTATTGTATTCACCAAAGGTGGTGCTTTATGGTTAGAGGCACAAGCTGAAGTAGGTGCAGATGCATTAGGTTTAGATTGGGCAGTAGATATTGGGCAGGCGAGGGCAAGAGTTGGTAATAAAGTGGCATTGCAAGGTAATTTAGATCCTGCCATTTTGCTCAGTACACCTGAAGCAATTGAAAAAGAAGTTATAAGTATTCTAGCGAGTTATGGTCACGGTCACGGCCATGTGTTTAACTTGGGTCACGGCATCACGCAATGGACGCCACCTGAAAACGCTGCAGCAATGTTAGAGGCTGTGAGAAAACATAGTCAGCCTTATCATCAGTAGTCATTAAGCAGATACCTGCTGTAGTAGCTAATAAAAGTTCACTTAAAATAGTTAACTAGAATTTTTGTTAAATGTATCAGCAAATAACTTTGCTTTTTCTAAAGGTAATGCTGGTGCAAAATACCAACCCTGCACGTTAGCAATATTTGCATTTTTCACTATGGTCAGCTGCGCTTCAGTTTCTACGCCCTCAGCTACCAAGTTATAACCAAGATCATTACACATCTGACTAGCGTGATTATAAATTTTGTAACCTTTATCTGTGTCGGCAACATCTAGTAATTGCTTGTCGAATTTGATGGTATTAGCGGAAGTCTTTTGTAAGCTCTGTAAGGTAGAGTAGCCAGTGCCAAAATCATCAATAGCAAGTTCAAAATGCATATTCTTAAACGAATCAAGAATGTGTGAGATTTTTTCTGGCTCTAAAAACGCACGCTCAATCAATTCGAATTGAACATTAAACCCAGCTAATAAGAACAAAATTTGTTGCATCACATCATCATCCAAAAGAGTATCTGGATGAATATTTACGCTCACTTTTGGATTGTAGCCTTGTGCTTGCCAACTTAAAAGGTCATTTCTTACTTGGCGACATACCCACAAATCTATAATTGTGGAGAGACCAGCTTGCTCGAGTGTAGGAAGAAAGTGAGGTACGACAATACTACCGTCTTGCATGCGCAGCCTGAGCAATGCTTCAAAATGTTGACAAGAATTAAGCTTAATATTTACGATAGGTTGGTAAAAAACTGTCAGCTCGTTTTCGACAATGAGCTGAATGATTTTATCAGTATCAATATGCGCATTCACTAGATATGTCTGGGCCTGTTGAAACTTAATACCACGCTTAGATTGAATATTGCTTGAGATGTTAAGCTTATCAGTGAGCAAGGTGAAGCGTTCAGTGCTATTTTGCGTGCGGATATAACTTTTAACGAAGGACATGTAAATAAATATATCGAGACTGAGCAAAAACAATTGAAACAAAATCACAGACCAATTGCCATCTGTGGCTAGATAGGCATTGATAAAAATAGGTGTGGTCCAAGGTAAGGTAACCGCACTGAACTCTATTGGCACATAATGCAAAAATAACAACGCTAGGCTCAAGTTAATGAGAGGAACTACTATAAAAGGGATGAATAGTTTTTTGTTAAGAACAATTGGAAGGCCATATAGCAAAATTTCGGTAATGTTGAACACTAAAAATGGCATCGAAATCTTTGAAATTTTGATGGCATGCTGATCTTTAGCATGTATCAATATGCTGATTGCAAGGGCTAAGCAACTTCCTACACCACCAAAAATGACAAATGTGTCAATTAAATTTTTTGCAGTAAAGTGTTCGACAAGAGGTGACTTTAAATAAGTCGGATTTACCATAATATCGAACATAAATGAGCCATGTACACCTAAAAAAGTGATTAAGTGAGACACAATCGTTCTGATAAATAGCATCAATTCAATGTGATTATTTAAGGCGCCAAGTGCGTTTACAAAATACGTACTTAACTCGGCAAAAGCCAATTTAATGATGACAAACAAGGCCAGTAAACTGACATAGCAAATGATAAACGCAGGCGTATAACGATAAATCATACGCAAGTTATCATCTAAAGCAGCGTATTTTGGCGACACAATCCAACGACTACTGCTTATTATGGAAAGCAACGGTGTAGAGAAAATAGGGATAAGTAGCGATAAAAAAGAACTATTGGTGCCATATAAACTGGTGCTATTAAATGGCTCTAAAGTAATCAATAAAGATAAAGAAAGGGCGACAGAAGCTGTGACATCAACAGCCTGTACCTTAGCCAGTTGATAAGTAAAGGAAACCAGTACAACAATAGGCAAAGTACTTTTAAGCAACTCAACGCCTACTTGAACAGGCATGACGTTTGCAAATAAATTGAAATGTAGAAGTGCTGCTAGTATTAACGTACTGATAGAGGTGAGAATGAAAAACGGAACAAGTGGTATAAACGCTTCTCTTAGTGCAAAGCCTATCGTCGTGAGTCCGTTACTAAATTTTAAAAAGGCGCTATTGTTTTTAAATGTCATTATTTTCAGCCCCAGCAATAATGAATTAAATTATAGCGTCATACGTCGGATTGTATCGTCCTTATCAATAAACTTGTGTTTTAAAGCCCCAATAATATGGATGATAACCACTAGTAAAATTAGCGCACCTACTATCTCATGCACCTCTTTGAAAATGTCGCGCATAGCGGCATTGTCTAAACCTTTAATAAAGTCTATACCGAACCATTTAATACCATATTTGCTGTAAGTGGCCATGATAATGCCGCTTAACGGCAAAGCAATCATCAATAAATAAAGCAAATGGTGAGCACCTGTGGCTAATTTACGCTCCCAAGCTTGATAGCTATCTAGTAACGCAGGTGGTTTGTGAGTGAGTCTCCATAAAATACGAATGATGATTAAGGCAAAAATCGTGACGCCAAGCGACTTATGTAAGTTAAAGTAAAATGTTCTGGGTGATGCTTCTTCGCTTAATTGCCAAGTGTAAATACCCCAATCAAACAAATCATAAGCCATTTGTTTGGGCGCTTCTTTTGGTAAATCACTCATATACCAGCCGAGTGCAAACATGCCAAAAATGCATATTGCAATAAGCCAATGTAGTACAACGGCTGTCTTGGTGTAACGTGTCGTATTGCTCATAACTAACCCCTCAGCTTGTAATTTTCGATATATTTTATTGTTAAGTCGATGTGACAGTGGTCACAATAAATTATTGCATGTATGGCGTAATATTAGCGTATTCTAAGTGATTAATCGCCAAATCAATGATAAAAGGATGTAAACAAATGCGATTTATAGCCTATATATTTAGTTTTTGTGTCTTGTTGTCATGCGCCCAAGCTCAAGTCAAGACTGCAGACTTTGCCATTCAAGATGTTGGAAATGGCATTTATGTACATCATGGCGAACACTTGGATATTGATACGGGTTATCAAGGGGATATTTGTAATATCAGTTTTGTGGTGGGTAGCAAAGGCGTTGCGGTGATTGATACAGGCGGCAGCTTAAAAGTGGGTAATCAGTTGCGTGATGCGATTAAGAAAATCACCGATAAACCGATTTTATATGTGATTAACACGCACGTGCATCCAGATCATATTTTCGGCAACGCCGCTTTTATACAGGATAAACCTCAGTTTGTCGGGCATGCTAAATTAGGTGACGCGATGCAGCTACGTGAAGAAGCATACGGCAAACTCAACATTAAATATTTAGGCGATGATGCCAAAGGTAGCATCATTGTGAAACCCAGTTTAGCGATTAAAGAGACAACAGAACTTGATTTAGGTGATAGAACGCTTAGAGTCACACCCTACCCCAACGCCCATACCAACACAGATATTTCAGTGATTGATAGCAAAACCAGCACTTTATTCACAGGCGATTTGCTGTTTATTGAGCGTACACCTGTGATTGAAGGCGATATTAAAGGTTTGATATCTGCGATTGATACACTCAAAACATACCCAGTGAAACAAGTGGTGCCAGGCCATGGCCCTGTGACTCAAGACTGGGTGCAAGCACTTAATAATGAACAACGCTATTTAAATGCGGTGTTAACGGATATTCGCGCCAATATAAAAGCTGGCAAAAGCATGAGCGATGCGATGGATAGTGTAGCGGCTAGTGAGAAAGACCAATGGAAGCTTTTTGATATTGCGAATCGCCGTAACGTGAATACCATTTACCCGGCTTTAGAATGGGAATAGTGAATAATTTGATACCACATCAAAACACATGCCCTGTAAGCCAGTAAACATAAGGCTTGCAGGGCATATTAATTTTATCGTATAGCTATTACTTATTTTTTGGATAAATTATCCAAGCTGCACGCGGTTTGTGGATACAGACTTAACAACAACATACCGCCCGCAATACCGATATACAAGAAAAATACTTCAGGGATGGCTCGGCCAAGTACGACAGCTAAAAACAACGCTAAAACCGCTAATACGCGCGCGAATAATTGTGTTTTGAAGCCAACAAATAAACAAGCTCCAGCGACGACTTGTACTAAAATTAAAAGCGGAGCAAAAATTGCTGGTAAACCAAACTGACCTAAAGTCATCTGATATTGTAAATAGCCGTCAGGTGATGACATAATTGCGCTTAAGCGTAATAAAACTAAGCCTAAAAAAACCAGTGCAAGCATCATTCTGGCCGCAGCTGTTTGATATTTTTGCATATAAAAACCCTATAAACAGTTAAAAAAACGAATGCACATAATGCCTGTTACGAGCCACAAATGCAATGCCAGTGCAGGATAAAATCAGTATGAATCAATCATTTACTATTGAACAAGTGTCTTGGGACAGCCCTAAGCAAGCCTTGCTTAAAGCAGTGCGTGAAGAGGTGTTTATAATCGAGCAACATGTGCCGCTTTATATCGAATGGGATGAGTATGACCAAGAGGCGATTCACTTGTTGGCGCTAGACAAAACTGGCCAAGCAATTGGTTGTGCGCGTATTTTAAAAAAAGGCAGAGTTGGCCGTATGGCCGTTAGGCGTGATTGGCGTGGTAAAGGTTTGGGACAAGCGCTGTTAGATGAAGCCATTAAAATCTGTCAATCGCTGGGTATGCAAACAATTGCGATTTCATCGCAAACACACGCTATTAAGTTTTACGAAAAAGCAGGATTTACCGTGACTAGTGAAGCTTATATTGATGCAAATATTTGGCATGTTGATATGCAACGTACTATTTAAGTGTCACATTTAAATTGTATAATGCAAGAGTAGATTTAGTTAATGTGTAAAAGGAAACCAAATGTCAAAAATCGTATTTAAAGCGGGCGAAGCAACTGTTTATTCTGAAGGTAAAGATGTTACTGCTGCGATGCCAGAAATCTTAATCGGCGCCGTCGATGGTCCAGTAGGTCAAGCATTTGCCAATATGATGGCGCAAAGCAAAGGCCACACAGCGATGTTTGCAGTGCGTGATATCAACCAACTCGTGCGCCCTGCTTGCATGATGGTGCCAAAAGTCACTTTAAAAGGCAGTACTGATGTCGGCTTGTTTGGTGGTGTTGTACAAGCTGCAGTAGCAGATGGCATTTTAGACGCAGTCATTGAAGGCATTATTCCGAAAGACCAAGTCAACGATTTGTGTATCGTGGCTTTACTTTGGATAGATCCAGGTTGTATCGAACTAGAAAAAGCAGGTACACTAGATAAAGCTGACATGTATAAAAACAATTATGAGGCGATTAAAATTGCGCTTAAACGTGCATTAAATGATGAGCCTAGCATTGATGAATTGATTAAAAATCGTCACACTATTAAACACTGTATGTGGGAAGATAGCTGGAACCAAAAGTAAGGCTTATCAAACAGCGATATGATTTGTTGTTAAGATTTAATCTGGAGGATATATGGCAGAACGTAATGTATGTATGGAAGCGTTTGAGCGTCTGTGCGAAGACGTCAATACAGATAAAAAATCGGCAATTAATCAAGATGATTATTGGCTGTTTGAACTTGGCTTTAGATCTGCCATTGAAGAGTTGTTGAACATTGCAGATACTGGCACACAAACGCGGCAGTTTGTTTCGCCGCGTTTTCAAATGCTAGCAGATCGTATTTTGCACTCACGCTTGCATTAAATGTAAAGCACTCACATGTTTCAAAAACTAAAGCAGCCTAGATTCATCTGGCTGCTTTAGTTTTTTGTGATTAAGCTTTGTAAAATTTTACGTACAGGAGTTGGAATCGCAGATTCGATGGCTTCATCTAAGCCTAGCCACAGTGTGTTTGGTTGATTGCTTTGATTATTTGTTTTAATTAATACGGGTTCAATTTGGAGCTTAAAGTGGGTAAACGTATGTGTAAACTTGGGCAGAACTTCTCCTTCATTAGGCGCATTATCTACTTCAGGAAAACTCCATAAACCACCCCAGATACCTTTACTGGCACGCTTTTCCAACATTACCTCGTTTGCATTCATGTAAATCAACATGGTGGTATTTCGTTCTGGTATGGCTTTACGAGGTTTTGGTGATGGCACTAAATGCGTTAAACCTTTGAGATGCGCCTGACAGGTATTATTAATTGGGCAAATATTACATTTTGGTCGACTACGTGTGCAAACCGTCGCACCTAAATCCATTAAGCCTTGTGTGTAAGCAATAGCATTTTCAGCTTGATTGCTATCTGCGGGGTTTTCACGTACCGCAATTTCCCACATTGATTTTTCAATTTTAGGCAAACTAGGCCAGCCTTCAATTAAAAAATATCGCGCAAAAACACGTTTTACATTGCCATCTAAAATAGGCATGGGTTGATTGAAGGCAAATGTAGAAATAGCTGCGGCAGTAGAGCGACCTATACCCGGTAGGCTTAAAATGTCTTCAAATGCTTTAGGAAACTTGCTATTAAACTGATCCACGATTTTTTGAGCTGCACTATGTAGGTTGCGTGCTCGCGAGTAATAGCCTAAACCACTCCAATATTGCAAAACTTCTTCTTCACTAGCTTTTGCAAGGGTAGTAATGCTGGGAAAACGCTGCATAAAGTTGCCGTAATAGCCAATTACGGCAGCCACTTGAGTTTGTTGTAACATGATTTCAGATACCCAAATAGCATAAGGGTCAGTGGTGTTTTGCCAAGGTAAGTCGTGGCGACCAT
>CAYXHH010000003.1:0-7245 GCA_964464725.1 uncultured Methylotenera sp. | reverse complement strand
CTTCAACAGTTTTAGGTTGCTCAGCAGGTTCTGGCTTTGCAGGTGCTGCATTTGCACCATCAGCATTCGATGGTGCAGACTCAGCAGATTTTTTCTTACCAAGCAAACCTTTTAAGCCTTCTACTTTGTCGCCACCCATGAGTTCTTTCACAGCAGCGCCCTTTTCACCGCCAACTTTGTCTAGTACTTTTGATTGCGCTAGCGCAGTGCCAATCGCCGCAAAGTCCATTCCAAATTTTGGTTCAGCAAATGTACCAGTAATTTTGACAGGAATTGAAACACCACTTAACTCATCTAAATCTGCACCACCTTGACCCTTAAGTGATTTCACAACAGTGGGCTTGGCTAGATAATTGATTTTTTCATTGCCTATATCAATATCGCCTTTGCTGTCGCCTTTTGCTAAGCGCAATATGGGTGCTTTCATGGCTAAATCTTCATTACGTGCCACCCCGTTTTTGATGTCAAAAGTGGCGGTCAGCTCACTGAAATCCGTTTTTTTAGATTTATCAGCATTGGCATCTTTGGTTTTAAATACGTTTACTTTGTTTTTAATCTCGCGAATGCTCCCTGCAATATCAACCCCTTTAATTGCACCATCCGCCAAGTTAAGTGCGGCATTGCCAGCTAAAGCTTTTTTAAGCGCGCCAACGGTGTTGCCTTGTGTTGTGACATCGATATTGACTGTGCCCGTTCCCGATAACATGTCGTTATTAATGGCGTCGACCAATAATGGGCCGATAGAAACGCTTTTCATGTTTTGCTTAAATGCGATATTGGGTGTGTTGCGCGCGTCTACTTTAAGGCTGCCGTTCATGCTGCCATTGTACAAATTGGCAGAAAATGGTGACAATGTGGCTACGCCATCATTTACTTTTAGGCCTAAAACGACATTCTCAGTTTTAACATTGGCGAGCTTAAGCCAGCCAATTTTGGCTTCGCCCGTGGCGTTTAACTTTTTTAGCGCGCTCAAATCAATGGGAGTATCTGTAGAGCTTTTGGCTGTAGTGTTGGTATTGTTTGATTTGGTAATGTATTTATCAGCATCCAAACGGTCTATGTTCACATCAAAACTAAATGCTGGGTTACTAAACTGGGTAATCCCTACACTGGCATTAATTTGACTATCATCGACCTTGGCGCTAAAGGGGCTTACACTTAATTTCTCGCCATTGCCTTTTAAATTAATGTTGATATTTGTAGCCTTGGTTTTGCCGTATTTAAGGCTTCCCACTCTAATTGAGCCTTCTGCATTCAGGGCTTTAAGTGCGCTTAAATCAAGTGGTTTATTGCTAGTTGTTTCTTTAGGTGCGTTAGGCGCGGCAACCGCGTATTTATCAACATCTACTTGGTCGATATCTAAATCGAACATATAAAGCGGCTTGGCAAAATTGCTAATGCCTACATTCCCTTTAATTTGGCTATCGTCTACTTTCACGTTTAACCCGTTCAAAGCTAACTTTTGGCCATCCGCTTTTATGCCAACATTTAAACCTGAAACACGATATTTATCATAAACGATGCTACCAATATTCAACTTGCCATCTATGGTCATATTGCTTAGAGCACTTAAGTCGGCTGGTTTTTCTTGCGCTGGTTTACTCGTTGATTTTGTACTTGCCGCTGATTTGTTGCTGGGTGAACCTAGCAATTTATTCAGGTCTAGTTTATCTGCAGTTAAATTAAACTTAATATTTTGCTTTTTAAATCCAGACACATCGATGTCACCATTAAGTTTGGTTTCAGCTAAGTCTAGGTTGAACTTGCTATTAGCGAGCTCCTTTTTAATGTCAGCATGTGCAGCTAAATTAAATGTGCCTTTCACACCGCCGTTAGGCAAAGTAGGGTCTTTAATATCCAAGTTACCTGCGAGTTTAGGAATATCAAATATTAAATTTTCGATATTGCCAGTAAAAGGCGATGAGAATTTACCGGTTACCGTACGTTTGCCTTGCACAATCGCCAAATCACCCGTAATGCCGCTACTTTGTAAAGCTTTGGGTGAGCCTTTCATGTCAGCAAGCACCATATTGGCTTTCAGCGTGTCGCCAGATTTATCTTGTGCAATACTTAAAGTCACTTTTTTGCTAGAAACTTCATCTTTTTGAACGGTTAAGGCGGGTGCGCTTAAATCTACGGATTGTTTAGTGCCATCAAAATTACCAGATGCCACTACTTTTAGACCATCAATTAAAATTTCCATGGCGTCTAATTTTGCGTCCACGTCGCCATTCGCTTTAATGTCCACGCCTTTGCCGTTAAGCATGTCACCAGTAATATGGCCATCTAAGCCTTTTACTTTAAAATGCTTGGTTTTAGGGTCAGCTAAAAAACTACCTTTAATGACAGCATTTGCTGCTACAACAGGCTCGTTGGCTGTTACTGTAAAATCAGTTTCTAAATCAATTGGTTCAGCTAAAGCGACGTGACCAGATTTCATATTGAATTTTGATATGCTGTATTTTCCGCCAGAGGCTTCATCGCTATAAGCGACTTCAGAGTTGGTAATATTCACGCCCTGCACATCAAATTTAATCTCTTCAGATTCCTCTTCCTCTTTGCTCATTAGGTCGTCAAAGTTAAATGAGCCATCTTTATTTTTAATGACATTTGCTTTAGCGCCATCAATATAAACCGTGTCTACAACCAGTTCCTTTTTTAGTAAAGGCAGCACAGCAAGTGCTACTTTAACGCTATTCACCGATGCAAATTCTTGATCTGATTTGTGCTCAGAAATCGAAATTTTGCCAAGATCTGCGCCAATTTTTGGCCAAAAACTTAACTTAATATCGCCATCAATATTCAGCGTGCGTTCCTTTTTCTCTTTAACAAGCTTGATAATGTCATCTTTGTAGTCATTTGGATTAAAAGTGACCGCAAAATAAGCCACAATGAGAAGCACAACTAAAACAATGCCGCCAATCCCATACAAACCATATTTGAGTAATTTTTTCATTTTTTATACCTTTATTCAGGTTAAGTATTGAGTTAGTTGACTGTCCAATTCACCACGCCAGTATAGGCAGTTAATAACACAATCAAACCAAATGCAATTCGATACCAAGCAAAAATAGTAAAGTCATGATTGCTTACATATTTAATCAGTGCACGTACTGCAATCATCGCGCTAATAAATGCAAAGATAAAGCCCATTGCCCATAAACCTAAATCATCCGTACTAAGCAAGTGGCGTTCTTTATACATCGAATAAATAGAAGCAATGCCCAAAGTTGGGACAGCTAAAAAGAACGAAAATTCAGCCGCAGCTTTACGCGATAAGCCAAAAAACAAACCGCCAATAATGGTAGAGCCAGAACGAGACATACCAGGAATAAGCGCTACAGCTTGTGCGAGCCCAAGTTTAATAGCGTCTTTGGGACGAATATCATCCACGGTTTCAATGGTGATAGCATGTTGACGTTTTTCTGCCCATAAAATAATAAAAGCACCCACAATAAATGCAATTGCCACTGGCACAGGTTTGAATAGAGTTGCTTTAATCGCGCTTCCGAATGCTAAGCCTAAAATTGCGAGTGGAAGAAAAGCGATGGCCAAATTAATGATTAAACGGTTAGCAGTTGGGTCGCGACCAATGCCAGCAAAGGTATTCACAAAACGTGCGCGGTATTCCCAAACCACTGCCAAAATAGCGCCTAGTTGAATCGCAATTTCAAACAAGCTGCGTTTGTCGTGATCCAAAAAGCCCAGTAAATCACCTGCCAAAATGAGGTGCCCCGTGCTTGAGATAGGCAAGAACTCAGTTGCGCCCTCAACAATGCCTAAAATCGCTGCTTTAATTAAAAGTAAAAAGTCCATTCAATGATTCTAACAAAAATTGTGTGACAAAATTCGCTTAGCAAAAAGCAAACATCAAAAAAACAAAAAGGGGCAAATGCCCCTCTTTTGTTGTGTAAACACTATTTCAACATACTCAGTACTGTTGTGAGTAAATTGCCAGAGTTATCGTTCACTTCGCCATCAGGCGTGAGTTTATCGACCACTGTTGGTAAGTGTTCAGCAATTTGGCTACTTAATGTGTCTGGGTCAATCCCAAATTTAGCTGCCATTTCTGCAATAGCAGTATTACCTAATACACTAGATATTTGTTCGGCAGAAATCGGCATATTTTCACCTTTACCCACCCAAGAAGCGGCTTCTTCGGCTAGACCGCCTTCTTTAAATTTATCTAAAATACCAGTTAAGCCCCCATTTTGGTTAAACATTTCAAGAGCAACTTGTGCCACGCCGCCTTTGTCACCCATCATTTTCCCCAAAACTGCTCCTGCAACGCTATCAAATAAACCCATCTTGCTTCCTTATAAAATAATTAATAAAACTTAACACCTAAAACGCATTAAAAAATTAAAAACGCTCGTTAGCGCGCAAATAACGCCATTGACCAAGCGGAAGTTTACCTAAATTGATACTGCCAATGCGAACTCTTTTTAAGCCCACCACATGCAAACCGACCATCTCGCACATGCGGCGAATTTGACGCTTTTTGCCTTCGCGCAACACAAAACGCAACTGGTCCTCGTTTTGCCAACTCACTTTAGCAGGCTTCAATTTTTCACCATCTAAGCTTAAGCCGTGATTGAGTTTTTTAAGGCCATCTTCACTTAAGCTGCCTTCCACACGCACGAGATATTCTTTTTCCACACTGGAATCTTCACCAATTAAATGCCGCGCAATTCGACCATCTTGAGTAAGTACTAACAAACCCGTAGAGTCAATATCTAAGCGACCTGCAGGTGCAAGACCATGTAAAAATCCACGTTGAAATTCTTTAGCGTTATATTCGTTAAGTTCTGGATCATCTAACCATTCGTTATCCGGGTGCACTAATACAATCGCAGGTTGGTAACCATCTTCTGCTTGTCCGCTCACATAACCCACAGGTTTGTGCAGCAAAATAGTCACTTGCTCGGCTTGTTGCTCATAGGCATAAGCACTAATAATAATCTCGGCGTCTGGCTTAATGCGTGTGCCAAGTTTATCAATAATTTCACCATCAACTTTTACCCAACCGTTCACAATCCAATCATCCGCCTCGCGACGAGAGCACAAACCGCGTTCGGCCATTACTTTAGATAAACGAGGTTGCTCTACATTGACAGGCGATGACTTATAAGCCGCTTTTGCGGCAGGGCCATACTGCGCTTGGCTTGTGCCATCGTAACCATCGCGCAATTTGCCACCACGGCGCGGTGCTTGCCTGTATTGCGGCTCATTTTTATCGGGTCGCGGTGTGGTGCGGGTATCTTTACCTGCTGATTTTTGAGCAGGTGATTTTTGGCTTGCAGAGTGCGTTAAGTTTTCAGAATCACTCCGCAAGTTGCTTCGTAACGGCCTATTATCCGTCGATTTATTTTCAATGGCAGTGTCGCGTGGCTTGCCATCAAAGCGGTGGTTACGTTGAGATGATTTAGAAGGCGCATCTTGCACTGCAGGCACCACTTTTTTAGCGGGTGCTTTGCTTCGGTCGCGCTTGGTAGGGTCAGCCCGACGTACAGGCGCTTTGCCTGTGGCAGGCGTATTGTTGGGTTTTTTACTGAGTTTAAGTGTGGTCAAAATAGTCTATTCGTTTTAGTTTTCAGGCGTATTTTACCAAATTAACGCTCATCCCTTTTAAATATTCCTTGCGTAGTCGGATTGTTGTTGTGAAAAGGTCGTGACCAGAGCATCAATTAAGGCTCTAACCCGCCTTGGAACAGACTTACCACCTTGATAAACCACCTGTAAGTTATTGCTATTATTGGTGTATTCGGTTAGCAGAGCCTCCAGTTTGCCGTTAGCCAAGTCATCTTTAACGTCCCAATAAGACTTTAGTGCGATACCAAAACCTTTTAGGCACCATTGCCTAACCAAATAGCCGTCATTAGCAACACGATTGCCAGTAACCGTTATCGTCTTGCGCTGACCGTCTTCTGTAAACAACCACTCGCGGTCTATGCCGCTACCAAAACGCATCAGCAAACAATTGTGTTGTGCTAAATCGCTAGGTACTTGCGGCCTACCAAATCGTTGTAGGTAACTTGGTGCGGCGCAGACGATGCGCCGATTAGGACCTAAACGCACGGCATTGAGGGATGAATCTTTCAAATCACCAAAGCGCACCGCTAGATCAATGCCCTGACCAGTTAAATCTACATAGCCATCACTTAAAATTAGCTCCACATCAAGGGCTGGGTGCTGTTCAATAAACAAATTGATAGCATCAGCAATCACATTTCTCCCCAAATCGCTTGGTGCACTAATGCGTATCAATCCAGAAAGCTGGCTGACCCCAAGTTTAATGCGCGCTTCAATCTCATTAGCATCATTGACTAGCTGGCGAGCGCTATCCAGCAAGAGGCGGCCTTCATCCGTTAGACTAAGGGCGCGCGTAGTTCGGTTAAGCAAGCGCGCCCCATAATGGGACTCAAGTGCAGCCAGTCGTTCTGTCACCATCGCAGGTGATAAACCTAACTCTCGTCCAGCAGCGGCTAAGCCGTTACGCTCGATAATACGTACAAACAATTCTAAAGAGTCAATCAGGTTCATGGCTTATTATTCGTAAAATCAGAATAGTGTTTATCAATTATGCCATCTAGTATTGATTTTTTAAAACAAATAAACTGTATTCATTCTACTTTTAAGGAAACAAAATGAAGGCAGTTGCTTTTACCCACTATTTACCAATTTCAGATCCAAACTCATTTTTAGATGTAGATTTGCCGACGCCAACACCAAAAGGCCGTGATATTTTGGTCGCGGTGCATGCCGTGGCGGTCAACCCAGTAGACACCAAAGTGCGCGCGCCAAAAGACAAAGTCGAGCCCACACCACGCGTGATAGGCTGGGATGCCAGCGGCGTGGTGCAAGCCATCGGGCCAGAGGTCACACTGTTTAAAGTGGGCGACCCTGTGTACTACGCGGGCGACCTCACTCGCTCAGGCTCATACGCACAATATCAACTAGTAGACGAGCGCATCGTCGGCCACAAACCAGCCAGCTTATCGCATGCAGAAGCCGCCGCCCTGCCGCTCACCACCATCACCGCCTACGAGGCTTTTTTTGACCGCTTAAGGATAGACCGCGACGGTGCAAATGCAGGCCAAAGCCTCTTGATTATTGGCGCCAGTGGCGGCGTAGGCTCTATCGGCATACAACTCGCTAAACGCGCTGGTCTAAAGGTCATTGCCACCGCTTCGCGACCTGAAACCATCGCATGGGTAAAGGAATTGGGTGCAGATATTGTCGTCA
>CAYXHH010000002.1:12309-47239 GCA_964464725.1 uncultured Methylotenera sp. | reverse complement strand
TCAAATATCCGTCCAATCGATGTCGATTCCATTTGCCCAGTTAAATGGCGCTCAAGCTGTTGCTTACCCATTAAAATCAAGCCCACACCAGTCGCATAACGTGGATTGCTAATGACTTCTGAAAGCCCGCCTACATAGCGTGGCATGCCCAATCTCACTGGCATATGGAATATCTCCTCGCCCAACTCCATCATGCCGCGCATCATGGCTGAGCCCCCAGTAATCACGATGCCTGAGGCAATCATTTCTTCCATGCCGCTGCGGCGCAACTCTTGCAATACCAATTCGTAAAGCTCTACAACACGTGGCTCAATGACCTCGGCTAGCGTCTGAATCGATAGTTGACGCGCTTCACGACCATCAACCCCTGGTACCTCAACGACATCTCGTGGATCAGCCAATTGTCTGAGCGCACAACCATGCTTAATCTTGATGTCTTCAGCTGATTGTGTAGGTGTGCGGAAAGCCACTGCAATATCATTGGTCATTTGATCGCCCGCAATCGCAATCACCGCAGTGTGACGAATGGCGCCATTTTTAAATACGGCAATATCTGTGGTACCACCGCCGATATCAACCAAACAAACACCGAGTTCTTTTTCATCTTCCGTCAATACCGCAATACTAGAAGCCAAGGGTTGTAGAATTAAATCGCTCACTTCTAAACCGCAACGCTTAATACACTTGACGATATTTTGGGCTGCGGCCACTGCGCCTGTAACAATATGCACCTTTACTTCCAACTTCATACCACTCATGCCAAGTGGTTCGCGCACATCGTCTTGACCATCGATAATGAACTCTTGGGTTAAGATATGTAAAATCTGCTGATCAGCTGGTAATGCAACGGCGCGCGCCGTTTCAACCACACGATCAACATCCATTTGCGATACTTCAGCATCTTTAATCTTGACCATGCCATGCGAATTGAGACTTTTAATATGATTGCCAGCAATACCAGTAAACACCGACTTAATTTTGCAATCCGCCATCAACTCTGCCTCTTCAAGTGAGCGCTGAATTGCCTGCATGGTAGAGTCAATATTCACCACCACGCCTTTTTTTAAGCCGCGAGACGGATGCTGCCCTAATCCGATCACCTTCAATGTGCCTTCTGGCAGCAGCTCAGCCACAATCGTCACAATTTTTGAAGTACCGATATCTAAACCTACAATTAGGTTTTTATCTTCACGGACTTTACTCATTTACATACTCCCTTTTTCATACTTGCCTTTTTTTCCTAAAAGTTAAACGCTTGACTTAATTTAAGCCTTCACTTGCACTGCAGCATTTGTTTTTACTGCAGGGTTTATCGCTTTTGTTGCTGGCGTTTTCAGTTCTGACTTCAAATGGTTTGGTTTACGAACTGCAAATCCATTTGGATATCGCAAATCTGCGTAAGTCACTTTTACATTCAACTTACTTAAAGTGCTGATATAAGCACGCGCGAATTTATCTAAGCGCGCTTCCATGTCTACCCGACCCAAAGCAATTTTCAGCCCTTTATTTGTCTTAATTTCCCAACTACGCCTTGGCGAAAGGATGACTTGCGCAATTTTGATATCCGCTTTGTTTAACACTTCGCTATAGCTTCCATAACTTTTTGTCACTTCCATTACGCCATCACCTGGGCCGTAAAAAACGGGCAAATCTGCATCTGATGCCGCTTGAAATAGTTCGCCATGCGTATTAACCAATGCGATATTTCCCCAGCGTGCTAAGGCTTGATGTTCTTCAATCGAAACATCTAACTTATCTGGCCAACGACGACGCACACTCACATTGCGCGCCCAAGGCAACTTTTCGAATGCATCACGTGTTTTTTCTAAATCCAAGGTAAAAAAATTCCCTTTTAAATGTTTTGCTACAATCAGCTTGATTTGTTCACGATTCACGTGCGCCAACTGCCCCTCAACCTTTACCTCACGAATAGGAAATATAGGCAAATGCACCACCACAAATAACAGCGCATATAAAAAAATTACAACCGCTAGTGCAAATAGCAAATTAGCTAACCAATTGAGTAATCTTGGCTTATCCCACATGACTTTCTTCCAGTATTTCTTCTTGGTTCAACGTCATACTTAAAATGTGTATCACTAAATCATCAAAACTCATTCCAGCAGCTTTTGCCGCCATAGGCACTAAACTATGGTCAGTCATGCCAGGACTAGTATTTACTTCTAAAAAGTAATGATTACCCGCTTCATCCATTAAAAAATCTACGCGTCCCCAACCAGTGCATCCAATTGCGCGAAATGCTTGCAAAGCCTCTTGTTGAATTTTTGCTTCAGCCTCAGCACTTAAGCCACAAGGGCATAAATACTGTGTATCGTCGCGCAGATATTTTGCTTCGTAATCATAAAATTCATTTTTAGGCACAATACGTACGATGGGTAAAGCAGTGTCACCCAATATGCCAACTGTGTACTCACCACCCCCTATATATTTTTCCGCAATTACCAGCGGGTCTGCTTTGCAAGCCAATAGATAAGCGGGTTCCAGGCCTCCCATTTCCTTTACCTTTGTAATGCCAATACTCGACCCCTCATTTGCAGGTTTTACAAACAGTGGCAACCCTAACTTTTTCTCTATCGCCGCAAAATCACTTTGCGCGTTTACGATTTCAAAGTCTGGGGTTTTCACATTTAAAGCGCGCCATAATAATTTAGTACGCCATTTATCCATGCCCACGCTCGAAGCCATCACTCCACTGCCGGTAAATGGGATATTCATTAAGGTTAACAAGCCTTGTATCGTGCCATCTTCGCCATAACGCCCGTGTAACGAATTAAATGCACGGTCAAAACTTTTTAACACATTTAAATCTTGTGTTGCTGGGTCAAAAGCGTGCGCATTCACGCCTTGACGCAACAATGCTGCTAGCACAGCACTGCCACTTTTGAGCGATACTTCGCGCTCAGCAGATTTCCCGCCAAATAACACCGCTACTTTTCCAAATTTTTTCATATTGCTATGCATACTCACCAATCACACGTACTTCTTGCTGTAAAGCCACGCCTTGCTTTTCTAGAACAGTATCTTTCATATGTCTAATCAGAAGCTCTATATCCATTGCCGTCGCATCACCCACATTCACGATAAAATTTGCATGCTTAGGCGAAACTTGTGCACCACCAATTTGATAGCCTTTTAAGCCAGAGGCTTCAATTAATCTGGCCGCATAATCTCCATGTGGATTTCTAAAAGTAGAACCTGCACTTGGCAAATTTAGTGGCTGACTAGCTAACCTAGTCGCAAGTAAATTTTTAATTTTATGCATGGACTCTTCTGCAACGCCTGGTTCTAAGTTAAACCATCCACCCAAAAACCACTCGTTTGGTACTGGCATTTCAACATGCCGATAACTTGCAATAAATTCAGAATGATTCCGCACATGTGTCTCACCCTGACGATTAATGGTGAGTACTTGGTGCACAATATTCCATGTTTCTGTGCCATAGCAGCCTGCATTCATCGCCAATGCACCGCCCACAGTGCCAGGAATTCCTGCCATAAACTCAGCACCCTGCTTCGATTGATTCGCACAAAATCTTGCTAACTTGCCACACGTTACACCCGCTTCAGCATAGATATATTTGCCGTCTTTGCGCAATTCACTCAGCGCTTGATGCATCACAATCACCGTGCCACGCACACCGCCATCTCTTACTAATAAATTACTGCCTAAGCCAATAAACTCAATGGGTTCAGCGCTATCTACTGTTTTTATAAATGCTTGCAATTCATTTAAATTCTCAGCGATAAATAAGCGGTCAGCTTTTCCACCGACACGCCAGCTGGTATAGCGCGCCAATGACTCATTTATTAACAATTTGGATTGTCCAGTTGCTTTATGTTCAGTCGCTTCTATGCCAATTTCGGTCATGATTTCCGCCCTCCTGCATTCGCCAACTCTTTTGTTTTTAGTGCCACATGCCCAATCGAACCTGCGCCCATCACAATCACGACATCACCTGCCTGAGCCATATTTAAAATCGCTTCTGGCATGGCATTAGTGGTCTCTACATACACTGGCTCCACTTTCCCTTGTACTCGAATCGCACGAATTAAACTGCGGGTATCTGCCGCCACAATGGCTGCTTCACCAGCCGAATAAACGTCAGTAAGGAGTGCCACATCTGCTGTAGAAATGACTTTTACAAAATCTTCAAAGCAATCACGGGTGCGGGTATAGCGATGCGGCTGAAATGCTAAGACTAAACGGCGTGTTGGGAATGCATCACGCGCGGCAGCAATGACTGCCTGCATCTCAACGGGGTGATGTCCATAATCATCAATCAAGGTAAATGTGCCACCTGATTTTGCTGGCACTTCACCATAACGCTCAAAACGACGACCTACTCCTCTAAATTCTGCCAGCGCTTTAATAATATATTTGTCTTCGATACTTAACTCGCTCGCAATTGCAATTGCTGCAAGCGCGTTTAACACATAATGTTTACCTGGTAAGTTTAAAGTCACGTCGAATGTGGTTGTAACGCCATTGATTCTATCTACCGTAAAATGCATCTTGCCGTTATCTGCGCGCACATTTCTTCCACGTATACGCGCGTCATCACTAAAGCCATAGGTCATGACTGGTTTAGTCACGCGCGGCAAAATCTCTCGCACATTGGCGTCATCTACACAAAGCACTGCCATACCCCAAAATGGTAGTTGCTGTAAGAACTCAACAAACGCACTTTTTAATTTATCAAAACTATGCTCATAGGTATCCATGTGGTCTTGATCGATATTGGTAACAACCGCTAATACTGGTGTTAAGTGCAAGAATGAAGCATCCGATTCGTCAGCCTCAGCCACTATCCACTCACCCGTCCCTAAACGGGCATTCGCACTCGCAGCTTCTAATTTCCCCCCTATTACAAATGTTGGGTCCATACCAGCTTCAGCCAATATGCTCGCAATTAAACTGGTGGTAGTGGTTTTACCGTGGGTACCAGCAATAGCGATTCCTTGTCTAAAACGCATAAGTTCTGCCAACATGATGGCCCGCGGCACTACTGGAATATTTTTTGCGCGCGCCGCTATCACCTCAGGGTTTTGCTCATTGACAGCTGAAGACACCACTACCACATCTGCATCGATTAAATTTTCTGTGGCATGTCCTTGATATACGGTCGCACCAAATTTTACCAAGCGCTCAGTCGTCATATTTTTGGCCAAGTCAGAACCAGAGACTTCAAAGCCCAAATTAATCAGCACTTCGGCAATACCGCTCATACCAGCACCGCCAATTCCTACAAAATGAATATGTTTAACTTTATGTTTCATTGTTTATTTAGCTAGCGCTGTCTCCATACATATTTTTGCGACCGCACTGGTGGCTTCTGGCTTAGCCAACTGCTTTGCCTTAATAGCCATTTGCAAACATATTTCTCGCGTTAAGTGAGTGAGTATGTCAGTCGCAACCGCCACACTTAACTCTGTTTGTTGTATCAATTTTGCTGCCCCTGCATCACTTAAGTATTTAGCGTTGTAGGTTTGGTGATCATCTACCGCGTGTGGGAAAGGCACTAGTACACTTGCTACCCCAACGCATGCTAACTCAGCGATAGTGAGCGCACCTGCACGACAAATCACAACATCTGCCCATGCATACATGTCTGCCATGTTATTTATAAATGCTTTGGTTTCTGCTTCGACACCAGCCGCTTTATAATTAGCCTCTAAGTCTGCAATATGCTTTTCGCCTGCTTGATGTATTACCTCAGGACGCTTGTCTTTAGGTAAGCCCGCTATCGCTTTGGGTAGAACCTCATTTAATGCAGCCGCACCCAAGCTGCCTCCCACGACTAATAGCCTTAAACTACCAGTACGTTCCGCATACCTTTGTTCAGGAGCGGGTAATGCCGTGATTTCCTGTCTTACTGGGTTGCCTACCAAACTAACTCCATTACCAAATGCCATTGGGAATGCTGCCAGTACTCTATTTGCAAAAATTGCCAAGGTTTTATTGGTTAGGCCAGCTATTGAATTTTGCTCGTGTATCACTAATGGTTTCCCAAGCAACTTAGCCATCATTCCTCCAGGGAACGCCGCAAAACCACCCATGCCTAACACCACTGTGGGTTGATATTCTTTAATGGCTAAATAACTTTGTTTAAATGCTGTTGCCAGCTTCATAGGCAATAAAACCCATCCCAGCAAGCCTTTGCCACGTACTCCACGCATCTTGATTGTGGCTTTGCTATAATTTTTACGCTCCAAAAGCCTATTCTCCATGCCCCCCTCAGTCACCAACCAGACTATTTTCCAACCATGCGCTTGCATTAAATCTGCCACTGCCATCGCAGGATACACATGGCCGCCGGTACCGCCCGCCATCACCATCAGTGTGCCGGAACCGAAATTTGTCACTGGAGAAGCAAGCATCATGCTGGCAACCCTTTCTGCAGCCGACGGTTCTCATAATCAATTCTCAGTAGCACCGCCATTGCAATACAATTCGCTAAAATGCCGCTACCACCAAATGAAAGTAGTGGTAGTGTCAAACCTTTTGTGGGTAGCACTCCCATATTTACACCGATATTAATTACACCTTGCACACCTATCCAAACGCCCAAACCCTGCGCTAGCAGGGCTGCAAAATATCGCTCATTTGCTACTGCTTCTTTACCAATACCAAAAGCGCGAATGACTATCCAGACAAACAGCCCTAGTACGGTGAACACACCTATAAAGCCTAGCTCTTCTGCAATTACAGCAAGTAAAAAATCAGTATGCGCTTCTGGCAAATAGAGTAATTTTTCTACGCTTGCGCCTAGCCCAACCCCTAACCACTCACCTCGACCAAATGCAATTAAGGCATGCGATAGCTGATAGCCTTTACCGAACGGGTCTGCCCATGGGTCCATAAAACCAATCACACGCTGCAGACGATAGGGAGAATTCCAGATTAAGAAATAAATGGCTACAGGCAATGTAGCAATAAGTGCCGCAAAAATTCTGGCATTAATTCCGCCTAACCAGAGTATGGAGATTGAGATTGCTGAAATCACAGCAAATGCTCCAAAGTCAGGTTCACGTAACAGCAAAAAGCCTACCAGCACCATCACAGCTACCATAGGTAGAAAACCTTTTACTAAACTATCCATCTGCGGCGATTTGCGAACTGCATAATCAGCAACGTACATCGCAGCGAATAACTTTACCAACTCTGATGGTTGCAAATTAATAACCACCAATGAAAGCCAGCGCTGACTTCCATTTACATTGCGCCCCACCCCTGGGATGAGTACCAAAACAAGTAAAATTAACCCAAATAGAAATAAATAGGGCGCTGACTTTTGCCACCATGCAACTGGAATCTGAAATGTAATAAATCCTGCAACAAGCCCAATCACGATAAAAATTGCTTGTCTTATTAAATAATATGTACTTTGGTGACCCACTGCTTTATCAGCTTCGGCAATTGCAATGGATGCTGAATACACCATCACCAGCCCCAGCCCTAACAAGATAAATGTTACCCACAATAGCATTTGGTCATAGCTAGCTGCATTGATACGTTCACGGCTATTCATGACAGGGGCTAACATGTGGCCACCTTTTGACTTTCTATTTCCAACTGTTTAACAGCTTCGATAAACACCTCTGCACGGTGTACATAATTTTTAAACATATCGAAGCTTGCACAAGCAGGAGATAACAATACAGCATCACCACTTAACGCTATTTTTTTGGCAATATTGACTGCCTCTGGTAAATCATGGGCTTGGTAAATTGGAATATTAGTATTTAATAAAACAGACTCAATCAGTGCTGCATCACGTCCATATAGCACCACGGCACGAGAATTCGCTTTTACTGCTTCTGCCAGAGGTGAAAAATCTTGACCTTTGCCGTCCCCACCAGCAAGTAACACTACTTTTTGAGGCATATCATTTTTGGTCATGCCAAAAATTGCAGCGCATGTTGCCCCAACATTGGTGCCTTTTGAATCATCATAATAATCTACGTTATCGATATTTGCGACCCACTCTACTCTATGTGGCAAACCCTTAAAGGTTTGCAATGTTGATACGATAGCCTCTTTTTCGATACCAACAGCGGCACACAATGCGGCCGCTGCAAGTGCATTGGCGACGTTATGTTGCCCGCTGATTTTCAGCTCACTTGATTTACATAATTTACGCTGACCATGTGCTAGATATTGTGAACCTTCAATCGTCACCAATCCGAAATCATTCGCTGTAGTGGCCTCATTTAAACCAAATGTATAAGTACCCCTAGATGACGTACTGTCGTGCTTCATCGCTAATGTAGTTGCATCATCGCGATTCAATATCGCTACTTTTGTATGCGCAAGAATACGTGACTTTGCATTAGCGTAATCTTTGAATGTTTCGTATCGATCCATATGATCTTCTGTCACATTTAATACGGTTGCAGCATCAAGCGTTAAGCTGCTAGTGGTCTCTAACTGAAAGCTAGAGAGCTCCAATACATAGATATCGGGAATTTCCATTTGTAGCGCATCTAATACTGGCAAACCAATATTCCCTGCCACGATAGTTCTCAATCCAGCCTGTTTACAGATTTCGCCTACGAGGCTTGTGACGGTCGTTTTGCCATTCGAACCAGTAATACCAATCACTTTTGTATTTTTTAGACGATATTGCGCAAATAATTCAACGTCGCCAAGCACTGGAATTCCTCTTGCAATCGCCGCTTGAACAGCTGGCTCAGCCAATGGCACGCCTGGGCTAATGACAATCACTTCAGCATCTAGCAATACCGCTTGCTTAAACTTCCCAGTGTAGATTGCTAAATTAGGCATGGTTCTGGCTAACCCATCCACATTGGGCGGGTTATCTCGTGAATCGGCCACAGACAATATCGCACCTTGTTTTTCTAGCCAGCGCAAAGCAGAGAGTCCTGTTTCACCTAGACCCAGTACTAACACGCGTTTATTTTTTAGCTCAAGCTTCATCTATGATTAATCTAGTTATTTATCTGAGTTTTAATGTTGAGAGCCCTACCAAGACCAACATCATGGTAATAATCCAAAATCGCACCACCACTTGCGTTTCTTTCCAGCCTTTTTGCTCATAATGGTGATGTAAAGGCGCCATCAAAAAAATGCGTTTCCCAGTGCCAGTTTTGTTCTTGGTATATTTGAAATACAGCACTTGTAATGCAACTGAAAATGTTTCCACCACAAAGACGCCACCCATAATAAACAGCACAATTTCTTGTCGCACTATCACAGCAACTACACCTAGAGCAGCACCTAGCGCCAATGCACCGACATCGCCCATAAACACTTCTGCTGGATATGCGTTAAACCATAAAAATCCCAAGCCTGCGCCTGCCATAGCGGCACAAAACACCATGAGCTCACCTGCGCCTGGCACGTAAGGTATACCCAAGTACTTTGAAAAATATATATGCCCTGCCACATAAGCAAAAATTGCTAGGGCAGCGCCCACCATTACGGTTGGCAATACCGCCAAACCATCGAGGCCATCTGTCAAGTTAACCGCATTGCTACTACCCACGATAACTAAATAGCTAAGTAGAATAAATCCAACCACCCCTAAAGGTAATGCTAAATTTTTAAAGAATGGAAATATCAGTGTTGTTTCAGTCGCGCTACTTGATGTCTGATATAAAAATATCGCTACGCTTAATCCAATGACACTTTGCCAGAAATATTTAGCTTTTGCTGATAAGCCTTTAGGGTTTTTATAAACCACTTTACGGTAATCATCTACCCAGCCGATTGCGCCAAATCCAAGCGTGGTGAATAGCACTACCCAAATGTACTTATTATGCAAATCACCCCACAATAATGTGGCAATTGAGATAGCAACTAAAATCAGCGCACCGCCCATCGTTGGCGTACCCGCTTTAATTAAGTGTGTTTGTGGCCCATCATCCCGAACTGATTGGCCTACCTTATATTCCGTTAGCTTGCGAATCATTTTAGGACCGACCATAAACGAAATGACCAGCGCTGTAAGCGTGGCTAGCACCGCCCGCAGGGTAATATAATTAAACACGTTAAAACCACGAATATCATGTGCTAAATAGCGAGCGAGCTCTAACAGCATTACTTTTCCCCTTGACTATTATTTTGTTCTAATACTTGATTCACCACTTGCTCCATTTGCATAAAACGTGAACCCTTAACCAGTACTGTCGTGTTTTTGTCTAACAGTAGTTTTAAACTTTTTACCAATGTTTCTAATTGCGTATAGTGTTGTGCATTTTCACCAAACGCTTTGACTGCATGACTACTTAACTGCCCAATTGCAAGCAAATTTGTAATGCCCTTTTGCTTAGCATAAGCACCAATCTCCGCATGCATTGTTGGCGCATCTGCACCTAATTCAGCCATATCTCCCATCACGAAAATTTTTGTGGTGGCTTGACTTGCCAACACATCAATTGCGGCCTTCATGGAATCTGGGTTTGCATTGTAGGTATCATCAATGATGACCGCACCGCTGGCAGTCGGTAGCCAATTTAAACGACCTTCTACGGCACCAAACACTGCCAGTCCTTTTGCGATGTCCTCATTAGAAACACCTAGCGCAAAACAAGCAGCACTTGCAGCGAGTGCATTTTGAACATTGTGCACGCCCAATACACTTAATTTAAAAGTAATGCTGCCTGATGGAGTTGTAAGATTTAACTGAGTTAAATTACCGTTAAGTTCATAAGTTGCGGTAATGTCAGCTTGGTTATTCAAACCAAAGGTAATCATTTTTCTGTTTTTGTTTGTATTTAACGATTTCCAATAGTTTGCAAAATCATTATCTGCATTAATAATCGCGATTCCACCTTCAACTAAACCCTCAAAAATCTCGCCTTTTGCGCGTGCAATTGCTTCTCGCGAACCTAGCTCGCCAATATGCGCTGTGCCTGCGTTGTTAATCAGTGCAATATTTGGCTGTGCAATTCGAGTTAAGTATCTAATCTCACCTTCATGGTTCATGCCCATCTCTATGACAGCGACCGTATGCTCTTGACGAATTTTTAACAAAGTTAGCGGCATACCGATATCGTTATTAAGGTTGCCTTTGGTTGCCAGAACACTACCTCGTGCGACAATCAAAATTGCGGCTATCATTTCTTTTACAGTTGTTTTTCCGTTACTACCTGTCACTGCAATCAGCGGTATATCAAATTGTTGACGCCAATATTTTGCCAAATTCCCCAATGCCAATCTTGTGTCTGTCACCTTAACTGCGGGACACACATTGGCGTGTTGATCCGAGATTAATACGGCTGCTGCGCCCTGTTTAATCGCCTCTTCCGCAAAGGCATTACCATCAAAACGTTCACCTTTAATAGCAACAAACAATTGATTTTTAACAATATTCCTACTATCAGAACCAATGCTACTACAAAGCACATCCGCGCCTTGCATGCGTCCACCTACTGCTTGCGCAATTTCTGAAAGCATTATCATGTGACATCCTTTAGGCTAATCATTAGAAATTACCACCATAAATTTTCAGCACTTCTTTTGCTTCTTCTAAATCACTGAATGGATATTTCTTACCGTTCACTTCTTGATACTCCTCATGCCCTTTACCAGCAATTAACACAATATCTCCTGGTTTTGCAGAGAAAATACCGACTGATATTGCTTTTGCACGATCTTCTTCTATGGCGAAATTGCCATGCAAGCCCTCGGCAATCTCAGCAATTATTTTTTGAGGGTCTTCCGTACGAGGATTATCAGAAGTCACTACCACTGCATTTGCAAGTTCACTTGCAATCTTACCCATGAGTATGCGTTTGCTTTTATCGCGATCACCGCCACAACCAAAAATGCAAATCACTTTTCCGGTGGCTTGCGCTTTTAATGTAGTGAGCACCTTCTCTAATGCATCTGGCGTATGCGCATAATCGATGACCACCAGCGGCGCTTTACCGCCTCCCAATTGCTGCATACGACCCTTGACAGATTGAATATGCGATATCGCCTCTACAGCATTATCGATACTGACTTTTGATACTAATAAAGTTGCCAATACCGCCAAGACATTATAGACATTAAAACGACCAACCAAATTAGCTTTAACTGGTGCATTACCATAGGGCGTTTCTGCATAAAATACCAAATTGGCATCTTCTAAACGCACATCAACCGCTTTCACTTGGCCAGATTCGATGCCGTAGGTCAGCACCTCTGTTTTTGTTCCAATCAACGACTTTTCAAGCTCTATTCCAAAGGGGTCATCCGCATTCAATACTGCGAACTTCAAGTTCTCTTTCATAAACAGACTGCGTTTGGCATCTGCATATGCTTCAAAAGTGCCATGATAATCAAGGTGATCTTGCGTTAAGTTACTTAATACTGCTACGTCAAAATTCACACCGTTTACACGTCCTTGACTTAAGCCATGTGAAGACACCTCCATCGCAACACACTCGGCTTCTTCACTAAGATATGTAGCCAACATGTCTTGCAGTAGTATGGCATCTGGCGTTGTATTCATGGTTGGGCTTAACTGGTTTGGCAATCCATTTCCCAAGGTGCCGATCACTGCAGTTTTTCTATTAAGATGATTCAAACATGCTGCCAACCATTGTGTGATGGAGGTTTTACCATTTGTACCAGTTACACCTATCATCCATAGCTTATGCGACGGATTTTTATAAAATTGACTCGCCACAAATCCGGCTTGTAAGCGTAATTTTTTAATAGGGATGTTTTCTACCTGCCACTCTGGATTCCAAAAGTAGTTTTCAGAATCCCACAAAACTGCGCTTGCGCCTTTTTTGATTGCATCTTCTATGTAATCTCGACCATCTGAACTTTCACCTGGATAGGCCAAAAATAAGCTATTTTCGCCCACCTTGCGGCTATCGGATGTGATGTTTGTGATGCGAGATTGAATGGTATATTTACTCATACAACCTCTTTAGCATCATCAGTGTTTTCTGGCGGAATCACGATGTTCGTGTTGGGAGAATCTTGCGGTACCGCCAACATCCGAAGCGCATCGGCCATCACAGCAGCAAACACTGGAGCAGCCGCCACACCGCCATAATATTGATCATTTTCAATGCCTGGCTCATCTATCATCACTGCCATAATCAGGCGTGGATTAGAGATTGGCGCCAAACCCACAAACGAAGCGACATATTTATTTTCTTCATATCCATTTGGGCCAATTTTATGGGCTGTTCCAGTCTTACCACCCACGCGATAACCTGCTACTTGCGCTCTCAGCGCTGTTCCTCCAGGTTGCACCACAAGTTCTAGCATTGCTTTAACATCATTGGCAACTTTGGCAGAAAATACTTGATGCCCCACTGACGGCTCTTTAAGCCTAGTTAATGATACTGGCTTGATTTCACCATCGTTGGCAAATACCGTATAAGCACGTGCCAATTGCAATAATGTGACACTAATGCCGTGACCGTAAGACATGGTCGCCTGCTCAATTGGTCGCCAAGTTTTATACGGCCTTAAAATACCTGAAGCTTCTCCAGGAAAGCCGATGTTTGCACGAGAGCCAAACCCTAGTTGGTTAAATGTACTCCATAACTCTTCTTTTTTAAGGCTTAACGCCATTTTTGATGAGCCTACATTGGATGATTTTTGTATCACCTGCGATACCGTTAAAATGCCATGTTCATGCGAGTCACGAATCGTTGCAGGTCCAATCGTCATCGATCCCGGTGCAGTTTGTATTTGGGTCTCTGGTGTAAAGTCTCCAAACTGCATCGCAGCAGATGCCGTGATGGCTTTCATGGTCGACCCAGGTTCAAACATGTCAGTAATGGCGCGATTGCGCGTCTTGCCTTTAATATTAATTGGATTATTAGGGTTGTAAGTAGGCAGATTAACCATCGCCAATACTTCACCAGTCTTGGCATCTAAAATTACGACTGCACCAGCTTTCGCATGGTGCTTTTCTACCGCTTTTGAGAGCTCTCTAAACGCCAAATATTGCAATCGGCGGTCAATACTTAACTCCAAATCTTGCCCATCTTGCGGGACTTTGACAGCTTCTAGATCTTCTACAATATGGCCTTGCCTATCTTGAATGACGCGACGACTACCCGGTTTTCCAGAAAGCAAACTATTTTTTGCAAGCTCAAATCCTTCTTGACCATTGTCGTCAATCCCCGTAAATCCTACTAAGTGCGCAGTCACATCGCCCGCAGGATAAAACCGTTTATATTCACGCTGCAGAAATACACCTGATATTTTTAAGCTCATGACTTGTGCTGCAAGATCTGGAGAGATACGGCGTTTTAAATAAACAAACTCACGCTCCCGGTTTGCAATCTTTTTATCAATTTCAGTTGTTTTTATTTTTAACAGCTTAGCCAATGCGACTTTTTGAGGTTTGTCCATTTTGATATCTGGAGGGCTTACCCATACCGACTCAACTGGGCTACTAATCGCAAGCAACTCCCCATTTCTGTCGGTAATCTTGCCACGATGCGCCTGCAAGACCAATGAACGGCTGTATCTTGCATCGCCTTTTTTCTGCAAAAACTCTTTGTGTAAGCTTTGTAAATAGATGCCACGTGCTAATAGCCCGCCAAACAGTGCCAACAATCCAATCAGCAACACTCGCCTACGCCAAGCAGGTAACTTAACTACATAATGACGTGTTTTATCGTAAGCCATTTTTATTGGGTCATATCTTCTAGCGAAATTACCTGAATGCGTTTTGCATCTGGCACTTGCATTTGTAATTTTTTTGTCGCGAATTCTTCAACTTTTGAGTGCATCGCCCAAGTGCTTTGCTCTAACTGTAATTGGCCATATTCCGTGTCATACCTTTTAGCCAAATTTTGCAATTGCTCTAACTCAAAATACAACTTGCGCGCTTTGTGTTGAGAGGTCACCACGCCCAAGGCAACAGCAATTAACACAAAAAACAAGGTTAAATTTAGGCGCGTCATCTTACTGTCGTTCTTTCTGCTACACGCATGACTGCACTTCTTGCTCTTACATTTAACTTGATTTCTGCTGCGCTAGGCTTAATCGGTTTACCAACCATTTTTAAACGCGGTTGCGGCAAATCTTTTGCTTTGATTGGAAAGTTTGCAGGTAAATCATCACGATTCTCTTCACTACTAATAAATCGTTTCACCATTCGATCTTCTAATGAATGGAAGCTTATGACAACCAACCTTCCACCAGCACCAAGCAAATCAAGGCATTTGGGCAGTATTAGCGATAGCTCCTCAAGCTCCTGATTGACGTAAATCCGTAAAGCTTGAAAGGTACGCGTTGCAGGGTTCTGCCCCGGCTCGACCTTGGGGATTGCACTTGCCACGACCTTGGCAAGCTGTCCTGTAGTGGTGATGGCGCGCCCGTCTGTGCGCTCCTTAATAATCGCCCTTGCAACCTGCTTAGCAAACCGTTCTTCACCATAATGTTTTATTACCTCTCCTAATTGTTGCTCTGAAATAGTAGCCAACAGCTCTGCGGCTGTTTTGCCACGCGTCTGGTCCATACGCATATCAAGTGGACCATCAAATCTAAAACTAAAACCTCGTTCACCTTCATCAATTTGTGGTGAAGAAATACCCAAATCCAACAAGATGCCATCAATCTGCGTCAAGTGATGGCAAGTCGCCAACTCACTAATTTCGGAAAAATGTCGATGCTCAATGCTGAATCTTGCATCCACAATCTTTTTGCCTTCTTCTATCGCCGCTAAATCTCTATCCATCGCAAACAAGCGGCCCGACTGGTCTAACTTAGATAGTATTTTTTTGCTGTGTCCGCCACGCCCAAATGTGCCATCGATATATACGCCACTAGGCTTAATACTGAGCGCGTCTACAGCCTCATTTAATAAAACCGTGAGATGCGATGTACTAAGATTTTGAGTTAAAGACATATCCGATAAAGATGCCGAGGCCGACATGGTGCTTAGTTTGGGCGCCGAAGTTGCGCCCGTCATCATAGTGAAAAACCTTCTAACTCAGCTGGTAGCTCCAAATTGCCTTCTCCCATCAATATAGCCAGCTGGGCATTCCAAGCCTCTATATCCCACAATTCAAAATGACTACCTTGCCCTACAAACATCACTTCTTTATCCAGCTTGGCAAATTTACGAAGCACCGGATTCACTAAAAGCCGCCCAGTTGCATCCAACTCCAAATGGTCAGCTTGACCAACTATCATGCGTTTGATTGCGCTCGTTTGTGGATTGAAGCTCGATAAGCTAGTCAGCTTTGACTCAATAGGTTCCCATGCGGGTTGTGGGTATAACAATAGACAGCCATGCGGATGCGCAGTTAAGACAATATTGCCCGCACTTTGCGTAATTAGCGCATCTCGATGTTTCGCAGGTACAGCCAACCTGCCTTTCACATCCAAACTTAAATTTGTAGCACCGCTAAACATGTTTTTATAAAAGCCTTATAATCCCCTAAGGTGAAAACGTGAGAAATTTTGCAACGAGTCAAAAATTAAAATTTCTCCACAAAACTCCACTTTTCACCACTAAAGTGTACTATAGATAAAAAAAAAGTGCTTTGCAAGCACTTTTAGTTTTTTTCTTTACAAGACAAAGACTTAGCTTAAAAATATCAAAATTTATTAAAAAATTTATCCTTTATAATCATTAAGTTAAAATTGTTAATGAATGTAAAATATTAGCGTTATTATTTATGTGATTGAATTCAATAACCGCTAAAAATAGATAAAAAAACTACTCTAAATCTGCCCTAGATTACCGCCTGCTCAACTTTATATATGTCGTAGTGATGATGAAATATCTAGACTTATCCCCCATATGGAGGATTGTTGAGACAACTGAAACCACTAGAATGTGAGCATGAATTTTTCAATTAAATCAATAGCAATAAGCTTTAAGTTAATCCAATAGCTAACCAAATATAAGAATAATTGGATAAGAATAAAAAACGGTAATCTGTGTCACACAGCACATCCCACCCCCAATTTAGGATGTGAGTTATTAAAGAATTGTCGGTATACAACTCTTTAAAAACCGAAACCGTATTGCACCATGACCCCCTAGCCGCACCTTTTTGAAAGGTGCGGTTCTTTTTTTGGCATGGGGATTAAAAAAGCTAGCCGATAAGCCGGGTTCTGTCGTCTATTGCTAGACCTGACAGTCATTCATCTAGACGCATAATTACTTATGCGCTCGAGCAACCTACCCGCTGGTAGCGCGAGCCACGCCTTATTTACTTGCGTAAAAGTACCAGCCTATTTGGTCTTGCTGCAGATGGAGGTTACCGCGTTTCACCCGTTTCGACGCAAGCTCGTCACTTTCGCGACTCGCAGGTCGAACCGACTCGTCTCTGTGGCCCTATTCCGCGTCTTATAATTTCTAGCTTTCGCTAAAAAAACTTCAACGTACGGCCGTTAGCCGTCATCTTGCTCTATGCAGCCCGGACTTTCCTCCCCCACGAATGGCGGCGACTGTCTGGCTAGCTTCGTGGCAATTCTAACACAAGCTGATTCGAGTAAAAATTGAAAGACTTAATAAAGACATAAGATTACTAATCTAGTATTTTCCTTTACCACCTAAGGAACCGCGATTGAAATCTTTATCACCGGGCAAAATGCAACGTCCATAACCAAAATTGGCTCGTTGTGCACCTTTTGGACAAATTTGATTTTCGGGATGTTGGCTCGCAATGGCATTAGCCACTTCTGCTTTTTTTGTATCTACATATTCCCAACCGCCATTGGGATGCAATATCACTTTATCCCCATTTACAGTTGTGGCCTCTATGTCTGGGTGTACTTCTGCAAAAATAACCGCTGTATTTAGCAGCAAAAATATAAAGAATAGCGCTCTAGTTAACATCCTTATCGCCCCAATAATTTAAATGTGATGAAATAATTGTTATGGTTTTATCACTAACCCATTTTTAACAGATTTAACCCCTTTGACACTTGCGGCAATTCGCTCTGCGCGTTTCTTTGTAGCTTCATCATCTACAAACCCACTTAGTATCACGACACCATCTTTGGTTTCCACGCTCACTTTAAAGCTTCTAAAATTTTTCTCAAGTAAATAATTAGCTTTAACTTTTGAGGTAATTGCACTATCTCTAGCGACTCTTTTCGCCTCAACTTGCTGTGCGGCTGATTTGTAACTGGCATACTCATCTTGACTTAAATTGCCATCATGATTTTTGTCAGCTTTATTAAAACCACCCTCTTCAAAAATAGGATCCTTTTTAATTTCTGTTGCACTTACTTTGCTATCATTGTTTGTATCCAACAATCTAAACTCACGTTGATAGATATTTTGGTCAGAGGGATCGGGTGTGATTGCGAGCACAGCCCCGCTTGCAAAGCTCAGCATCAATGCCAAATAGATTGCTTTTGATATCTTCATACTTTAGTCTCCATATTGCTTTATTCACTAAGTCTGAATAAGTTTCCAGTGTATTAGTTGCCCCGCCCTTAATGGTACTAGACTCTCTCTTCCTAATGGTAGTTCATCTGGCACCTGCCAACTGGCTTTTTCCAATGTGATTTTTTCTGTGTTTCTAGGGAGCCCATAAAAATCAGCACCATTAAAACTAGCAAACGCCTCAAGTTTGTTTAATGCATTTGCGGCCTCAAAGGCTTCAGTATAAAGCTCAATAGCCGCGTGCGCTGTGTACATCCCTGCACAACCGCACGCTGCTTCTTTGGCATTTTTGGCGTGAGGTGCACTATCGGTGCCCAAAAAGAATTTGGGCGAACCGGAAGTTGCTACTTCTACCAAAGCCTGACGATGTGTTTCGCGCTTGAGTACAGGCAAGCAATAGTGGTGCGGACGGATGCCGCCACTGAACATATCGTTGCGGTTCATCAATAAATGGTGCGCTGTAACGGTAGCAGCAACGTTTGCGGGGGCACTTAACACAAAATCAGCAGCGTCTTTGGTGGTGATATGCTCAAACACAATTTTTAATGCTGGCATTCTGTTAAGTAAGGGCTGCATATGGCGCTCAATAAACACTTTTTCTCTGTCAAACACATCGACATGACTATCCGTAACTTCGCCATGCGTTAAAAGTGGAAGCCCGACTTCCTGCATCGCCTCTAGCGCCTTGGCACACTTGTCTAAACTCGTGACGCCAGAATCACTATTCGTGGTTGCACCCGCAGGGTATAGCTTAACCCCATGCACGATACCGCTTGCTTTAGCTTTTTTAATCTCATCTGCAGACGTATTGTCAGTTAAATACAAAGTCATCAGTGGCTCGAAGCGCATATTTGCTGGGAGCGCCGCCATAATGCGTTGACGGTATGCGACAGCCAATTCAGTCGTTATTACAGGCGGTCGTAAATTGGGCATCACAATTGCGCGTGCAAATTGTCGCGCGGTATCTGGCAACACCGCACTAAGCGCATCGCCATCACGCAAATGCAAGTGCCAATCGTCAGGGCGAGTGATTGTAATCTGAGCTGTCATACGTAAATTTTCTACTTTATGCGTTTTCTTTTTTGTGCCTTAAGGCAAATTCATATAAATCATTTTTCTTTAACTGCGTAATTTCTGTTGCCAACGTAACTGCTTGCTTGAGTGGCAACTCTGCTAACAGACATTTTAATACACGTTGCGCTTCCTCGCTTATTTCTTGTGTTTCTACCACTGGCGCAGCTTCAATTAGCAACACAAACTCACCACGTTGCTGATTAGTATCGGCCTGCAACCAAGCACTGGCTTTGCTTAGAGGGCAAGTATAAATGGTCTCAAATGTTTTCGTGAGTTCACGAGCAATCGTAATTCGTCGCGCTTCACCCATTACTTTTGCGATATCTTCCACACATTCCACGATACGATGCGGCGCTTCGTATAACACCAATGTCACTGATTGCGACTTTAAACTTTCAAGCACTTTACGTCTAGCCGCTCCACTGGCAGGCAAAAACCCATGAAAATAAAAGCCGTTTTGCTGAATACCACTGGCACAGAGCGCGGTAATCACTGCGCTTACCCCAGGAATTGGCACCACCTTTATCTCTGCTTTGCGAACGATATCCACCACAACCGCACCTGGGTCGCTAATGCCAGGCGTACCAGCATCCGTGACCAAAGCAATATTTTCGCCATTTTTAAGCTGGATTAACATTTTTTCAGCTGCTTGGTGTTCATTATGTTCATGCACCGCAATCAGTTTTTTGCTTAGGCCAAAATGCGCTAACAAACCTGCTGTATGGCGCGTATCTTCGGCCGCAATCGCATCCACATTTTTCAACGTTTCGATAGCGCGCAAGGTAATATCGCCTAAATTGCCGATCGGCGTTGCTACCACATATAATGTACCGTATTGCTTCATCATGACAATTTTAAGCTAAAGCTGCGATTACGCCTAAAAGTAAATAAAATGAAAATAAATAAAAACAATGCAGGATTAGAAGCCGAAAAAATAGCTGCAACTTTTTTAGCTGAACGCGGCCTTAAACTTGTGGCACAAAACTACCACTGCCGTTTTGGTGAAATAGATTTGATTATGAAGGATGGCAAAACCCTAGTGTTTATTGAAGTAAGACTGAGAAGCAACCTCCAATTTGGCGATGCTGCCAGCAGCATTACCCCCCACAAGCAGCAAAAAATCGTATTGGCTGCACAGCATTTCCTACAACAATATCAACAAACACAAGAATTGCCTGCATGTCGCTTTGATGCAATTTTAATGAATAAAGCAAATTTTCAGAGCATAGAGTGGTTAAGTAATGCTTTTGAAACATAATTGGCGTATTATTCGCAAAAATCATGTTCTATTTACACCTTACTTAACGTGCGCTGGGCTCAACTTTTCCACATTCAAAAAACGATAATTCTTAAGGAGTATTCAATGCAATTTTCACAATTCATTCCAGCAAAAAGTATCACAACAAAGCTCCTATTGAGCATTGCCATTGTTAGCTCTACTGCCGCTTGTGTACCCGCAGTCGTAGGAGGCGCAGCAGCAGGCACTTCTGCAGCGATTGACAGACGTACGACTGGTATTTTTGTCGAAGATGAAAATATTGAAATTAAAGCAGTTCGTAAAATGGAGACCAATTTAGGCGAAGATTCGCACGTGAACGTCACCAGCTTCAACCAAAATGTGCTGCTCACTGGTGAAGTGCCAGATGCAGAAAGAAAAGCAAAAGCTGAAAGTTTAATGAAAGAGGTTGAACAAGTACGTAGCGTCACCAATGAAATTGTCGTCAGTCCTAAAACAGATTTGAGCTCGCGTGCAAATGATACTTATTTAACCTCAAAAGTGAAAACTGCATTCTTAACCGAGAATAAGTTTCAGGCTAATTACGTTAAAGTCGTGACAGAAAATTCCGTTGTATATTTAATGGGTCTAGTCACAAAAGAAGAGGCAGATGCGGCGGTAGCCATTGCAAGCAACACCAGTGGTGTTGAAAAAGTGGTTAAAGTATTTGAATATATTAATTAAGTAATAGAAGGAAAATATGGCGAATCCAATTAGCATGTCAGAAAAAAAACTCAATGACGGTAAAACAGAAATCATTATCCAAAGCACCACGCGTGACGGTAAAGCGTTTCGCCCAAGTGACTGGATAGACCGTATTTGTAGCACATTTGCTACTTTTGGCGAGAATCGCAAATTGCGCTACTCGCCTTATTTGAAGCCAGAAGTGATTAGTGGTGTGCGTTGCTTGGTAGTGGATATGAAACTTCAAGAAGTCAGCCCAGAGCGATTTGAAGAGCTGATGCAATTTGCAAATGAAAATCGGCTGAATGTGTTAGACGAAGCAGGCAATAGTATTGAAGTGCCAGTTAACACCTAAAACACCTTAAATTATTTCGTTGCGCCAGAAATAATCGCTTCTAAATATTTTTTAGTGACGAGTCCTTTTCTGGTTTTGACCAAACGCCCCTCTGGGTTGTAAATATAAGTGGTGGGAAGCACTTCTGAGCTGCCGATTTGCTTCCTAATCGCATCATTTCCCAACACAATTGGGTATGACATCAACATGTCATCCACATACTTTTCGACAACCCGAATATTTTCATAATCAAAAACCACACCAAACACCATGACATCTTGATTGTGGCGACTATCATACAAGTTGACCAAATCTGGCACTTCTTCTAAACAAGGCGGGCACCATGTGGCCCAGTAATTCACAATTACCCATTTACCTTTATACTGTGACAAGGTATGCTTTCTACCCGAAGTATCATTGAGTATAAAATCATCTGCACTGTAGCTTAAATGACTCAAACTAAAGAGCAATATGAGTAAAAAATATTTTAAAACTGATTTTTTATGTATCATCACTCTTTAAATAATTTAAGTTATTTGCAAAATTGAAAATTCGAATAAGTTATTATACTAAAGTGAAAATTCTAGAGTTACACGCTAACATGAATGAATTCCGTTTGGAGTTTGTATGATCAGCTTTAAGTTACCTAATCTAGATGATAATCCAATTTTGTTGGCAGAGACTCGCACACACAAAATAAACGAGTTCATTCAGAAACTGCCTTTCGGCGACCCAATTTCTGCTTCGAGTGACTTGATTGATGAGCTACAAATTTTAAATTCGCAGAAAGTCGCTTTTTCCAATCGGCTCAATGCGCTAGAACTGTATCGTCCAGCCGCAATTCAAATTTATAAAGATTTAATTCTACATTTTAGTAATGCCAGCCTGCCCCTCACAAAAAATGAACGTATTTTTGCGGATGTTGCAATTAAACTATGGCAAGAGTTTGCATATGGCTATAAGCTTGCCTTAATCGACTTACTGAATAAAATTTTAGCCATTAATAGCAGCAAATCTGCTGCCCAAGTGATACAACGCGCTATTCATGCGCTTAAAGAAATTGTATTAATTCATCATCTTTGCTACCGCACACCATCATCAGCTATTTGGGCAGAGCTACATAAACTTTACTTCTGCGCACTACAACAATCTGTTCAAAAATTGTCTGTGATTGACCAATTAGCCATGAATAATGTCAGCTCGGTTAATTTAGTCTATACGCAGATATTGCTGATGGAATTAGCTGATCCGCAACATCTTGCCAGCACAGATATTTTAAAAACGGATATTTACCTTTGCAATATTGCAGAACACGCTGAGATTAGGCCATTGGGACTCATAGACAACCCGACAGGCGTATTTATCGTTGCCCTAGATGGCAACAAACCACCGACAGCATTCGTAAAAAATCAAGATAAACCCAATGAAGAAACTGATATTCTTTTAGTCACCGTGAATTTGGCTAGACAAATTCATCAGCATATTAAGCTACTGCAAGATGGTATTGTGCCTAATGATGGTTATTTACCCAGCCATGCATTAGAAAATCAATATCAAGACCTGCTTGCTCAACTGATTAAAAACTTTGGAAAAGCGCAACAGCGTATTTTCTCTAGAACTAAAAAAAGTGATGGTGTTGAGCTTGGTATTGGATTAATTGCCGCACATCACTTACTTAAACCAGGCAAATCAAAAGCAAAACACGACAACATCGAGGGTGCAATTAAACCTTCTCGTTGGCAAATTTTGAATGTAGGTGCTGGCGGATATGCGCTTAGAAAATTTAGCTCTTCTGCTGCGTCTGCAAGGGTAGGTGATATTGTTGCGATGAAAAATAGCAAAAGTGCCACGTGGGAGCTTGCAGTATTGCGCTGGGCAAACATCAATGAAATGAATCAATTAGATATTGGGGTAGAGTTAATCTCGCCAAGTGCAATTGCAGATATAGCGAAAGTAGAAAATAGCAGCACAGCAATTGAAGGCGAGGTTTTATTATTACCTGAATTAACTGTGCTCAAGCAGCCTGCTAGCATTGTTGTCGCACGCGGATTTTGCAAGCTTGGTAATGTTTTGAGCTTTAATAAACATCAAAATATTCTGTTAAACAAGTTAATTGAGCGTACTGCACGATTTGAACGCTTTGAATACAGCTTGATATAAGGCAAACGATGTTGTTATACTTATATTTAACGCTAATTAGAAGTAATTTACGACTACTTAACGATAAATAGTAGTTAATTTTTTTTAGTTAATGCATAATTAATAAACACTCACAATTAAATATACTAATCTACTTCAGTATTTAAGTTCCTTAAAACAAAAGCAAAAAATTCATTGGCTTAATAGCTGATTTTTTACAACAACTTAATCAACTCATCAAAATTTATACCGAGGTTAAAATGAGCGAACATATTACCCATTTAAGCGATGCCGCTTTTGAACAGGAAGTATTACAATCACCACTACCAGTCTTGGTCGATTACTGGGCTGAATGGTGTGGTCCTTGCAAAATGATAGCCCCGATTTTAGATGACATCGCTAAAGAGTATGAAGGTCGTTTAAAGGTTGCTAAACTCAACATTGATGACAATCAGCAAACTCCTCCTAAATACGGTATTCGTGGCATTCCTACCTTAATGTTGTTTAAAAATGGAAATGTAGAAGCCACTAAAGTGGGCGCTTTATCTAAATCTCAATTAACCGCTTTTATTGACAGTAATATTTAAATAAATTCAAACCTGCTGGCATATCTCAAACAGGTCAGCAGGCATTTGATAAACTCTAGGTAGAATAATCGAAAGCTTTTTTAAACCCATCTCTTTGTAGTAGTTCCCTTCTAGCGAGTCCTCACATATGTATCTATCTGATCTCAAACACCTCCCTGTTACCACACTAGTTGAAATGGCAATTGCAGATGAAATTGAAAATGCAAGCCGCATGCGTAAGCAAGAGGTCATTTTTGCTATTCTTAAAAATAAAGCAAAAAAAGGCGATAGCATTTATGGTGAAGGTACATTAGAAGTATTACAAGATGGCTTTGGTTTTTTGCGCTCTCCTGACACCTCGTATTTAGCTGGTACAGATGACATTTATGTATCTCCCTCACAGATTCGTCGTTTTAATTTACATACTGGCGATTCGATTCAAGGTGAAATTCGCACGCCAAAAGATGGTGAACGCTACTTTGCACTTGTTAAAGTAGATTTGGTGAATGGAGAGGCACCAGAGAACACAAAACACAAAATTCTTTTTGAAAACTTAACCCCTCTTTTCCCAACTGTCCCACTTAAATTAGAACGCGATATCCGTGGTGAAGAAAATGTGACCAGCCGTGTCATTGATATGATTGCGCCTATCGGTAAGGGCCAGCGCGGCTTACTAGTCGCCAGCCCAAAAAGTGGTAAAACAGTGATGATGCAAAATATTGCGCACGCGATTACTGCAAATCATCCAGACTGTATATTGATTGTATTGCTCATAGACGAGCGCCCTGAAGAAGTGACAGAAATGACGCGTTCGGTAAAAGGTGAGGTCGTAGCATCCACCTTCGATGAACCAGCAACACGTCATGTGCAGGTTGCAGAAATGGTACTCGAAAAAGCCAAACGTTTGGTTGAGCATAAGAAAGATGTAGTCATTTTATTGGATTCAATTACTCGTCTAGCGCGTGCTTATAACACCGTCATCCCTTCTTCTGGCAAGGTATTGACTGGCGGCGTTGATGCTAACGCCCTGCAAAAACCAAAAAGATTTTTTGGTGCAGCGCGTAATGTCGAAGAAGGTGGCTCGCTCACTATTATTGCGACTGCGTTAGTGGATACAGGCTCACGTATGGATGATGTGATTTATGAAGAGTTTAAAGGTACGGGCAATATGGAAATTCATCTTGACCGTCGTATGGCCGAAAAACGTATCTACCCAGCCATTAACGTGAATAAGTCTGGCACCCGCAAAGAAGAACTGCTCATTGAGAAAGATGTGCTCCAGAAAATTTGGGTATTACGCAAATTGCTTTACCCTATGGATGACTTAGAAGCCATGGAGTTCTTGTTAGATAAAATCAAGCAAACTAAAAATAATGCTGATTTTTTTGACAGTATGCGGCGCGGCTAACCTTTAATAGTATTGCTAAAAACAATACTTAACCCATTTATTGAGCTAATTTTTAGCTCAATAACTTATCGGCAAGCGCTTGCAACTTAGGTGAACCAAATTTCTTTTGTTGCACGCCTGTTTCCATAATCTCGATTAAATTTTGTATTGCAGAACGATAACCGCGTTCAAATACCCAATATTGGCACTCATCTGTATTCATTAAATCCGAGCGCTCTAATTCGTCACACAATACTTTAAATGCATCCATTGCTGCACTATCATCATTAAAATTCATCTAATCACCTCACATTGGGTTCGGAATTTTACCCTAATGATTATACGCAATCCGTTGTGTAAATGAGTCTTTCTGCAAGACTTTGTAGTTTTGGTGATACAAACTTTTTAACTTGAACACCGGTATCCGCAATATCCATTAATTCTTGCACTGCCGCACGATACCCGCGCTCAAATACCCAATATGGGCAATCTTCTGCGGTTTTTTGCGCATCTGGAGGCGTTTCTTTTAACTCAGTTTGCAAGACATTAAACGCTTCTAAGCAAGCATTTCTAGGCGTGGCTTCCATGTTGATTCCTCATTCTAACTTTCTTTTGTTTATTCATTGGTACCATGTTATTAACGTCTTTAATTGCTTAATCTTTACTATGTGACTAATTGAATTAAAATTCAAGAATTTAGTATCATTTACACGTTAAGTCATTGCAATATTCGCCAAAATAATACATAATGCGCGGCTCTACAGAAACTGCTTATTAAAGAAAGAAAAGCATGAAAGCTGAAACACATCCAAATTACCCAGAAATTAACGTAACTTGTAGTTGCGGTAACAAATTTAAAACACGCTCGACTTATGGTCGCGATATGAACATCGAGGTATGTTCGCTTTGCCACCCGTTTTATACTGGCAAACAGAAAATTCTAGACACTGCTGGTCGTGTTGAAAAATTCAAACAAAAATACGGCATGTAATGATATTGATAATAAAAAAAGGCAGCTTTGCTGCCTTTTTTTATTATAGGCATTTGGATTATGCTCACAGCACTTAACTCAATGCTAAACTAATCATATAAATTATGGCAAAAATGCGTTTTGAATTAGAGCACGACTGGCAGGGCAATATGTCAACTCCTCGCGCAAAAGTAGGGGAGAAAGCCAAAACCCAGTTGTTAATTGTACTTTGTGCAATTTGGTTGTGTATGGGCTTGATTGGTCATGCCCCGTGGAAGCCATTTGAAGCGCACTCCATTAGCGTCATTAAGAATATTCTAGATGAGGTGAATTTAGTCGCGCCTCACGCAACAAGTACGTCGCAAATTTCTAATCCTCCCTTGTATTATTTAAGTGCCGCTGCGTTTGCCAAATTATTTAGTCCACTCTTACCGCTACACGATGCAGCTCGCATTGTCTCTGGCCTATGGATGGTAATCACTTTATTAATGATAGGCATGACTGGCCGAGAATTATGGGGGATAGGCTTTGGTCGTCAGACGACGTTTGTATTTATAGGCTCTATTGGCTTGGTATTTAGCGCTCATACCTTAATGCCTGCCGTTTCATCTTTAACAGGCTTAGCAACAAGCTTCTATGCACTTGCACTTGCCAAAAGACGACCTTATCGCGCTAGCATTTTGCTAGGACTTGGCATGGCAGTGGCAGGGCTATCGACAGGCCTGCATGCGCTGTTCATTATTTTGTTAACGATTATTGCTTTACCTTGCTTGTTTAGTTTTTGGCGGACGAGCAGTTACACCAAAGTGATTATGTTAGCACTATTGATTGCCAGTCCATTTTTATTTGGCTGGGCATTGTTGTGCTATTACCTACATACAGAGATATTTGCTGAATGGATAAAAATGTCCTTGGCTAGTTTCAGTCTTAATAGTGAACATGCTTATTATTGTCAGTTGCTACTTTGGTATGCATGGCCTGCCCTACCCTTGGCTGTTTGGGGTTTGTGGCGCTTTAGAACGCAACTATACAATAAACATAGATTTCAATTAATACTTACATTTTTTGCTGTTGCCTTTATTGTGATTGGGTTTGGTGATAGCAAAGAAGTACTCGCTTTACCCATGTTGATTCCACTCACAGCAATGGCTGGCGGTAGTATCGAGACACTTAAACGAGGTACCGCAGGTGCGTTAAGTTGGTTCGGATTTATTTTATTCGGCTTAATGAGCGGGCTTATATGGTTAGGCTGGTATGCAATGATGACAGGCAGCCCTGCAAAAATAAAAGAACGGCTGACATTTTTGTCTGGCATGCAGGAATTAAGCTTCAATCTGTTTGCAATTATCATTGCAGCCATTGTGACGCTGATATGGTTATTCTCCACGTTCCGCACACAATATTCAAACCGTGCTAGCGCCACCAATTGGGCGATTGGCATGACCTGCGTGTGGACATTACTAATGACACTTTGGCTTCCGCTGATTGATTCTGCGCGTAGCTATAGCGCAGTTTTTTCTAGCTTAAAGGCGGCTGTCCCCGACAAATATTCATGCCTTAAAAGTCAAAATCTAGGGCCATCGCAAATAGATTTGCTGCATTACCATACTGATATTAAACCTTTGCATTTTGAATCTGAACAAAGCCTTAATTGCGACTTATATTTAACGCAAGATGAAAAGGGTCGCGAAAAAGTAGTTGTTGGTAGCGATTGGAAGCTCATTTGGAGTGGCAAGCGTATTAGTGAGCGTAAAGAAAGCTTTAGACTTTTTCAGCATATTTAGGGGTTAAGTTGAAAAAATCATTTTGCTACCCGCAAATACAAGTACGAGCGCTAACAGTTTTCTAATGACCGGATTTGCCAATTTTTTGCTACCGTATTCCGCACCAATTAAGCCGCCCAAAATAGCTGCAAGCGCCCAATAGGCAAGCCCATCTGGCAGGATTGGCGATTTGCTAATAAAACCCAACAAACCAGAAATAGAATTCACTAAAATAAATGCCGCTGCCACGCCAGAAATTACTTTAGTTTTGGCCCAGCAGAGAAATAATAAAATGGGGCTTAAAAAAATACCGCCGCCCACGCCTGTTAAGCCTGCCAAAAAGCCTAATACCGCCCCCAGTAACAATTGTAATGGCTTGGTAACTGCTTTTACTTGTACATCATCCACTTTGTTGGCTTGTGCGAATATGGTGTAAGCGGCATACAGTAAGCAAAATCCTACTAACGTCTTGTAAATTGGATTGGGTAAGGTCATTTGCCCACCCAAAAAAGCAGCGGGTACTGAGGTGAGCGCAATCGGCCAAAATAACTGCCAATCAAAAGCGCGTACTTTGTAAAACTTATACAACGTAATGGATGCTACCAGCACATTCAAGCATAGGGCGGCAGGCCGCATAGATGCTGGCGCCATACCAAACAGCGCAAAGACAGCCAAGTAAGCTGAGGCACCACCGTGACCAACCGATGAAAACAGTAAAGCCGCTAAAAAAATGAGCGGGACAAGTATTAAAGCATCAGGAATGAATACAATAAAGTCCGTCAAGAAAACACTACGGATTAATATGTTGAGAGATGGCTTGTATCACTAGTGCATGCAAACCTGCACCTTGGGCAGTGCTGACATGCTTAGCAATTTGATTGCGCATGTCTTTTGTCCAAAATCGGTTAAGGTGTTGCGCAATATCTTTTTGTGCCTGCGCTTTATCTGGCTCAGCCTCAAAAAAATCGCCAATCTGGTTGGCCATTTTGATTAAAGTTTCAGTTTTCATAATAAATTAAAAAGTTATTCTTTCTGGATTAGTAATCTATCAATCCCTGTGTAAACCACACATTGTTGCTCTCGTAAAAAACCCACCAAAGTCACGCCACAAGTTTCTGCAAGGCGAATCGCCAGACCAGTAGGTGCAGAAATTGCCACCAGTATTTGCAAACCTGCCTGCGCTACTTTTTGCACCATTTCATAACTCGCCCGACTCGAAGTCAGCACAAAGCCATCTGCTTGGGGCGGTACTTTTGCCAAGGCGCCTATCAACTTATCCATCGCGTTATGTCGCCCCACATCCTCACGTACTAATACCACTTCGCCATCTTTACTCACCCAAGCACAGGCATGCGTCGCTCCTGTTGCTTGTTGCAATAATTGTTGCTTTTGCATGCTACTAAATGCATGTTCTATACTTGTTATCGCAATAGGTGCGCCAGAAGCCACATGGATACTGCCTCGCAGAGCATCTTTTTTCTCTCGCGCTGTTTGTGCAGGCTCTGGTAAACGCAATGCTTGCGCTAAACTTTCTGCCCCACACAAACCACAGCCCGTTCGCCCGACTAAGTTTCTTCGCTTTTCTTTAAGTTGAACAAAGCGTTCGCTTGCAATATCCAATCGCAGTTCTATGCCATCGGCTTGCGTCACGATTTCAATATCGTAAAGCTCAGATTTGTCCTGCAAAATACCTTCACTTAACGAAAAACCAAGCGCAAAATCTTCTAAATCTTGTGGCGTAGCCAGCATGACTGCATGTGAAACACCGTTATAAATCAAAGCAATCGGTGCTTCTTCAGCTACTTGATCACTCGCATCAGTGAGGCCGCCATTGCGCCAGCGTGTCACCTTAACATTGCTTACAGGCGATTCAGTGACAATCAGTTTTTTTTCAGCCAAAGCGCAAACTTACCAAAGGTTAGTGGCGTCAGTTAAGCAGGTTGCTGCGTTTTCTTACTCAATTGGCTACTTGCAAACGCAATTTGCGCATCACTAAATGTTTTGTAGTGTTTTTGCCAATCAGATAACTGATTTACGCGTGTTACTTGTACCGCCGTCACTTTAAACTCAGGACAATTGGTTGCCCAGTCACTATTATCAGTAGTAATCACATTCGCACCAGATTCGGGGTGATGGAAGGTGGTGTAAATTACGCCTGGTTGCACGCGCTCAGTCAAGGTTGCCCTAAGCACAGTTTCACCCGCGCGACTGGTAATGCCAATCCAATCACCTTCCGCAATGCCGCGCTCAGCTGCATCATGTGGGTGAATTTCCACCACATCTTCTGCATGCCATTCCACATTTTTTGTACGGCGCGTTTGAGCACCCACATTGTATTGGCTCAAAATTCGACCTGTAGTTAAAATCAGTGGATATTTTGCATTCACTTTTTCAGTGGTGGGCACATATTGCGTAATAAAGAACTTGCCTTTGCCGCGCACAAATTCATCAATGTGCATGGTAGGTGTGCCAGTTGGATTTTCATCATCGCATGGCCATTGAATACTGCCAAGTTCATCTAATTTTTTAAAGCTCACACCTTTAAACGTTGGGGTTAAAGCGGCAATTTCGTCCATGATTTCGGATGCATGACTGTAGTGCATTGGGTAACCTAAAGCTTGGGCTAATTTAGCGGTGATTTCCCAATCTTCCATACCAGCTTCTTTTTTACCGTTAATATTAGTACCATTTTTAGGTGCCATCACACGGCGCACTGGCGAAATTCTTCTTTCAGCGTTAGTAAACGTACCACTTTTCTCTAAGAATGAAGCCCCAGGGAAGAACACATGCGCATACATCGCTGTCTCGTTTAAGAATAGATCTTGCACAATCACACATTCCATACTTTCCAAGGCGTGTGTCACATGTTGTGTATTAGGGTCTGATTGCGCAATATCTTCACCCACGCAATATAGCGCCTTAAATCTACCTTCGCCAGCAAGGTCAAGCATGTTAGGAATACGTAAGCCGGGCTCGTTGCTCAGTGGTCTACCCCAAGCTGTTTCAAATAAGGCGCGTGTAGCGTCATCTGACACATGGCGATAACCTGGAAACTCGTGCGGCATTGAGCCCATATCACATGAGCCTTGGACGTTATTTTGACCGCGTAATGGGTTAACTCCCACACCTTCACGGCCCACATTACCCGTTGCCATGGCTAAGTTTGCAATACCCATCACCATGGTTGAGCCCTGACTATGCTCAGTCACACCTAAGCCATAGTAAATAGAACTATTGCCGCCTGTTGCAAACAGTCTTGCTGCCTCACGTATTTTTTGTGGGTCTACACCTAAATCTTTTGCCAAACTTTCTGGTGAGTTTTCTGGTTTTGCGACAAAGTCTCGCCAAGCCACAAAACTATCCCACTCGCAACGCTCGCGTACAAAGTCTTCTTTGACTAAGCCTTCGGTGACCACTACATGCGCAAGCGCAGATATCAACGCCACATTAGTGCCTGGACGTAAGTTCAAATGATAATCCGCACGAATATGCACAGAGTTGGCAACCAAATCAATTTCACGCGGGTCAGCGACTATCAATTTTGCACCTTCGCGTAAGCGACGTTTCATTTGTGATGCAAACACTGGGTGACCATCAGTTGGATTAGCACCAATCACCATAATCACGTCAGATTTCATTACAGAATCAAAGGTTTGCGTACCTGCAGACTCGCCTAAAGTTTGTTTTAGGCCATAACCGGTTGGGCTGTGACAGACACGTGCGCAAGTATCGACATTATTGGTACCAAATACGGCGCGAATCAATTTTTGTGTCACATAAACTTCTTCATTGGTACAACGGCTTGAAGTAATGCCACCCATGGCATCTTTGCCGTATTTTGCTTCGATACGTTTAATCTCACTTGCCGCATAGTTAATCGCCTCTTCCCAACTCACTTCTTGCCATGGGTCGGAAATATTTTTGCGTATCATGGGTGTAGTAATACGGTCTTTATGTGTGGCATAACCCCAAGCAAATCTACCCTTAACGCAAGAGTGTCCATGATTTGCTCCACCATCTTTATTGGGGGTCATGCGGACGACTTCTTCGCCTTTCATTTCAGCGTTAAAGCTACATCCCACACCACAATAGGCGCAAGTCGTGGTGACGGCATGCTCTGGCGTACCTGCTTCGATAACGGTTTTTTCCATCAAAGTTGCGGTTGGGCAAGCCTGCACGCAAGCGCCACAAGAAACACACTCTGAATCCATAAAATCCACACCGCCCGCAGACACTTTGCTACCAAAGCCACGGCCTTCAATCGTCAGCGCAAAAGTACCTTGTGTTTCTTCACAGGCGCGCACGCAACGTGAACATACAATACATTTGCTAGGGTCAAAGGTGAAATAAGGGTTAGATTCATCTTTTTCTTGTTTGAGGTGATTTTCACCTTCATAACCGTAACGCACTTCACGCAAGCCCACAGCGCCTGCCATGTCTTGTAATTCGCAATCACCATTGGCGGCACAGGTCAAACAATCTAAAGGATGGTCAGAAATATACAGCTCCATCACACCACGGCGTACATCAGCCAATTTTGGCGTTTGGGTTTTAACTTTGATGCCTTCTGCGACAGGTGTAGTACAGCTAGCCGGATAACCGCGGCGACCTTCAATCTCTACCAAGCATAAGCGGCAAGAACCAAACGGCTCAAGTGAATCAGTCGCACATAACTTTGGTACGCTCACACCACTTAATTGCGCCGCATGCATAATTGAGGTGCCTTCTGGCACACTAATGTCCACGCCATCGATATTAAGCGTAACTTGTTTCTCGCTGACTTTTTTTGGTGTACCAAAGTCTGGCTTAGGCACAAACTTTGGCGCTACATAGTTCGATTTGGTGTATTTAATGTCATCCATTGCAATTTCCTTAAGTCGCCTAAACAGCTGCTTTTTTAACGCCAAAATCTCTTGGTTCAAAATCCTCGGCAAAGTGATTCAGTGCACTTAACACTGGGTATGGCGTCATACCACCCAAAGCGCACAATGACCCATTCAACATAGTATCGGACAAATCACGTAAAACTTGAATATTTTTTGCATGATCTTTTCCAGCTGTAATTTTATCAACCACTTCTGCGCCTCGCGTTGAGCCAATGCGGCAAGGCGTACATTTACCGCAACTTTCAATCGCGCAAAACTCAAAGGCATAACGCGCCATTTTAGCCATATCCACCGTATCATCAAATGCTACGATACCACCATGTCCTAAGACTGCCCATATTTTACTAAACTCTTCATAATCCAAAGGTGTATCAAATTGGCTTTCTGGTAAAAACGCACCTAGTGGACCACCGACTTGCACTGCACGAATTGGCTTACCTGTCGCAGAACCACCACCAAAGTCATACAATAATTCACGCAAGGTCGCGCCAAACGCCAATTCCACAAGGCCACCTTGCTTAATATTACCTGCCAATTGAATCGGCAAGGTGCCGCGTGAACGACCCATGCCGTAATCCGCATAAAACTGCGCACCTTTGTCTAAAATAATCGGCACAGTGGCTAAAGATATGACATTGTTGACGATGGTTGGTTTCCCAAACAAGCCTTCAATCGCGGGCAATGGTGGCTTAAACCGTACCAAGCCACGCTTACCTTCTAAGCTTTCCAATAACGAAGTTTCTTCACCGCACACATAAGCGCCCGCAGCGCGGCGTACTTCAAGCTTAAATGTATGGTTGGTACCACAAATTTTTTCACCTAAATAACCAGCTGCCTCTGCCTTAGAAATGGCTTCATTTAATGATTTCTGCGCATGTGGGTACTCACTACGCAAATAAATATAGCCTTGTGTTGCACCAACGGCAATAGCCGCAATGGTCATGCCTTCAATCAACACAAACGGGTCATCTTCCATCACCATGCGGTCAGAATAGGTGCCAGAATCGCCTTCATCGGCATTACATACTACATATTTTTGGTCTGCAGGCGCGTTAAGTACAGTGTTCCATTTAATGCCTGTAGGAAAGGCCGCACCACCGCGACCGCGCAAACCAGAATCTGTGACGGTCTTAACGATTTCTGCGCCTGACATTTTAAGCGCATTTTTCAGGCCTTTGTAACCGTCGTGTGCGATGTAATCATCTAAAGAAACAGGGTCAGTAATACCAACGCGCGCAAAGGTAAGACGCTGTTGTTTTTTCAACCAAGTTAACTCTTCGGTTAATCCGAGATTTAAAGGATGATTGCCACCACTTAAAAAATCGGCATCAAATAAACTCGGCACATCTTTTGGCTCTACTGGCGCGTAAGCCACGCGACCTTTGTCTGTTGCCACTTCTACAAATGGCTCTAGCCAAAATAAACCGCGCGAACCGTTGCGAACTAACTCGATTTTGATACCACGTTTGTCTGCCTCCGCTTGAATTGCTTTTGC
>CAYXHH010000002.1:7215-12209 GCA_964464725.1 uncultured Methylotenera sp. | reverse complement strand
GGCGAGCAAGCACAGTTACCCAAACAATAGACTGGCAATAAAGTCACTTCGCCATCTGGGGTGGTTTGGTGATAATCCACACCCAAATAAGCTTTCACATCGGCTTCGAGTTTTTCAGAACCCATGGCTTGGCAAGATTCTGCGCGACAAATTTGTAAAATGTGCTTGCCTGCTGGGTGCGTACGAAAATGGTGGTAGAACGTGACAACACCATGCACTTCTGCAATCGACAAGGCCAGTGCTTTTGAAATAAAAGGATAAGAATCCTCAGGCACATAACCGATATCATCTTGAATTGCATGCAATAATGGTAGCAATGCACCAGGCATATGTTGATGTGACGCGATATGCGTTTGTATTTTCTCTAATTGAGAACTTGAGATAGTTGTAGCCAAACAAATCTCCAAAATGTTACTAAATTGTAAATATCCCGCTATGATATACCTAATTTGAGGCTTGTTAAAGCTTAAAAAGCGCCTAGAATATGGCTTTATTCGAATTTAATTAAAAACATTAACCCTTTATTTAATATGGATAATTTTCCTACAAAGCTAATCGACCAATTTGGCAGGCAAGTGGATTACATTCGGTTATCCATTACCGACCGTTGTGACTTCCGTTGCGTGTATTGCATGGCGGAAGATATGACCTTTTTGCCACGCGATGAGGTGTTAAGTTTAGAGGAATGCGCAAGGCTAGTGAAAGCGTTTGTGAAATTGGGCGTGACCAAAGTGCGCATTACTGGTGGCGAACCATTGGTGCGTAAAAATGCACTTTGGCTGTTTGAAGAAATTGGCAATATTGTGCCAGAGCTAGTACTCACTACCAATGGCAGCCAATTGAGCTCACAAGCGCAAGCCTTAAAAAAAGCGGGCGTTAAACGCATTAACATTTCAATTGATAGCTTAAAACCTGAAAAATTTAAACAAATCACCCGCACAGGGCGCCTCGAGCAAGTTTTAGATGGCCTGGAAGCCAGTATCCATGCGGGTTTTGAAGGCATCAAATTGAATACCGTGCTAATGCGTGGTCAAAACGATGATGAAACAGCAGATTTAGTGCAGTTTGCGATCGACAAAAAAGTCGACATTAGCTTTATCGAAGAAATGCCGCTAGGTGAAGTGAATCATACGCGCGAAAGCACTTTTGTCAGCAATGCTGACACGCTTAAACTGCTACAAAGTAAGTATTCACTACTTCCTAGCACCCATAATTCTGGTGGCCCTGCACGTTATTGGCAAGTAGCAGACACCTCAACAAAAATTGGCTTTATTTCGCCGCATTCGCACAACTTTTGCGAGAGCTGCAACCGCGTACGTATCACTTGCAAAGGCGAGTTATATCTATGTTTAGGTCAAGAAGACAAAGTCGACTTAATGCCGCTGTTGCGCGAAAACCCGAATAATGACGCACCACTGATGCAAGCCATTTTGGATAGCATGAACATTAAACCCAAAGGCCACGATTTTGATTTACGTCGCGCTGCACCAGCTGTGGTGAGGTTTATGTCGCACACGGGTGGCTAAATCACCGTGCAAATTTCCGCAATCATTCTATCTGGCGGGCGTGCTACGCGCATGAATGGCGTAGATAAAGGCTTGGTGATGCTGCAAAACAAGCCACTGGTTCAGCATGTTATCGCAAACTTAACACCGCAAGTAGATGAAATTTTCATCAATGCGAATCGTGAAATTGAGGCTTACCAAGCATTTGGTTATGCCGTGTTGCAAGATGAGAACAAAGACTTTATCGGCCCTTTGGCAGGTTTTTTGTTGGGCTTAAAACACGCCAAGCACGAATATGTGCTCACCGTGCCGTGCGATTCGCCCTTATTACCACTCGATTTAGCGCAACGGCTTTACAATGGCATGGCTGAAGCCCGCGCCGATATTGCCGTTGCGAGCAGTGATGGTGACACGCACCCTGTATTTTGCTTGATGAAAAAAGGCGTGTTGCCTAGCCTGCAGGCCTTTTTAGACAATGGCGAGCGCAAAGTCAGTGCTTGGCAAAAAAGCCAAAAATATGTTGAAGTGGATTTTAGTGATTGTAGTGATGCGTTTACTAATTTGAATACGTTTGAAGATTTAAACGCGTTAGAATTAAGGCTATGACTAAACCAACACTCAAGCAAATTGCCACCGACCCATCTTGTATGGATGATTACGACCCAAACGCCATGTCGGTTGCGCAAGCACGACAATTTATTCAGCAGTTTTTATCACCTGTGACAGAAACTGAAACCTTGCCTGTGATGCAAAGCCTAGGCCGAGTATTAGCAAGCGATATTGTTTCACCCTGCAACGTGCCCAACCACAATAACAGCGCCATGGATGGCTTTGCTTTTAAGCATTCTGAAGGGATTAAACTGATTAAAATCATCGGCACTGCTTTTGCAGGCAGGCCATTTGCAGGCACGGTGAAAGCGGGTGAATGCGTCAAAATCATGACAGGCGCGGTGATTCCTGCAGGTGCAGATACGGTAGTGATGCAAGAAAAAACAGTGACTAAAAGTGATTGCATTACCCTGTTAGATGCCCCGAACAAGGGCGCAAATATACGATTGGCAGGCGAAGATTTAAAGCTAGGCCAAACCGTGTTAGCCAAAGGCCACATGATGAAGCCAGCAGACTTGGGCTTGGTTGCATCTCTGGGCATTGCTGAAGTAAACGTATTTCGCCCTTTGAAAGTGGCATTTTTTAGCACTGGTGATGAGTTGGTGAGCGTGGGTAAGCCGCTTCAAGAAGGTCAAATTTACGACAGTAACCGCTATACCATTTTTGGCATGCTGAGCAGGTTAAGTATTAGCATTACTGATTTAGGCGTAGTGCCAGACAACCCTGATTTACTCGAAAAAACTTTGCTCAAAGCCGCCGCTGAAAACGATGTGGTCATCACCAGTGGTGGTGTTTCGGTGGGCGAGGCTGATTACATGAAAACGCTATTAGCTAAACATGGACAAGTCTTATTTTGGAAAATCAATATGAAACCAGGACGACCACTTGCTTATGGCAAGGTGCAAGGAAATGATGGAAAGCAAAGTCATTATTTTGGCCTGCCTGGTAATCCTGTTTCTACCATGGTGACGTTTTACCAATTCGTTCAGCCTGCCCTGCAAGCTTTATCTGGATTGGCTTACAGGCCGATTCCATTTTTTAACGTGGAATGTACCGAACCCATCAAAAAGGCGACTGGGCGCACAGAATTTCAACGAGGCATATTATTTGAAGATAGCGGTACTTGGAAGGTAAAACCCTTACCCAATCAAGGTTCTGGCGTACTCAGCAGCATGAGTGCCGCAAATTGCTTTATCGTATTAGATGACACAGTCGGCAACTGCCCAGCAGGCACATTCGTGAAAGTACAAAGTCTAGATAGCTTGACCTAGCGATATTTAAACAAAATTAGCAATTACCATAATTTATTTTACATAATATTATTTAATGGGTTTACAACAACCATAATTGACTAATAATAATGGTTATCATTTAGTTTAAGCTATAGTATAATCAAAGGCTTAGCTTAAATTTAACGACTTAAAAATTCATTTTGGAAATCTCTGTCAAAACATCGCATATCAATGAGAACACGCTCATGTGGGCAATTGTGTGCTCTATTTTGCTGCATACATTGTTAGCGATTACTTTGCCTAACTTTGAATTTGGCAAAGAAAAAAAACCTCAAGAATTAATCATTGAAATCCAACAACCCAAAGCCCCAGAGCCAGTTGCAGAAGTATTGCCAGAAGAGCCTAAACCAATTGAACCACCCAAACCTGAGCCAATTAAAAAAATAGTCGAACCCAAACTCACACCAAAACCTATTACAAAAACGGTAGAAGCGCCTTCACCAGTTCAGGAAACGGAATCTGCCCCATCTGAAGTAGAAACGCCTCCGCAACCGAATGTGATTGCTGTTGCACCTACAGAAAACAAAACACCGACAACTACTGTTGCCGCACCCGTTGTGGAGACACCTAAGCCAGTGGAATTCAGTCAAGTTGATGTGGATAACGCATTAGGCGAATATGGCAACGCTTTGGGTAGAGCGATTGCCAAGCAAAAACAATATCCAAAAATCGCTCAAATGCGTGGTTGGCAAGGTGATGTCATGTTGGATTTAAAATTGGATGGCAATGGCAAAGTGCTCTCTGCTACCGTGAGCGAAAGTAGTGGTCATGAGGCGCTCGATAAACAAGCATTAGAAATGGTACGTAGAGCCTCACCCTTCCCAGCGCCGCCACTAGCGCTACGTGACCGCACATTCAATATTACAGTTCCAGTCTCATTTAAGCTAGAAAACGCTTAACTTAACCCAATGCGTAAGCCAAAATCGTTAAGAGAAATGTTGCTCGCGCATGAGCTCATTTTTACCCTACTGATTGTGTTAGCTGTAGCTGGTGGCGTTTTTGGCATTCACTTATGGGATAAGTCTGCTAAAGAGTCGCAACGCATTCATTTACTTGTGCAAGAGATTCAGCAAACACGTGGTGATTTGTATCGTCAGATGAAAGAGTTATTTGATGCTTTCTTTTTAAATGACCAAGACGCCAAACTAGAATATAAAACATATACCGAATCTATTCTCAAACACTTTAATAAACTGCAAGCTTTGGCAGTAGGCACAGAGGAAGTGCAAGCGATTAATGAGCTAGAAAAAAACTATAAATTATTCGCTAAAGATGCCCCAGATATGTTTTATCGCTACCAAGTAAGCCCGAACGAGAAATCACGTAAGGCGCTATACCAAGACATGGAAACGGGAATTTTTACGCGCTATGAAGCCGTTTCAAAACGCACCGAAGATTTACTGCTGCTTAAACAAAACGAATTAAAATTACGCTTAAATGACGCCAAACGGGCCTCAATGGCAATTTTGATTATCCCTATTTTATTGGCGGGCTTGCTGTTAACTTTATCCAGATTATTTTTAAAACGCGCCATCATCAACCCCATTAATGCGATTATGCAAGCCACTAGCGAAATCAGTGCTGGTAA
>CAYXHH010000002.1:0-7115 GCA_964464725.1 uncultured Methylotenera sp. | reverse complement strand
TCATTCCTTTTGATAGCATTTTGGATGGCGCGCTACTCCCCTTAACACCTAAAATACGTGAAAAAAATATCACTATATTAAAAAATATTGCCGAGATAGACAAAGAGCTACGCACCGATGAGCACTTACTTGAACAAATGCTCTATAACTTAATATTAAACGCAGTTGACGCATCCCCCAAAGGCAGCAACATCATTATTAGCGCATGGCTATCTAACAATCAGTTGACCTGCACCATTACTGACCAAGGTACTGGCATGCCATTTACCCCAGACCCACATGCACAAAGCCCAGGACCAAGTACAAAACGCTTCGGCACAGGCTTAGGCATTCCATTTGCTTTTAAAGTGTGTGAAGTGCTAGAAGGATCCATTGAATTTGAAAACGTTTCCCCACAAGGCACCTGCATTACAATTAGATTACCCCAATAGCTTTATTCAAACGCTTTTAAATCTGTCTAGATTAAAAAATTCAAACTAAAACATTTTCGATTTGTCGTACTTAACGCTTGCTTTAATGCAATTTTTTTACAACAATAAGCACTATTCTAATGATAACTATTATGCAAAATAAAACCGAATTAAACCAAACCGTTCCTGATTTCGAATTACCTGCTACCAGTGGCACAAGTTTTAAACTGTCCAATTACCTAGGTAAAAATGTCATTCTCTATTTTTACCCTAAGGACAATACACCTGGTTGTACCACACAAGGCATGCAATTTCGCGATAACTACTCGACGTTTCAAGGCTTGAATACCGAAATTTTTGGCATTTCACGTGATAGCGTTAAATCACACGAGAACTTTAAGGCCAAATTTAGCTTCCCGTTTGAACTGCTTGCAGATACAGAAGAGCTTGCCTGCAATTTATTTGGGGTAATGAAAATGAAAAACATGTACGGCAAACAAGTGCGTGGCGTTGAACGTAGTACTTTTATCATCGACAAAAATGGTGTGCTAATCCAAGAGTGGCGTGGAGTTAAAGTCGATGGTCACGCAGAAGCGGTGTTAAGTTTTATACAATCTTTATAGTTAACGAATTCAATATGGCAAAAAAACCAGCTGCAAACACCAAACTTTTTGTTCTTGATACCAATGTTTTAATGCACGACCCATCGAGCTTATTTCGCTTTGAAGAGCACGATATTTACCTACCAATGGTGACGTTGGAAGAGCTGGATAATAACAAAAAAGGGCTGACAGAAGTGGCACGCAACGCCCGCCAAGCAAGCCGAAGTTTGGAAGAGATTGTGGGCACAGATCTTACCAACTTAGAACTGGGTTGCCCACTGGCAGTCAACGGAAACAAACATCTATCTGGTCGATTATTTCTACAAACTTCGCAAGTCAGTGTTGAACTGCCTGGATTAGCTGGAAGCAAAGCAGACAATCAAATCATCAGTGTGGTACTGAGCTTACAAAAAGCACAACCACAGCGCCAAGTTATTTTAGTCAGCAAAGATATCAATATTCGTATCAAAGCCCGCGCAATGGGCGTACCTGCAGAAGACTATTTTAATGACAAGGTGCTAGAAGACACCGATTTACTCTATAGCGGAATTAAAGAGCTCCCTAAAGACTTCTGGGAGAAGCACAGTAAAGAGCTGGAATCATGGCAAGAAGCTGGTCGTATGTTCTATCGGATTTCTGGCCCGCTTGTCAAAACATTCATTGTGAATGAATTTGTCTATTACGAGTTCGACAAACCATTTCATGCGCAAGTACGCAAGCTAGAAAATAACACTGCAGTGCTAGAAGTAGTCAGTGACCACATTAATCCTAAGCATAATGTATGGGGCATTACCGCGCGTAACCGTGAACAGAATTATGCACTTAACCTGTTGATGGACCCAGAAATTGATTTTGTGACACTGCTTGGGCAAGCAGGTACAGGTAAAACATTGTTAACCTTGGCTGCCGCACTGACCCAAACACTAGATAAGAAAATCTACTCCGAAATTATTATGACGCGCGTGACAGTTCCTGTAGGAGAAGATATTGGGTTTTTGCCGGGTACTGAAGAAGAGAAAATGGCACCTTGGATGGGTGCGTTAGAAGATAATTTAGACGTACTTAATAAGACCGATGAAGATGCTGGCGAGTGGGGTCGTGCGGCCACACAAGACCTAATTCGCACACGCATCAAAGTGAAATCGCTCAACTTTATGCGAGGACGGACGTTTTTGCATAAATTCTTAATCATTGATGAAGCACAAAATCTAACGCCCAAACAAATGAAAACGCTTATCACACGTGCAGGACCAGGAACTAAAGTAGTATGTTTAGGCAATATTGCGCAAATTGATACACCATACTTAACAGAAGGCAGTTCTGGCTTAACCTATGTGGTCGATCGTTTTAAAGGCTGGGAACATAATGGTCATGTCACACTAGTGCGTGGTGAACGCTCGCGTTTAGCTGATTTTGCTGCGGAAGCACTTTAGGATTTATTTGCGATGAAAAAAGGTTTTTATACCCTTTTAATCGCGCAGTTTCTATCCGCACTTGCAGACAACGCCTTACTATTTGCTGCGATTGCCTTATTAGCAGAAATCAATTCTCCCAATTGGCACACGCCGCTTTTGCAGCAATTTTTTGTCATTTCATACATATTACTCGCGCCCTTCGTAGGCTCTATTGCAGACGCATTTCCAAAAGGAAGCGTCATGTTTTTTTCTAACTCCGTTAAAGTGGTAGGGTGTATCGCCATGGTGTTTGGTGTGCCACCACTGTATTCCTACGGAATTGTAGGCATAGGCGCAGCCGCTTATTCTCCAGCAAAATACGGAATACTGACTGAGTTGCTACCCAGCGAGTTGCTGGTTAAAGCAAACGGTTGGATGGAAGGATCTACTGTCACTGCCATCATTCTCGGTGCAATTATTGGTGGAAAACTTGCGAGTGATGACCCACATTTTGCACTGATATTTATAACGGCGCTTTATATAGGAGCGGCATTTTTTAATTACTTTATCCCTCGGATGCCTATAGAACAAAAGCTGCAAAGCAAAAGTGCCTTTTACATGATGAAAGATTTTTGGCATGCATTTATCACGCTTTGGAAAGACCCCTTGGGTCAAGTATCTTTGGCTGTGACAACGCTATTTTGGGGTGCTGGCGCTACCTTAAGATTAGTGGTACTTGCTTGGGCAGCAGTCGCATTAAAGTTTAACATTGAACAATCCACGCAACTTGTCGCCACCGTTGCCATCGGTATTGCCGTCGGCTCGATTATTGCTTCAAAATATATCAAACTAGAAGAGTCAACGAGAGTATTACCAGCCGGTATTTTGATGGGTTTGATGGTAATTTTAATGGCCTTTTTAAGTGATTGGCATCACGCTGCAATTCTCTTATTCTTGATTGGTGCTCTAAGCGGATTTTTTGTCGTGCCGCTAAACGCGCTGCTACAGCATCGCGGACATCATCTGATAGGCGCAGGACATTCAATTGCAGTTCAAAACTTTAATGAGCACATTGGCATTTTATTGATGCTAGGGCTTTATTTATTAATGGCTAAAGCAGATGCGTCCATTCACTCCATCATTTTCGTTTTTGGCGGCTTTATCATATTAAGTATGAGCATTATTAACAGAGTATACCGTACAAAAATTGCACCCTAACTGCCGTTAAGTATAAAGCTAGTGCAACTTAACGTGAGGCTCTGTTCTGCGCGCTATAAATCTACCTAAACTATGAATTGCAACTGAAACGACACCATGCAAAGCCATTAGGTGCATTTTATAAAGCGAACGGTACATAATGCGTGCAAATAAGCCTTGTATATACATACTGCCACCTGAAACGGCTCCCATCAAACTTCCAACAGTAGAATATTTTCCAAGGTTCACCAAGGATCCATAATCTCGGTAATGGAACTCAGGCAAATTAGGGTTGCCCGCAACACGTTTTTTAACTGTTTTAACGAGTAATGAAGCTTGTTGGTGTGCCGCTTGCGCTCTCGGAGGAACGTTACCATCGTGCCCCAACCACAAGCAAGCCGCACAGTCACCCATCGCAAAAATATTGTCATCGCGCGTGGTTTGCAGGGTTTGCTTGACTACCAACTGATTGATTCTGTTTGTTTCTAACCCGTCAATATCTTTAAGGAAATCTGGCGCTTTAATGCCTGCAGCCCATACTACCAACTCTGCTGGAATAAACCGACCACTGTGTGTGGTAATGCCCTTTTCAGAAACTTCAATCACACGCTCACCCGTAAATAAGTTAACTCTTAATTTTCTTAACTCAATATCTACAGCTAAAGACATTTTTGACGGCAATGCAGGCAATATTCTCTCGCCCGCTTCAATTAATGAAATTTTGACATCACGGTCTGCATCAATTTTATCCAAGCCATAAGCAGCCAATTCTCGTGTTGTATTGTGCAATTCAGCCGCCAATTCTACACCGGTCGCACCAGCACCTACGATTGCAACCTCTAATTGCCCTGGCTTAAGCGGTTCCGCTTGGGTTTGAGCACGCACAAGCGCATTATGCAAATAACGGTGGAATTTCTGAGCTTGTTCTTGGGTATCTAGAGCAATAGAGAACTCTCGTGCTCCCTTTATTCCAAAATCATTTGTAGTACTACCTACCGCTATAATTAAAGTATCGTAGGTAAATGTTCGACGCGGAATGATTTCTTTACCATCTTCATCTATATATGGGGTGATAGAAATTTCACGTTTTGCACGGTTAAGTCCATCCATTCGACCTAATCTAAACTTAAAATGATGCCAATATGCCTGTGCTAAATACTCTAGCTCATGTCTGTCAGGATCCATACTGCCAGCCGCAATCTCATGCAATAAAGGCTTCCAAACATGAGTTCTCGTACTGTCTATCAAGGTAATTTCCGCTTTTTTACGCTTACCCAAGCTGTCACCAAGTTTAGTTGCCAATTCCAAGCCGCCGGCACCACCGCCTACAATAATGATGTGATGTAAGTTATCTTGCGCTGAATTTTCCAAAATATTATCCAAAAGTTTTATTAATTAAAGTTAAACAATACCATAAAAACAAAAACGCGCATGCCACACTAAGCAAGCGCGTTATTTAAAAAAGCTATAATTTATTCGTTGCCAGTAATACCGCCACTTACACTGCGAATCCAAGCAATCACTTTGAGCATCTCATCAGGTGAAATCCCATTTTTTGGATCTGTAGGATCCATAATCCCGATTCCTTTACCACCCATTCCACCATTTGTACCATGCCAAATAGTTTCAAACATGCCTTTATTTGTTGCATTTTTTGGATATTTAAAATCTGGGCCAACAAGGCCCGGCCCTACTTGTCCTTTTGCCTCTGGACCATGACATTGTGTACATGAGTATAATTGATAAACCTTTTGGCCTCTAGCAATGGCTTCTGCATTGCCAATGTAAGGGTTTTTTCCTGTTGCCAAAAACTCTTTAGCGGCTGGCGTATCGAATAAAGCTGCGTCAATGATTAAAGGCTTACCTTCTTGTGTATCAACAAAAGCGATTGAATTGCTGTTTGAAGCTGCAGATGTGGTTGTTTGCTCAGTTGACGATGAGTTGCTTGCAGTATCCGTTTTACTACATGCGACTAAAACCGAAAAGGTTAACACTAAAATTGGACTAATTTTCAAGTACGCCATTCATAACTCCCTCAACATATTATCGGTGATATCAATATAAAACAGCCGCTATAATTATACAGTAGCCGTTTTAATTTGTTAAAGAATTGTAACTTGATGGATTAATTTAACCATTTTTTCTCGCCGTCACCTTTGTACTGAGTACGAATGTAAGCAATCACTTTTAAGATCTGGTCTGTAGTGAGTCCGTCCCCTGTATGCCCTTCTAGCTGGTTATGCCATACAAACATAGCTCCCCCAGATGTGCCAGGAGTGCCCCCTGCGATGGTTTCAAACATGCCTTTATCAGTATCATTTTTAGCATATACCCACTTCGTGTCAAATGCGCCTGTACCACCATCTTTACGAAGTGACGGAGCCATCACACCTTCTAATTTCCCACCGTGGCAGCCTGTGCAATTATTATAGTTATATTCTCTTCTGCCTTTTTTTGCAGCTTCCTCATCAGCCATATAAATTTTTGTATATTTATTTTCACAAGTTTCTAAAAAGTGCTTGGCTTCTGGCGTGTCAGTATCAACCACTTTAATTTTTAATGGACTACCGTCTTTGGTAGAAACTAAGTTACATCCAGCACCTGCTTTAGCGTCTGTAGTTTTATTTGCTGCTTGAGCTTCCACTGAAGTTGATGATGTTGATTCTGTTTTACCACAAGCTACTAGCGCCAACGAAATTAATCCAAAAACTAGATAAAGTTTTGAATGTTGCATTGATATCTCCCAAATAAATTATTATTAATTGATATAAAAAAACGGCCACTGCTTTTATACAGTAGCCGTTTTTTATTTGTTACTCAATAGGTTAATTGATTATTTTAACCAATCTTTTGGGCCATCACCTTTATATTGCGTACGGATGTATGCAATCGCTTTAAGGATTTGGTCTGTTGTTAAACCGTCACCTGTGTGACCTTCTAACTGATTGTGCCAAACAAACATCACGCCACCTGAAGTACCTGGTGTACCACCTGCAATCGTTTCAAACATACCTTTATCAGTTGAATTTTTAGCGTAAACCCATTTAGTGTCAAACGCGCCAGTACCACCTTGTTTATTAAGTGATGGAGCCATCACACCTTCTAATTTACCACCGTGGCAACCAGTACAGTTGTTGTAGTTGTACTCACGTTTACCTTTTTTAGCAGCCTCTGCATCAGCCATATATAGTTTTGTGTATTTATTTTCACAAGTTTCTAAAAAGTGTTTTGCTTCTGGTGTGTCAGTATCAACAGCTTTAATTTTTAAAGGGCTGCCATCTTTTGTAGAAACCAAGTTACACGCCGCATTTGCTTGAAATGAAAGTGTAAGACCTGCTAATGTCAACATAGATACAAATAAAGTTGACTTAAGTGCTTTATTGCCAAACATGTTATCTCCTAATCTTTAAATACAATAATAAGCAACGTCTTACATGCCAGTGCACTTTATTAATGCCAGCGCAGCTCGAGCGTTTGCTAATTTAACGAATATCTTTCTACTTGGTTGACAT
>CAYXHH010000001.1:43989-47779 GCA_964464725.1 uncultured Methylotenera sp. | reverse complement strand
ACCCAATTTCCATTCACATCTACAGGCTTAACAGCACTGACTAACCAAGTATTAAGCACTGGGTCAAAACTTGGCTTAGTCCATAGCATTTGACGTTTGGGGTTTGTGGCAGGGTCACCTAATGTAATCCAAGGCGTTTGGGTGTAATCTGCATCTGCTGCCATTTTTAACACAAAATCTGGCGTAAAAATATCCGAAATGACTTCTGTTTTATCACGTGACAAAAACCATAAATTATTCAATGAGTCATTAATGCCAAATGAAGCCGCATCAATCATATTTTTGACCCGTACATGCCGTGCTTTTTGATCTGCATCCAACTTAGCGTTAGGTGGCAAAAATATACCAGCTGCCCTATCTTTTAAAGTAATTTCAGTCTTTGTACGCCATGCGCCATCGGCACTACGTTGCATGATTTGATCAAAAAGCGCCACTTCATCTTTATCGGCAGGAGCCGCCAAGTTAGTCGCCATAAGTTGAGATAAAGCATTTAATCTGGATTCTTCTTGCCTAAATCTAGGAAAAGTATTGAATATATCTATATCGGTTTCAGCTAGGAATACTTGTGTCTCTTTAGACAGTAAATTATTTTTGTAGTAATAGTAAAGACCTACTGCGGAAGGAATCGTGACGAAAACAACAATTGTGGAAACAATAATTGCGAGTTTTTTGCTTAGCCGCATGATGCTTCACCCTGAGCATATGCAATGCTACACCCTCGCAAATATGCAGCATCACTTACATTAATAATGACTATCCTGAAGGGTGACAATTCTACACCTGCCTTTTTATCGCATAGTTGATTTTTGAGGAGGTCAATTCAACAATGCTTATCGTTATTTTTTATTTTTATTCAAATAAACTTCGGCTGTCGTTACGCTTAAGTTGCATGGGCAATAAGTACCCGCGCACCTACAGGTAAGCTAGAAAACACGACTATTGTTATTTATTGTTAGAGTGTTAGAAATATATTGCTAATATCGGCTTAAAAAGTCAAGCATAAACCGCTTGGAAAGGGCAGATTACATCAACTATTAGCAAGATTAAGCCAATAAGACGCCACGTGAACCTGACTGAGACTTCGCCTGACCATTTCTGCTATACACATCGCCGCTAGCAGAATTGCCTTGCAGATGATTGAGGAGCTGTTTATTTAAATTAAATTGTTTGCTGATTAAGATGCCATTGAGACGATTTAACTCTTTGGCTTGCACTAAAGTCTTTTTAAAAGCGGCCCAAGTCTGATCCAATGATGGTTTGGCTTGGTTTTTAAGCCATGCGGTCATGCCTTCTTCGTTTGGCTCAAAGCCATTTGCTGCCAGAGCTTCATAACGATTTAAAACTGCTGTATTCATGCGTTGCAAAACAGCAGACTTTTCATCCAATAACTGTTCAACCGCACTGACATCGGCTTTAATCAGGGCAGCTTGTTCTTTACGTATGGTTGTCAACAACTCCTCAGCCAATTGTGCGTCAAGCGCAAAAGAAATGGGTTTGACTGAAGTTGTTATTGCCATATTATCCTCAAGATTTTTTCGTGTTTAATAAGTCTTTAACTGACTCAATTAATCCATCTGCTACTTTTTCAGAACTCACTTTAAATTGACCTTCAGCAATCGCAGATTTAATAGCAGCCACTTTTTCCGCATCGAAAACATTTTCGGAAGCCAGTGTCGCCTCTAATGATTGCAATTGCGCCGCCATTGGAGATAAAGTCACATTCTCAATTGCTTTCGTTTCTACAGAGGTTGTTTCTGTTTTTTTGCCAGTTTCAGCTTTACTTGAACTGGTTTTATCTAGCCCAACGCTTACCGTATTTTTAAAAGAATCATTAATCTTCATGAAAATTTCCTTTTCGCCTAATTGTCTATGCGCACTAAACCTGACATTTTGCGCTTCTATATATGCATGTATCGGCATAGTTTATGCGAACTTTAGCTTTTTTACATTAAATTTTCTCAAAAATTAAAATCCTACCTCAATCTGACCGCCTGCACGGGCAATTCCAGTCACTAACTGACCGCTTGCTACTTTGACTTGCACCACTTGGCCTTCGTTAGCTTTACCCATCGCCTTACCCTCAGCTGACACACTAAAACCAACGCCAGTGGAAACCAATTTAACTGTCTGGCCTTGCTGGACGACAGGTGTGACTTTCAACAGTTCTTGCCTTAATACTGTACCTGCATTCATCGATATATTCACAGATCGACCAACAGCCTGTGAGGCATCCGTAAAAACTCCAGCAGGTAATTGGGTTAAGTCACCCGTTTCAAACATAATCTCTTGGTTTGAAACGACCTGCCCTTGCGCCAGCGGTACCGCGGCAACCAAGTATTGTGCATACACATTAACCGTGACCTGTACATAAATTTTCCAAGCACTAGGTGTTTCACACTTAACACCAACCGATGTTTTACCCCAAGCCCGACTACCACTGGGCATAAATATCTGTAAATCCTGACAACTTGCTAATTTTAAATTAGGGTCTATGGCCCCTACCTGCGTTTTCACTTTTCCTGGATAGCCAACTGTTTGCATTTGCAAAAAGCTAGAAATTTTTTCTTTAATTTCATTCAAGTCCTGCTTGTTTGTATAGCTCACAGGTGTATCTGCGTTTAATTTAGCGCTACTTGAAGCAGTTTCTGCATTTGCAGCGACTGATGTGTTAAGCGCAAACAATGAAAGTGCAAGCCAACAAATTTTGAGTTTCAAATAGTTAGCAAAGTAGTGAGCATTAAATTGCATAGTCCGCATCCAAAATGGAATTCTGATGCATTGCATTTTACGGATTTAAGGAAATACTTAAGTTAAGAAAAGGCATAGTTTTACCCCTTTTCTTCTCAATTTATTCGCATGCTATTAATTCTAGACTAGTGCTCATGTGTATTTACGGCAAAAAGTCTCAATACTTTAGATGCAATTTGAAATCGCCGTAGTGAAAGGAATGTAAATGTTGAACAAACTTGATAGTGCCCTAGCTTTTCATCAGACCGCGTTAAGAGTGCGCGGACAACGTCAAGAGCTTATTGCCGCAAATATTGCGAATGCAGACACCCCAAACTTTAAAGCCCGCGACATCGACTTTAAAGCAGCAATGAAAAATGCACTAGGTGGAAATGAAAGCGCTTCTTTTAATGTGACAAAAACTTCTGCACAACATATTGATGGCACGCCAAGCAAAGGGGTGTCCTCAAATTTAGGCGCTGGTGAGCCATTATTTCGTCCAATTATTCAGGGTAGCGTAGATGGTAATACGGTGGATATGGATGTTGAGCGCAATCAATTTGCGGATAACGGCATTCGTTATGAAGCGAGTTTGACCATGATTAATGGCCAACTTAAAAAATTGTTAACGGCAATACAAGGCCAATAACACATTTTGTTAGGAGAAAAATATGTCTCTTTTTAATGTATTCAATATTTCAGGTTCTGCCATGAGCGCTCAATCACAGCGCTTAAACACAGTGGCCAGTAATCTCGCCAATGCAGATAGTGCAACCAGCGCCAATGGAAAACCTTATAAAGCAAAACAAGTCGTGTTTAGTGCGATTCCAACCAAATCACCAGATGCGAATGGCGTTAAAGTAAAAAGTGTGGTGGAAGATAAATCTCCACCAAAAATCATTTATGACCCAAAACATCCATTAGCCGATGAAAAAGGCTATGTGACGATGCCCAACGTGAATGTCACCGAAGAAATGGTGAACATGATTTCTGCCTCACGTGCTTACCAAAACAATGTAGAAACCATGAATGCAGCAAAAACCATGTTACTTAAAACATTGAC
>CAYXHH010000001.1:39053-43889 GCA_964464725.1 uncultured Methylotenera sp. | reverse complement strand
AAAACAATGTAGAAACCATGAATGCAGCAAAAACCATGTTACTTAAAACATTGACTATAGGACAGCAATAATGCTGTCCGTGTTTAAAACTACATCAGTAAAGCTGTCCAGTTTAGTGAGGAGATTACCATGTTCTCATATTTGAAAAATACAACGGTCGTGCTGTCTTATATCTATGGTGCAACGACAATACTCTCGTACCTTAAAGGTACAACCATTAATTTAATTTCAATATACGGCACCACAATCATCGTATCTCACTTCTAACTATTGCACACAAAGTTAACCATATAAAGGATACAAAAAAATGACCACTGTACAAAGCACCAAGAACAACCCAACCCAAGCTTTGCTTGATAGTGTCAATGGCGCAAAAAATACTGCCAAGGCTGGTATTGATGACACTCAAGATCGGTTTCTAAAATTACTGGTCACGCAAATGAAAAATCAAGACCCATTAAATCCGATGGATAACGCGCAAGTCACCAGCCAAATGGCACAGCTCTCTACAGTATCTGGCATCGACAAATTGAATGCCACCATGGAATCACTCATTGGGAGCGTGCAAACAGCACAGTCTTATCAGGCATCAAGCATGATAGGTCATGATGTATTAGTGGCAGGTAATGAAGTGAGCACAACTGGCACAGGTGGTTTCTTTGGAGTTGATTTACCAATTGGTGCGGACAAGCTGACTGTCACAATCAAAAGTGCCGCTGGCGCAACCATTAGAACACTGACACTAGGCGCTCAAGAATCTGGCACTTTGCCTTTGAACTGGGATGGTTATGCAGATGATGGCTCAATTGCACCCAATGGAAGCTACAAATTTGAAGTTGCAGCAACGATTGCTGGACAAAGTGCTGCTGCAGAAGCGTTAAGTTACGCCAAAGTGATGAGTATTTCAAACAGCTCAAGTGGCATTAAGCTAAATTTGAGCAACCTCACATCAGTGAGCACAAATGACGTTAAAGAGATTTTTTAAATTCAATTTTTTATAACTTTTTTCAGGAGAACATCATGAGTTTTCAACAAGGCTTGAGTGGTTTAAATGCCGCTTCAAAACAACTAGAAGTGATTGGCAATAATGTATCAAATGCCAATACCGTGGGGTTTAAACAATCACGCGCAGAATTTGCGGATGTATTCGCTAATTCCTTAAGCGGTGGTGGCGCATCACAAATTGGTATTGGTACCAAGGTTTCAAATGTGGCACAACAATATACACAAGGCAATATTACTGCGACTAACAACTCTCTAGACATTGCCATTAATGGTGGTGGCTTTTTTCGTATGAGTAATAACGGTTCTATCACTTACTCACGTAATGGGCAGTTTCAGATGGATAAAGAAGGCTATATTGTTGATGCAACTAGTAAACGACTCACTGGCTATAGCGCAGGTCCAACAGGCGGGCTATCAACTGGAGCTCCTGCTGAATTAAGAATAGATACTGCAGATCTGCAACCATCTGCAACTACAGAAATTGTAGGTTTAATTAATTTAGACTCGCGTAAAACTGTACTCACTGCAGCTGGTTTTGACCCGGCCGATCCGACTACTTACCATAACTCTACAGCAGTCACTGTATTCGATAGTTTAGGCAATTCGCATACACTACAAAGCTTTTTTGTAAAAACCGCACCTGGCGTCTGGGATGTGTTTACAGCTGCGGATGGCGTATCTACAACTACCCTACCAACGCCCACGGCAACAATGACTTTTAATGGTACAGGGATTAACCCAACGGTAACACCTGCGAATGCTGCGCCAGTTTCATTCGCCGTAACTACAGGCGCCACAACACCTGTACCAATGACTATTGATTTTTCTGGAAGTACCCAATTCGGTTCAAATTTTAGTGTGAATACTTTGTCGCAAGATGGATATACATCTGGTCGCTTGGCTGGTTTTAATACAGGCTCGGATGGCATTATTACTGGGCGTTATACCAATGGACAATCCCAAATACTTGGTCAAGTTGCTTTAGCAAATTTTGTGAATCCAAATGGTTTGCAATCATTAGGTGGTAATGCATGGGCAGAAAGCTCTATTTCTGGGCCTCCACTTGTAGGTGCCCCTAATACTGCTTCTTTAGGGGTTTTGCAATCTGCCTCACTAGAAGACTCGAATGTGGATTTAACTGCTGAATTAGTGAATATGATTACTGCACAACGTGTGTATCAAGCGAATGCACAAACCATTAAAACACAAGACCAAGTATTGCAAACCCTGGTCAATCTTCGTTAATTTTTGGTTGTTTTATGTGTTAAGTCTGGAGTAATGCAATGGATAGATTGATTTACACCGCGATGACAGGTGCAAAGCATATATTGGAGCAGCAAGCGACCACTGCCCACAATCTTGCAAACGCAACGTCGACTGGTTTTAAAGCGCAAGTCGATTCATTTCGCGCCATTCCTGTGATTAGCGAAGGCTTACCAACACGTGCATTTGTTGTAGATGCAACTGTTGGGGCAGATTTTAATGCTGGAGCAATTCAATCTACAGGTCGAGATTTAGATGTCGCCATTCAGGGTCAAGGCTGGTTGGTAGTGCAACGTGCTGACGGCTCAGAAGGCTATACAAGAAATGGCTCACTTAAGCTGAACGAAAATGGCCTGCTCCAAACTGCCACTGGACAAACCATCATGGGTGATGGTGGCCCAATTAGCATTCCTCCAGATGTAACTATCTCAATCGCTCGAGATGGCACCATTTCTTCGGTTGAAAATAACACCTTGCCTGGCCCATCTAATGTCATTGGCCGCTTAAAGTTGGTGAATCCACCCGAAAGCTCTTTAACGAGAGCGAGTGATGGTACGTTTGTTACGCCTACTGGCACTGCCGAAGTGGATGCCAATGTCAATTTGGTCAATGGCGCTTTAGAAAGTAGCAACGTCAATGTAGTCGATGCAATGGTCACCATGATTAGCCTTGCAAGACAATTTGAGACCCAAATGAAATTAATTCAGAGTGCTGAGAATAACGCCAATAAAGCCAGTCAGCTCTTAAGTATGGGTTGAGTTACCTTCGTTTAATATATGTTTAAGAGTAAATATTTTAAGGATACAAAATGATACGCTCACTGTGGATATCAAAAACTGGTTTAGACGCCCAACAGACACAAATGGACGTCATTGCTAATAATTTGGCAAACGTCAGCACCAGCGGCTTCAAGCGCTCGCGTGCAGTGTTTGAAGATTTACTCTACCAAAACATTCGTCAACCTGGCGCGCAAAGCTCACAGCAAACACAATTACCTTCTGGCTTGCAACTTGGCACTGGTGTGCGTCCTGTGGCAACGGAGCGTATTTTCACCCAAGGTAACTTACAGCAAACGGGTAATGACAAAGATGTTGCAATTCAAGGCGCTGGATTTTTTCAAGTCCTACTGCCTGATGGCACAACGGCCTATACCCGTGATGGATCTTTTCAAGTGGATGGACAAGGTCAATTGGTTACTGCAAGTGGCTTTCCTGTACAACCTACAATTAATATTCCGCTAGGGGCGCAAGCGTTAACAGTTGCGCGTGATGGTACCGTATCTGTTGTACCTGCTGGTAGCGCAACGGCAACACAGATAGGCTCAATTCAATTAGCGACGTTTATTAACCCTGCTGGCCTACTCGCTAAAGGTGAAAATCTTTATGTGGAAACAGACGCTTCAGGAAATGCAAGCAGCAATGTGCCTGGTGCAAATGGTGTTGGCATCTTATCTCAAGGGTATGTAGAAACTTCTAATGTGAATGTGGTGGAAGAATTAGTCAATATGATTCAAACCCAACGTGCTTACGAAATTAACAGTAAGTCGATTACCACTTCTGATCAAATGTTGCAAAAATTAACACAAATGTAATCAGTGATTAATTACTTTCGGAAATAGCGCAAATGATGAACTTACATTTACAGATTTTAATTTTTAGTACCATTTTACTGTTAAGTAGCTGCTCTATTGCACCAGATTCAATTGTGAAACAGCCTATGACCGCTAAACCTATAGCGACAAACACAAGCACAGCGACACAAGGCGCTATTTATAATTACGCTGCATATCGTCCATTATTTGAAGACAGACGTCCTCGTTTTATTGGTGACATTCTGACCATTAATATTGTGGAAAATACTTCTGCAAGAAAAGCTGGCGGTAGTTCTGGTAGTAAAGAAGGTGAAGTTGACTCATCAATAAGTAGTTTCTTAGGCGTCCCCGTGCCCAAAGCCACCATGAGGGCAAGTTCATCTCTTTCCTATGAAGATGCAGCTGCAGCAAATGCCAGCAACGCTTTCAATGGTTCACTTACTGCCACAGTCATAGAAGTATTACCAAATGGGAACTTAGTCGTGAGTGGCGAAAAACAGGTCTCATTTGATAAAGGCACAGAGTTTGTACGTTTTTCTGGAGTTGTGAATCCAGATACGATTACAGTTGGAAATGTGGTGACCTCTAATAAAGTGGCTGATGCGCGAGTTGAGTATAGAACCAACACCAAAATTGATGCTGCAGAGATTCTTTCTATGTTATCTCGCTTTTTCTTAAGTGTGGGTGCAATTTAAGATTAAAAATGAATCGTTACATAAAAAAAATTACCCAATTAATCATTAAAAAACATATTGAGATTGTTTTTTTCTTACTTTTTTTAGGGGTATTTCTGCTCCCAACTGCGCATGCCGAGAGACTAAAAGATATAGCAACTATCCAAGGTGTACGGAATAACCAACTCATTGGATATGGTCTCGTAGTGGGCCTAGATGGCACAGGTGATCAGACAGTACAGACCCCTTTTACTGTACAAAGTATTTTTAGCATGTTGCAACAAATGGGTGTCAATTTGCCAC
>CAYXHH010000001.1:26752-38953 GCA_964464725.1 uncultured Methylotenera sp. | reverse complement strand
TTTACTGTACAAAGTATTTTTAGCATGTTGCAACAAATGGGTGTCAATTTGCCACCAGGTACTAATTTGCAACTTAAAAATGTCGCTTCAGTGATGGTCACCAGCAGTCTTCCAGCGTTTGCACAACCTGGCCAGACGCTAGACATTACCGTTTCCTCATTAGGTAACGCTAAAAGCTTACGCGGCGGTACTTTACTCATGACACCTCTTAAAGGTGCAGATGGTCAAGTGTATGCAATCGCACAAGGTAGTCTTGTGGTTGGAGGTGTTGGGGCTTCGGCAAACGGTTCTCAAACACAAATTAATCATTTAAGTGTAGGGCGAATTTCTGACGGCGCAACCGTAGAGAGAAGTTTAGCAAATCCGATAAGTCAATCAGAAACAATGAATCTAGAGCTTAAAGAGTCTGACTTTTCTACAGCCGCACTCGTTTCAGATGCTGTGAATCGTAAGTTTGGTCAAAATACTGCTTTTGCAATGGATGGCCGAGTCATAAGACTGCAACCGCCTGCAGGTCAAAGTCGCGTCTCATTTCTAGCTGACTTAGAAAGTATCAATATTTCACCTGCGGCTGGTTATGCCAAAATTATCCTAAATGCCCGCACTGGCTCTGTTGTGATGAACAAAGCAGTCACTTTAGAAAGTTGTGCAGTATCTCATGGCAATTTATCAGTAGTAATCGATACAGCACCAGTCATTAGTCAGCCAGGTCCATTTTCAACTGGTCAAACAATTTCAACATCTGTTTCTAAAATCGATATCAATAAAGAACCAGGTAAGGTACTTAAGTTAAACAATGGTGCAAATCTGTCTGACGTAGTCAAAGCACTCAATGCAATTGGCGCGACACCTCAAGATTTACTCGCAATTCTACAAGCCATGAAGGCTGCAGGTTCGTTAAGGGCTGAGTTGGAGGTCATTTAGTATGATGAATGGCGCTGATTTATCTGGGAATGTCGCTTTTGATGCCAACAGTTTAAATAGCTTAAAGCAAGCTGCCAAGGATAATTCGCCTGAAGCAATTAAAGCCGTAGCTAAGCAATTTGAGGCAATTTTCATGAACATGATGCTGAAAAGCATGCGCGAAGCTACGCCTCAAGATAATCCATTTGATAGTGAACAGAGCCGCACTTTTACTTCGATGTTAGATCAGCAATTAAGTAGCAACCTTGCCACCAAAGGCTTAGGACTCGCAGACATATTAGCAAAACAATTAAGCAAAACAAGCCAAACTGCTAGCAGCGCCATGGAACAAGCAGTCAAAAATGTTGGGGAAGGTTTAGAGAATGCTTCGTCACTGATTCATCACAAACTATCTCCAGACTTAACTACTCCAGCAAGCCAAAAAACTAGCAGTTTAGATAAAGCCGCTATCACCAATAAACCAAGTAATGATAAAACCCTTCAAGGTGACTTACATGAGTTTAAAGAACGCATGGTGCAACATGCTAAGGAAGCTAGTCGTGCCACTGGTGTCCCCGCACACTTAATGCTAGGACAAGCTGCACTGGAAACTGGTTGGGGCAAACGTGAGATTAAAGCAACTGATGGCACACCAAGTTTTAACTTGTTTGGGATTAAAGCCACTGGCAATTGGTCAGGTAAAGTGGTTGAGGCAATGACGACCGAATATGTGAACGGCATCAAACAAAAACGTATCGAGAAATTTCGTGCTTATGATAGCTATGCAGATTCATTCAAAGACTTTGCCAAGTTAATGACCAATAATCCACGTTACGAAAAAGTCGTCGCCAATTTGAATAATGTATATGACTATGCTCAAGCAATGCAAAAAGCGGGTTACGCCACAGACCCTAACTATGCGGCCAAGTTAACAAGCGTGATAAAGAAATTTATCACTTTTTAAAATAAATTTTAATCGGTAGCCTAAAGTTTTAGATTTTGCTGCCGACATACAATCATATTGTAGATTTTGACGAAAAGAAATCATGGCTGCTAACATATTAAGTATCGGGACAAGTGCGCTAAATGCAGCTCAAGTCGGGCTTAGTACGACTGGGCATAATATTGCGAATGCATCTACCCCCGGTTATTCAAGACAAGTGGTAGTTCAAGCTGCTGCACAAGCACAAAATTTTGGCTATGGCTATATTGGTCAAGGCACAGAAATCGCTGCTGTGAATCGTGTTTACAATGAAATACTCGCTAAGCAAGTGATAGATAGCCAAGCAGTGAGTGCTGGCATTAATATTTACAGCAGAAATATTGGCAATATCGAAAATATGCTTGCTGACGCATCTGCTGGACTTAACCCAGCAATGAGTGACTTTTTTAGCAGTGTTCAAGCTTTATCGGCAAATCCAAGTGACCCGGCAACGCGTCAAACCATGCTTTCATATACGCAGTCCTTGGTGAATCGTTTTCAAAGCACTAATAATCGCCTCAATGAACTTAAAGATAACGTGAATACGCAACTCGCGTCTAGTGTTAGCCTTGTTAACACCTATGCAACGCAAATTGCGAAACTTAACGATGTGATTGAAAAGGCAGTTAACTCTAGCGCGACCCAGCCAAATGATTTGTTAGACCAACGCGATCAGCTCGTTGTAGAGCTTAGTAAACAAATCAAAACAACCATCGTCCCACAAGGACAAGGTAGTTATAATATTTTTGTTGGTAATGGTTTGCCACTCGTTGTTGGAACGACTACGAACAGCTTGCTCACCACATCTTCACCAACCGACCCTGGTCGGTTAGAAGTTGCCTATCAAAATAAAACCAAAACCACCGTTTTGGGTAATGATAGTCTGCCAGGTGGCGCAATTGGCGGCATACTACAGTTTAGATCTGAGTCATTAGATGCGGTACAAAATCAATTAGGTCAATTAGCAGTTGCGCTCGCAACTACATTTAATACCCAACACGCACAAGGACTTGATAAAAATGGCAATCCTGGCGGCATGCTATTCGAAATCGCTGAGCCTGTGGTCAGTAGCAGTAGCTATAATACTGGCTCTGCCGTTATCACTAGTGCTATCGTTGATGGCCGAGCAATTACCAGCAGTGATTATCGACTGCAATATGATGGGACGAACTATACCATCACAAAACTTAGTGATATGACGGCACAAAGTTTTACCAGTCTCCCGCAAACTATAGATGGTTTAAGCTTTACGCAAGCTTCAGGCACCATGAATGCAGGTGACGACTTTGTCATACGCCCAACACAAAATGCAGCTACAACCATCAAGGTTGCAATCTCAGATATCAATAAATTAGCTTTTGGTGGCCCTGCAGTTACCTCGAGTGCAAACACATCGAATACAGGCACTGGTGCAATCTCCACCCCTGTTGTGAGTAACTCATACTCTGGTAGTCCACTGACAGGACCAATTAGTTTCACTTATAATTCTGGGGTGCCAAATACTTTAGTTTTAGCACCTTCCACACAACCAGTCACAGTTACAGTTGGCGCAACAACCACAACATTTCCACCCGGAACTCCTATTACTTATACCAGTGGCGCTACAATTAGTATAGGTGGATTAAGCTTTTCAGTTTCTGGCACACCTACTAATGGCGACCAATTCACCATAACACCAAACACTAGCAATGGCCCTGCGGATAATCGTAATGGGCTATTATTGGCTGGCTTACAATCTCAAAAGACTTTAAACAATAGTAAAACAAGCTACTCTGAGGCTTTAGGTCAAATTGTAAATACAGTCGGTAATAAAGCTCGCGAACTAAAAGTGATTGGCGCTGCTGAAGCAAAAGTCTTAGAGCAAGCAACGACAGCAGTTCAAGAAGAGTCTGGTGTTAATTTGGACGAAGAAGCTGCAAACTTACTCCGATACCAACAAGCCTACCAAGCAGCTGGCAAAATGATGCAAATTGCCAGCCAGCTATTTGACGTGTTATTACAACTTGGTCAATAAATATCGTGAATGAAACTCGATAAGGAATAAAACATGCGTATCAGCACGAATACTATTTATCAAAACGGGATATCAAAACTAAGCTCACTTCAGGCGGAGCAGAACAAATTATCTCAGCAGATTTCTACAGGCAAACGTATTTCGCTGCCTTCAGACGATCCAGTTGGCGCAACTCAAGCGCTCGAAATTTCACACGCGCAAGAAGTGAATAAGTCGTTTGCGGAAACACGTAAAACAGCGCAACTCAAATTAAACACCATTGAATCAAGTTTAGAGAGCGTGACTAGCTTGATTATTTCTGCACAATCTGCATTGGTGGGCGCAGGGAATGCTGGCTACTCAGACCAAGAAAGAGGGTTTATTGCCACTGATCTACAAGGCTCCTTAGAAGCGCTCATAGGCCTAGCAAATACGCAAGACGCTTCTGGTAATTACTTGTATGCAGGATTCCAAACGGACACAAAGCCATTTATTCCAAATGTGACTGGAGCTAGCTATGCTGGGGATAGTAATCAGCAGCTATTACAAGTAGATACCCAGCGTGCAATGGCGGTAAATGTCACTGGAGATAGTGTATTTCTTGCAGGTGGTAATGACGTATTTGCGACATTAACTAATATTGTTAATTTACTTAATACCCCTATTACCGATGCAACTACGCGCGCAACTTTTGAAACTGGCCTAGCTACTGCACTCGACAATTTGAAAGGTACTTTAGATAATGTATTAACGGTACGTGCAAACGTCGGCTCAAAATTAAATGAGTTAGATGCATTAGATACTGCTGGTTCTGACCGCGCATTACAATATAGCAAGTCACTCTCTGATTTAGAAGATTTGGATTACACAGCAGCCTTATCTGATTTAGCCAAACAGCAAACTATTATGGAAGCTGCACAAAAATCATTTGTGGCTACCACCAGTCTTTCATTATTTAAATTTATTTAATCCCAATCAGGTTTTAAGTATTATTTTGGTGCCACAGTTGGCACGGCAACTTGATGCATATTGATAACTGCTTGTTCAATAAAGTTTTCAATCGGTTTTAACATCCCAGGTAATGACAGCGCTAATACAAGAAAACCTACCGTCAGTGTAATAGGAAAACCTATCGCAAAGAGGTTAAGCTGTGGCGCAGCCCTAGTCAGTATGCCTAATGCCATATTAGTAATGAGTAAAGCCGTTACCGCGGGTAAAGCCAATAATAAACCTACTCTAAATATCGTTTCTCCCCACATGGCAATTTTCATCGGATTAATACTGCCAGAGTCTAATGATATCGGCATAGTAATAAAACTATTTGCAATGGCAGTCACTATCATTAAGTGCCCATCTAGACTTAAAAAAATCAACATGGCTAATAGCATCAAGAATTGATTCACAGCCGCACTTTGCCCCTGCGATTGATGGTCAAAAAATGTAGCAAAGCCAAGCCCCATCGACATCCCTATCAACTGCCCAGCTAAATCAACTGCCGAAAAAACCAAACGCATACTAAAACCAATGGCTAATCCGATGATGAGTTGCTGTATTAAAGTACGCAGTCCATCTAATGAGTAAATCTCAAATGCAGGAATAGGCGGTAGTGTAGGCATCATGATCAGCGTAAGCATGATGCCAACGCCCAGCTTCACTCTTTTTGGGATTGCATTATTGCTAAAGATTGGTGCGGTTGCAATGACACCTAATACTCGCACCAATGGCCAAATCAGCGCAACAATCCATGCTTGTAAATACGCACTACTGACTGAAACCATGATAAGAAGACGCTAGCCAGCTAATGCAGGAATACTAGTGAATACTAAATGCATATAATCGACCATTGTCGTCAGCATCCACTGGCCTGCAAACATCAACACAACGAACACCCCTACAAGCTTGGGAATAAATGATAAGGTAGCCTCATTGATTTGTGTCGCTGCCTGAAAAATACTGACAAGTAAACCAATCACTAAAATTACTAAAAGAATAGGCGCAGCCACCATCAAAGTAACTTGCATCGCATCTCTTCCAAGTGTCATCACGCTTTCAGGACTCATTTTTATTTCCTTTAACTCAAATTTGTAGGTTCACACAGGTGAAATTAGTAAAAACTTTCTACCAATGAACCAAGCAATAATTGCCAGCCATCTACCAACACAAATAACATTAATTTGAACGGTAAAGAGACGATTGAAGGTGAAACCATCATCATCCCCATGGCCATCAATACACTTGCGACCACCATATCAATAATCAAAAATGGAATGAATATTGCAAAACCAATCTGAAAAGCGGTTTTTAACTCACTGGTCATAAATGCTGGCACCAACACGCGCAATGGTACTTGTTCAGGCGTTTCGATTTTTTCTATTCTTGCCATTTTGACAAATAATGCTAAATCACCTTCTCTAGTTTGCTTCATCATAAACTCTTTGAGTGGCTGGGCCCCTTTGTCCATCGCTTCTTGCATGGAAATTTTATTTTCTGAAAGCGGTTGATAAGCGTCAGCATAAATTTTATCGATCACTGGGCTCATCACAAAAAAGGTTAAGAATAAGGCCAACCCAACCATCACCTGATTTGGAGGTGCAGATTGTGTACCTAGTGCTTGACGTAATAAAGATAACACAATGATAATTCGGGTAAATCCAGTCATCATCAACAATGCGGCTGGCAAGAAAGTAAGCGAAGTCAGTAAAATGAGCGTTTGTAAACTGAGTGTGTAATCTTGACCGCCACCAGCACTTGGTGTTGCGTTGACTAAGGGTAATCCGTTATCCGCAAAAGCACTTGATGGTAAAAATACAAAAGCAAGGAAAAATATCAAACCTGCTAGAATTGATTGATTTTTGGTCAAATTTATCAATGACTTATTTAATTGATTATTGATCATGTTCGTCTTTATTAGCATTTTTGTTTACGAATTTTGCAGTTGATTTCTGTAGCCATTGAGAAAAGTCACTTGATATGCCCTGCGAAATCGTATTGGTATTTATTGAAGTACTTTCTAACAGTTCAGGGTTGCTTGCTTCTAAATTAGCTATACCATTGACTTGCCCAGGCGCTACTCCCACCACAATCCAGCGATCTGCAATTTGTAGCACCACTACACGCTCTCTTGAGCCCACACTGACACTGCTGACAACTCGTGCAATTGCTTGCTGATGTTGTGCAATATTTGGAAATACACGTTTGATAATCCAAGTAATGGCTGCCATCACAATTAGTACGAGTGCAAGACCTGTAAACATCTTAAATATGCCGTTGCTTGGTGAAGACTTAACGGCTTCAGCAGCCCAAATATGACTAGCAAATAGTAGCGTGCTTAATAACAAGTACTTTGATGATTTCATTGAAATATTTCTTAATTTTATTTGTTAATTTTGCGAATGCGTTCAGCTGGCGTAATGATGTCTGTTAATCGAATACCAAACTTATCGTTTACTACTACCACTTCACCCTGTGCAATTAAGCAGCCATTCACTAATACGTCCATAGGCTCGCCAGCCATGCCGTCTAACTCCACTACAGATCCTTGCGCTAACTGCAATAAGTTTTTGATCGCAATTTTTGTACGGCCTAGTTCAACAGTGAGCTGCACTGGAATATCTAAAATAAAATCAATGTCGTTTTGCGTATCATTGAGTTTGTTTTTAGGCGTGAACTCAGAAAATACCTGTGCTTGTTCTACATTATTATTTTGCAAAGCTGATGACTCAGCAGCAGCCTGCTCAGCCATCGCGGCCCCCCAATCGTCTTCTGCTACCGCCTCCGTTGCAGCTTCTTGAACTGGATCCTCAGCAATATCATTCGCCATAGTTTTCTCCTTTAATATATTCGGTAGAGTTTGATCTCAATAGTTTTTCTACACGCAACGCATATTGCCCATTGAATAAACCATACTTGCAAAGCATCACTGGAATGCCATCCACTTTTGCTTCAATTTCTTCGTTAATTTTCAAAGGGATGACATCACCTGCTTTCATATTGAGCACATCACTGAGTTGCATTTTTGTTTTTGCTAAATCAGCGACAATTTCAATCTCAGCGGCTTGCACTTGCTGTGTCATGAGTTTGACCCAGCGTTTATCAGTACCAAGTACTTCACCCTGTAAAGGTGAAGATAAAATGTCACGAATCGGTTCGATCATCGAGTATGGAAAACAAAAATGTATCTCCCCGTTTGATGTACCTAGTTCAACAGTAAAAGTAATGGCGACAACCACCTCATTGGGTGTCGCAATGTTGGCAAATTGCGTATTCATTTCTGAGCGCATAAACTCAAACTCAACTGGGTATACCGGCTCCCAAGATTTTGAATATGTCTCAAATACAATATTAAGTATGCGCTGAATAATACGTTGTTCTGTTTGCGTAAAATCGCGTCCTTCAATCCGTGTATGAAAACGACCGTCACCGCCAAACATCGTATCAACAACTAGAAATACTAAATTTGGATCGAACACCATTAAAGCATTACCTCTTAATGGTTTCATTTGGATTAAATTAAGATTAGTAGGTACGACAAGATTACGAATAAAATCACTGTATTTAATTATTCTGACTGGACCTACAGAGATTTCTACTGTACGTCGCAAAAAGTTAAATAGCTCGATACGAGCCAATCGTGCAAAGCGCTCATTAATAATCTCGAGCGTTGGCATACGGCCGCGTACAATACGCTCTTGCGTTGCCATATCGTAGTCACGTACAGCACCCGCATCTGCTTCTGGCTTCGGCTCATCACCATCACCATCCACGCCCTTTAAGAGCGCATCTACTTCATCTTGTGATAAAAACTTATCAGCCATTTAAAATTCTTCTCTACTAAAATTTCACAAGAATCTTCTTAACTTTTTTCACCAGTCTTTACTGAACAACAAATGAAGTGAAAAACACGCCAGTCACTTTTTGTGGCTTGCCGTGTTCTGTAAAGGGCTTATTGACTTCAGCTAATATTTCATCGCTAAGCTCTTGCTTTCCTTCCATCGTTGATATTTGGCTCGCCTGTTTGCTCGTCAACAACATGAGCAATCTGTTGCGAATCGCTGGCATTTGCGCTTTCAAGGCTTCAGCCTCTTCAGGTTTTTTAACTTGGATTGACACATCTAATTGCAAGAATTTTTCGTCTGGGTCTGGCTGCAAATTCACTGTAAAGGTTTCCAACGGTATAAATATTGGTGCTGCAGGGCCATGCTCTCCTTCAGCTTCTTCTGCTTCTGCTTCCTCGTGGACCTCACCATGTTTAGCAGGTTTTTTTGCGGCTTCTTTTGACTTCATAAAATACCAACCACCACCTGCTCCAGCGAGCAAAACAACAACTGCTGCAATGATAATAATCAGTTTTTTCTTGGATTTCGGAGGTGCCGCTTCACCAGCTGCAGCTGGTTCTTTAGCTTTTGGGTCTTGTGCCATTTGATAGCCTTTCCATATTGAATCTGCTTATTCTGAATAAGCATTGCTGTTAATCATGACTCTATTATGGAAAAAAACAGCGGGATAATATGCCTAGATAAGAGAGGCAAAAGGGCGTTAAATTTAAATTACGGCTTAGATTTCGTGTTAAGTATTACGCTAGATGTGAGTGGCTAGAAAAGCTTAATACAATGCAGGCTCTTCACTTTGTAATTCTGCTTGCATATATTTTCTCTCAAACTCTTCTATAGGTAATGCTTTATCAAACAAGTACCCTTGTCCATAATCACATTGATATTGCCTTAGTTTGTTGGCTTCTGACTCTAACTCAATACCTTCGGCCACAATTTTAATCTCTAACGCATTAGAAAGCTTAGCAATGGCCGCCACAATTGAATTGGTTTTTTTATTCGTTAGCATACCACTCACAAATGATCGATCGATCTTAATCACATCTATTGGTAGTTTATGAATATAGCCTAACGATGAATATCCAGTGCCAAAATCATCAATGGCGATTTTAAAGCCTATTTTTTTTAGTTCTTCAAATTTAAGTATCGTTTCTTTAGTCGAGTCCAACATCACACTTTCAGTGAATTCGAGCTGAATCTTGTTAGCATCAAGCTGGTAAGCTTCTAAGAAATACACTAAGCGATCAATAAAATTGGGCTTTTCGAATTGTCGCACTGAAATATTGACCGACATATGAGGGGTAAAAACCTTTGACTGCCATTCATGTGCCTGCTTAAAAGCAATATTTAACAGATAGTCACTTAAAGTGATAATGAGGTCTGAAGATTCGGCAACTGGAATAAACTCTGCAGGTGAGATATATCCTTTTTGTGGATGGCTCCATCTCACTAGCGCTTCTGCACCCACCAATTGATTGTTGGCTAGATTAATAATTGGCTGATAGTAAAATTCTATTTGATTAGTCTCAATTGCTGCTTTTAAATCATTCTCAATTTCTAATCTTTTGCTGAGAAGCTCATTCATTCTGTCTGAGAAAAATGCATGTCTATTCTTACCCGCTTTTTTTGCTGAGTACATAGCTATGTCTGCATGTTTAATGAGCGTGTCACCATCCTGTCCATTTTCTGGGTATGTCGCAATACCAAGGCTAGTACTGATTTGTAATGGTCTCCCACTAATGTAAATGGGCTTAGAAGCAAGCTCCCTTAGCATCTTTTCTGCTAAATAACTTACATCTTCGCGACCTTCAAATTTAATATCTTCCACCAGCACAGTAAATTCATCACCACCAAGTCGGGCAACTAAGTCATTACTTCTAAATATTTCTTTCAGCCGATTGCCAACTTGCACCAAAAACTCATCACCTGCCTCATGCCCTAGAGTATCGTTAATGAATTTGAAGTTATCTAAATCCATAAAAAACAAGGCAAACGATTTTTTATTTCGCTTATAGGATTTAATCGTCTGTTTCAAATGATCGATAAACTTACGACGATTAGGTAAATCAGTCAGCTTGTCATAAAAAGCAAGTTGATGCAGTTCTTTTTCCATATGCTTACGCGATGTAATATTGGATAAAACTGCTAAAAAATTGTTTTCGTTTCCAACACCATTTCCTATTGATTCTAATCGAATTTCAATATCAACTTTTGACATATCACGCTTGACTATCACGATATCCCTGGTTGGGGAATGTTGATGATTTGTACTAATCCAGTCAAACTCATGTAGCATTTCTTCTAGATTTAAATTGAGTAAACTAGTAAATGTAATCAATGACATCCCCATAAAATGCTTGGTTGGATAGCCTGTCACCGCCAATATCGCATCATTCACAAATACGATGTTTAAGGATGAATCAAACAATATAAAAGCGTCGTTGGTTTGCTCTACAATTTGAGCCAATTGTTTTGTTTTATTGGTTTGTTTTTCGAGATTAGTTGCCATGGTGTTGATGGCTTTTGATAAGGTACCGATTTCGCCAGCACCATCTTCTGATGCTCTTGCTGCCAAATTCCCAGTTTGAAGTTGTAAACCTGTTTGTGTTAAGTTGGCAATTTCTCCTCTAATTTTTCTAGAGTTTCTGTAAAAAATTAAAATCAGCATTCCAACTAAAAGAGCCGATACAGTACCAATAATCAACGTATATCTATTTTTGATATATTGATATTGTTTGTCGCTCATACCCACGGTTAACATGCCCCATGGAGCACCACCAATATCGATGCTTTGGTGATACATAAAGCTTGGGTGTTTGGTAAGAGGATTAACCTCAAAATGCAAAGCATTATTATTTGGACCTAGACTTAGGTTTTCACGTGTAAATAATTTATTCGCTAAATGCCACTCATCCTTAGTAATTACGATATCTTCGCCGTTATTTTTTGTAATTACCACAAATAATATATTGTCTGTATCCTTCAACACTTTATTCAGGTACTCAATCACTTCACCGTAAGATTCCGTATATAGATTTGTTGTAATTGCTGCGATAGTGCTATTTGAGAAGGTTTGACCTTGGCTTTCCACCATCTGCAATAGCTGGCTTTTAAAGAATGGAAGTAGAACCAATACAATAATGATGGCAAAAGTAATAATCGCTGCGGCGGCTCTAGTGAAAAAGAAACCAAAAATACCCGAAAACCATGACTTAATCATTTAACCCACCCTTATTTTTGCCAAGGCTATTGATTAAATCACTCACACTATTGAGATCTTCAAGTTTTATTTTACTTAGAGACCCAAAGTTATAGTTCTTCAACATTTTTTTACTACTTATAGCACTACCTAGCTTCATTGCACTGGCTTCAAAGTCATGCTTAGTCATTGGCCCTTCGATATCTTTCCTCACAGCCAATAAATTAGTTATATACTCAGGTGAGGTTTCTATTGCAATTAATTGCTTGCTTAACTGAGGATTAAGCTCAGCTGC
>CAYXHH010000001.1:24967-26652 GCA_964464725.1 uncultured Methylotenera sp. | reverse complement strand
TGTGGATTCAACTCAGCTGCAATCTCAAACTGATTCTGACTGATAAGTGCCGCATCGGCTTTTTTGAAAAATACATCGACTAATGCCCTATTGGAGGTTTCTGCCATTTGAATTTCTGAGAAAAACTTATTTGGTAATTCCAGCTTATTTTCTAAAAGAACAGTCTCAAGAAAGACGCCGCCCATATCCCCTGATATCCACTTTTGACTGGATAATTTCTTGCCCTTCAATTGACTCAGTTCGTTGATCTCGCTGTCTTTTCTAACCACTAAATAAATTTTAGATTTTAGATTCCCTACAAATATTCCACTTGCAATTGGTTGGGATAGGAAATGTTGCTCTGATTTTAAAAACTCTACAGGACTACCAAAAAATGCGTTTACTTGTTTGCTTTGAATGGCGGCATATAACTCTTCAGAAGTTTCTAGGCTTTTAAATTCACACTTCACATTTTCCGATGAAAGTAGCTCATTAAATACCCGATTAAAACCTACATTAACGTTTTGCTTATCATTTTCTCTAAAGCCAAGTGCAGAACTTCCAGCAATTAAGCGATAAGGCTCCGCTTGTGCAGATGTTATCGTCAGGCAAAAAAACACCCAACAATAAAAAAAAGATTTGATAAAAACTTCCATTAAACTAATCCAATTTTAATTTAATTGAGACCCAATAAAATACTCAATTTCAGCCATGCTATTAGCGCTATCGTGCTGGGCTCTTAAATAGCCCCCTTCAACGACAGCGTTATAGATACTCGCCTGTATCATATCTTCTGGTTTGCTGGCTCCAATTTGGTAAGCCTGATTCGTTAAACGCTCATAGTCGCGGGAAAATGTAACCGTTTTTTCAGCCAGATTGATTTGCTGACTAGCTGCGTCTAAATTAATAAATAAATTTTTGATTTGTGCTGCTAATCCTTGCTCAACAAGTAGTTGCGTTTCACCCATTTTGTTTCGCTGTAATTTTGCAGTATTGACATGATTACTCGTCTTGCCGAAATCATAAATTGGCATATTCATCACCACGCCAATGGTCCATGAGTTTCTATTGTCATCATTCACCAGTCCACCATCGTATGAATTTTCTATGCGCCTTACATTACTTGTAAATGCAACTTGTGGATAATAAGCACTCTTAGCTTCATTAATGCGTTCATCAGCCACTTTCACAGCAAGTTTGATAATGCCCATGTCAGGATTAAATTGCTGGGCTTGAGATATTAAGTGCTCTAATGCAGGTTGGCTATTGGTTTTAGGAAAATCATCATCGGCAAGTTTTACAGATGAATTCCAGGGTACTCCCATCGCATGTACCAATGCTGCAGTCGCTGATTTTTCTTTGGCGGCAAACTCTGTTTCCAGTGATTTTGCATAATTGACTGCCATTTCTGTTTTTAAGTAGTCAAGCTTATTAATCGTACTAGAGCCGCCTTCATACATGCTTTTAGTTAAATCACGCGTCGTTTGCAATGTCTCCACTGTGTCATGGGCAAGCGCAGTTAATCCTTGTGTTAACTTAACAGCGTAGTAATAGCGCTTTACATCGCGCACGATTTGTAATGAGGAGCGTTTATACTCTTCTTGTGCAATTTCTTTACCCAGACTTGCTTGATTGACAATGCTGGTAATTTTGCCACCTGTGTATAAAGGCAACATCATTTGCAAAGTTGCGGTGGCAGTATCTCT
>CAYXHH010000001.1:12118-24867 GCA_964464725.1 uncultured Methylotenera sp. | reverse complement strand
CGCATGGCACTTGCTTGCAAATTAATAGTTGGCCAATGTGCTGATAGCGCCTCCTGATATTGCGACTCTGCAATCGCAGCTGCTTGCAGTGAAATTCGTTGCTGTACGTTGTTTTCTAATGCAATACGCACGGCATCATTCAAAGTTAAGTGCTCATAAGAGTCAGCAGCATATGCATGACTTGCAGGCAACACTGATAAAAACATCACAGCAAGTGTTGATAATTTGACTTTTTTGACGAAATTAGCCATTAATAAATACCTCAAAAAAAATTAAAACATCACCCAAGAAACAATTAAAAATAAGATAAGATGTTATTTATTAACGGTATTTTTTATTTAATACTTAAATTGTAACTCTGTAATATAAGAAAGAATTAATACTTAAAAACACCATAGGTGATTAGATTGCAACTTGTGTGCCAAACTGAAAAATCTAATACTCATTTATTTGCCTTAGGCAAATGTATCAACTAAGCCTTTATTGATGTGACTAATCCTAGCTGTTTGAGCTGTTGCAGGTGTTGATAAATCAGCTCCATTTTCAATTTGTTTTGATGTCTGTTGATTAACATCTGAAGATTGAAACTCCTGCTGCGGACGTCCACCAGAATTCACATTTGCTTGTCCCAATTGAATACCTGATTCCGCCATTTTTTCACGTAAATTAGCCATACCATCCTGCAAAGCTTGTCTTACTTCAGCATTGTTTGAAATAAAAGTAGTGTCTGCTTTATCATTCTGCACATTAATCACTACTTGCAATGGGCCTAATTCAGGAGGATTTAATGAGAGTGTTGCAGTTTGTTCAGCAGCACCCACCATCCATACAATTTTTTGGCTAATTGCTTGATCCCATCCTGTTTTTCCAGGATAAGCATGAATTTGATTGCTGCTAGCCATAGATTGTGTTGATAATATTGCGTTACTTTCCTTAGTTTGTTGAGGTTGATGCGTGATCATATTTAGATTGTTTAAAGTTTCTTGGAATTGACTACCATCTATTACTTTACTGTTAACTAATTCATTACTTAGCTTAGCGTTTTGATCAGATTTTGATGCGCTCACAGATGCCCATTGCAAGCGCTCTTGAGACAGATTATTGCCATCTACTAAGTCTAGCTTCTCTTCTGATAAACCTTTTGTCGATACATTTTTACCCTTACTCTCAGTAACTTGTGGCAAAAACGATGTTTTTAGTTGAGAGTTATTTGATTCAAAGCGGGATTCTTCGACCGAAGTAGTACTTAAGTTAACATTTTGAATAATAGGTGTAGCAGCGCTATTTGGTGGGATGGCAATAAGCGTGCTTGTTACAGATTCGTCTTGATTGTTAACTGCTCCATTACTACTTAATTCTTCTTTTTTGCTATCTAGCAGTAAGGCTTTAGCATCTGCTAGCATTTGCGAAATTGAAATATTGTTATCCAACTCATCATCACCCTGTTCAACTTGTACTGCATCTTGATTATTTTTGTCAGCTTGCTCTGTGTTAAGTTGGGATTTCTTCTCATCAACAATGGCTTTTTTATTTGAATTTTTATGCGCTGCGTGTTGCTGAGTTGTTTTATCTTGCACAGTTTCTTTTTGCGCTTTAACTTGCTTTTTAAGCATCATTTCAAAAGAGTTATTAGGCTCAGCAGAAGTATTGTTGTTAGCAGTACTTTTGACGGAATCTATCGCATTGAAAGTTGCGCCTAGCGCCAATACTTGCGATGTTGGTAAGGTTAAGTTTTGCATAGTGATAAAACTCCTGAATTAAATTCGTTAGCGGTACAGCCTAAGTTGCTATGTATGCCTTGGTCTAGCCACGCGCATTGCAAACTCATCCATCATGTGTTGATCTTTCTTCAATTGCACTTTTTGTTGACGATGATCAGAGCGTTTTGCCAGCACGTCATAAGAGAGTTTCTTGCGTTGTGACTCTTGCCATAGCTCACGTTGTTTTTGTGCTTGTCTTTTCGCAAACTCAAGTGCCTCAGCTTGCGCGCTCACAGCGCTATCTAACTTATTGAAAAATTTCTGAAAGTTTCGATAGACTTCAGCACCCATACCAGACTCCATCAAAGCATTTTGATTATTAAGATAATCCTCTCGGTACTGTAGTAGCATGTGATGTTTACTCTCGGCTTCCTCAACTACTTTCATTGCTTTGCTTAAAGCTTCTGCAGCCAAATCAACCTCTTTAGCAGCGATTTCTTTTAGTGCTTTAACAACTCCGCTGGAACGCATAAATCATTTACCTTTAGAAAATTATTTAGTTAGGTTTTTGTTCGTCTAATAAGTGTGCTAAATATTGAATACTGTCGTTTACATCTGCGCGCTCAGAGATATCTTGTTGTAAAAATGCCTCTATCGCTTCATGCTTGGCAATTGCAATATCAAGCACCGTATCGCTACCAGCCTCATATGCGCCAACGTTAATTAAATCAATACTTCGCATATACCTAGAGTTGAGTTGTTTGAGCTTACGCGCTAACTTTTGATGATCATGGCTCGTAATGTTATGCATCGCACGACTAATGGATTGTTCAATATCAATAGCAGGGTAATGCCCACTCTCAGCCAAACTACGACTTAACACGATATGACCATCTAAAATTGCACGTGCAGAATCAGCTATTGGATCCTGTTGATCGTCGCCTTCTGTGAGTACGGTATAAAAAGCAGTAATCGACCCTTCACCAGGTTTACCATTTCCCACACGCTCTACTAAAGCTGGTAATTTAGCAAATACTGAAGGAGGATAACCTTTAGTGGCAGGTGGTTCGCCGATTGCAAGTGCGATTTCGCGCTGTGCCATGGCAAAACGAGTTAAAGAATCCATAATCAACAATACATTTTTGCCTTGATTACGAAAATTCTCTGCAATCGTCGTTGCATAGTTAGCACCTTGCAAACGCATTAATGCGGGAGCATCTGCTGGTGCAGCCACCACGACCGAACGTGCAAGACCTTCAGGACCTAAAATCTGCTCGATAAACTCTTTAACCTCACGACCTCTCTCACCAATCAGGCCTACTACAATCACATCGGCCGTTGTGTAACGTGCCATCATGCCAAGCAATACGCTTTTACCAACACCGGAACCCGCAAACAAGCCCATACGCTGACCACGTCCTACAGTGAGCATGCTGTTTATCGCACGCACCCCTACATCTAAAACTTCTTCTATTGGCGCCCGCATCAGCGGATTCATCGGTCTGGCGTTTAATGGCGCTTTTTCTGAAGACTCAATCCTGCCCAACTCATCTAGCGGGTTGCCTGCTGCATCAACTACGCGACCCAACAACACATCGCCAACAGGTAAATGCCTTGTGATATCAGTACCTCTTCTTCTGGGTGGTCGACTATGATGTGGCTTAGGTAGTGCCTCTGCGACTTCTAAGGCAAATACTTTTGCACCGGGTACGACACCATCTACACTACTTTGTGGCATTAATAACAAGCTGTCACCATCAAAACCAACAACTTCTGCTTCTACGCGTCTACCCTCTGTTAACGGCACATAGCATGCAGCACCAATTGGGAGTTTAATACCGACTGCCACCATGACTAATCCAGTTAACTTGGTAATACGCCCAGCAATTTCCACTGGTTCCACAATCCTGAGAATCTCTTTGCAATCGCGAATATGGTCTTGCCAGCGCGCCTGATGAATATTTTGATTACCAGCTTCAATCTGACTCATGGCAGTAACCAATGGTTATTTTGTGCGAGTGCTTCACTGATTCTTTTCCAACGTACTTCATTACTTGCATCAATTTGATTAGCTCCTGTTTCCACTAAACAACCGCCCCGCTCTATACTACTGTCTTCTTGAATCTGCCAATGTTGACTTGAAATCTCATCACCTAGATACTCACGTATCATCTGAGCGTCATCATGATGCACCAAAATTCTGGCTGGCTTTTGCACATAAGGCAGGTAGTGAATCGCATCTATGACTATGGGTAACACTGCAGCAGGGTCAACGTTTAACTTGGCTTTGAGCATGGATTTAGCAATATCAAGCGCCAGTGATAAGACATCTTCTGCTATCTGCTCATCTGCTTGCTCTAGCGCATGTTTAAAATTCTGCATTAAGTTTGTAAAGTTCTGCTTTTCTAAAATCGCTTCTTGTCTTGCTTTTGCCATCCCAACTGAAAACCCTTCTTGCATGCCTTTGTTGTAGGCTTCTTGACGCGCAGTTTCTAATATTTTAGAAAGTTCCTTAGCCTCAGCCAGACCTTCTCTCTGCCTGGTTTTTGCTCCACCAATACTCAGTTCACTCTCTTCAAAATGCGACATTTCCCAACGCTCATAAGCAGTTTGTTGGTCTTTTGGTTTGCTAGCTTCATTATTAGCAACATTACGCATTATTCATACTCCTAAACATATTGATCATCGTCGCCTTTGCCTGCGAGCATAATTTGCCCTTCATCGGCTAACCTGCGCACGATTTGTAATATTGCTTTTTGCTGTGCTTCTACTTCTGAAAGTTTGACTGGTCCTTTTGATTCCAAATCTTCTTTCATCATTTCTGCTGCACGAGAAGACATATTTTTAAATATTTTGTCTTTCATTTCTTGCGTGGTGCCCTTAAGTGCAACAATCAACATTTCAGATTGCACTTCTTTCAGCATGACCTGTATGCCCTTATCATCAAGATCTAAAATGTTGTCGAATACAAACATTTGATCCATGATTTTTTGAGCCATATCTTCATCGTAACTTTTCAAGCCTTCCATCACGCTGGCTTCGTTGTCACCACTCATAAAATTCATGATTTCTGCAGCCACTTTCAAACCACCCATGGTTTGCTTTTTGATATTTTCGTTTCCAGTCAATAATTTAGTCATCACATCGTTAAGTTCACGAAGTGCTATTGGCTTCACGCCATCCAATGTCGCAATTCGTAGCATGACATCTTGGCGCAAGCGATCAGTAAATTGACCTATCACTGCTGAAGCTTGATCAGGCTCAAGATGCACAAGAATAGTAGCGATAATTTGCGGATGTTCATTTTTGATAAATTCTGCAACTGTTGGTGCATCCATCCACTTCAAGCTTTCGATACCGCCTGCATCTCTTGTCTGTAAAATGCGGTTTAATAAATTTGAAGCTTTATCCTCACCCAGCGCTTTTGTAAGTACAGAACGAATATACTCATCAGAATCTAATCCAAAGCCGCTACTTTGTTCTGCTTCAGTTAAAAATTCAGACACAACCGTTTCAACTTGCTCATTTGCAACAGACTTCAATGTTGCCATTGCTGCACCAAGTTTCTGTACTTCTTTAGGGCTCAGATATTTCATGACCTCTGCAGCTTCATCCTCGCCTAAGGCCAGCATCAATATTGCACTGCGCATTACACCATCATCACTCATAATTCTGCTCTTTGTTTACTATCCGTTTGTCCATGTAGAAACCACGTTAGCAACCATCCGTGGGTTATCCTTTGCCATTTGTCGCACCGCACCTAAGTTTTGCTGAGAAGCTGATGCAGTAATCATTGCAGGTTCACCTTCAGCTTTCACTTCAGCTTCTTCATTTGCTGGTGCTTCAATCATTTTTGGTGTCGCCGTCATTAATTTATTTAGTATCGGCTTTAATGCGCGTTTATATAGAATCATCAATACAACAATACCCACAATAAAGCGAAGTGCGTCTTTGCCATACTCAATGGTTTCTGGTTTTTTCCACATAGGAACTTCTGGCACAACTTCTACAGGTTCACTGGCAAATGAACTATTCACAACCGTGAGCGAATCACCACGTTCTTTATTAAAGCCCATTGCCTGCATAGCTAAATCATTAATTTGTTGTTTTTCAGCCGCTGTTAAAGGTCGATATGTCACTTTTCCAGCTTTGTCTATCACAGGCATATTGTTCACTACGACTGCGACATTTAAGCGCTTGATACCACCCATCGCCTGTTGAACATACTTAACTGTTTTGTCGACTTCATAATTGGTTGTGGTATTTCTTTGATTAAATACTGGAGCAATCGCTGCATTGTCAGCAGCAACTGTGTTTGCATCTGCATTAGTGTTTATGGGTGCTGTTGCATTGGCTGGTGGTTGGTTAGAGAGTGCACCTGGTACACCGCTAGCCTCATTACTGCCGTTATTCGAAGTAGATTCATTGCTTTGCATACTCCTCACCACGGCATCATCAGGTTTTTGATTAGGTTTGTAAGTTTCTGCAGCTTGCTCTATGCTAGAAAAATCGATTTCTGCACTCGCTTCAGCACGTACATTTTTAGCGCCAACGATAGGGGTAATGATTGATTCAACACGCTTTGCAATGCCTTGTTGAATTTCATCAACATACTTAAGCTGTGAAGGATCTAAATTATTAGCACCAGTTTTCTTGGACGTATCTGAAAGTAAATTGCCATTCTGATCAACCACAGTCACATTGCCTGCTGGCAAATCTGGCACACTGCTTGCCACTAAATGCACAATGGCACCAACCTGCTGAGCGTCTAAATTACGTCCTGCTCGCAAATTAAGTAACACGGATGCAGTCGGTTTTTGTTGATCACGCACAAACACGGAAGCTTTAGGAATAGCCAAATGAATTCTGGCCACTTCTACTGCACCTATTGCTTGAATACTGCGTTCTAGCTCACCTTCTAATGCACGTTGAAAATTCACTTGCTCTACAAACTGAGACACGCCAAATTTTTGATTTTCTAACAGCTCAAAACCGATATTTCCACCTTTAGGCAAGCCATCTGAGGCTAACTTTAAGCGGGCTTGATGGACTTGTGCCGCAGGCACTAGAATCGCATTACCACTATCAGAGAACTTATAAGGAATATTCATTTTCTCTAGTGCGGCAACGATAGCGCCACCATCTTTATCAGAGTAATTTGAATATAACACTCGATAATCTGGTTGTTGACTCCACAACCAAAACACTGTCATCAATGCAATCACGGCTGCAACGCCAGCCATTAACATTAATTTATTACCAATTTGTGAATCTGAGCCCATCGTGCCCCCGTTATATAAAACTGTATGTTCAACGCTATAAAAGCGGTTTACTGATTAGAGACTATTATGCGCATTGCCATGATTTTCAAATTTAGGAATAAAGCAATTTTCGTTAGCTTATTTGAACGCTAGTTATATACGTTGAGTGATAAATTAGTCACATGTAAAAATTGGCAAGCAAAATATCTTGCTGCTACATGTGATGAAGTCATTATTGTTAACTGATTATTGATGGAGATAGGTCAATGAAAACTGGAGGGATTGATTCGAGCAGAATAGAATCTATGCTTGCACAGCTAAAAGCTGCGGCGCAACGCCCTAGTAACGACCCTACGCAGGGCATAGGCACATCACCTAGCATCTCTAGCAATAGTAACAGTTCAAAAGTCAACTTCTCTGATGCACTAAAAGCTTCGCTTGATCAAGTGAATCAAATGCAAGTTAACGCAGAAACCTTGGGGAAAAACTTTGCCATGGGGGATGACAGCGTAAGCCTGTCAGATGTCATGATTGCTGGTCAGAAAGCGAGCATTTCTTTTCAAGCTACCGTGCAAGTACGTAATAAATTAGTTTCTGCCTACCAAGATATTATGAATATGCAAATTTAGAACCGTTTTAATATTAGAATCATTTACAATAATTCCAATTCATTAAAATCAAAACTTAGCTTTAACAAAATCCCCTCTCATGAATCCGCCTATTATTCTAGATATTGAAGCTTCAGGTTTTGGTAAAAATAGTTACCCCATTGAAGTAGGATTCATCGATGAATCTCTCAATACGTGGTGTTCTCTCATTAAGCCAGAGGATGATTGGCATCATTGGGATAGCGAAGCAGAACGCATGCATTTTATTAGTAGAGACTGTTTAATCAAGCATGGTAAATCAGCAAAGTTAGTCGCACAAATGCTGAATGAGCAATTACAAAATAAAACTGTTTATAGTGATGGCTGGATGCATGATTTCACTTGGATTTCGCTTTTATTTGAGAGCGCGAAAATTCGACAACGTTTTAAATTAGAAGACTTGCGAAACGTACTTACGCCTGAACAAGAAGCGACTTGGCATAACACTAAAAGCAAGATTCAAGAAGAACTTAATATTCAGCGCCACCGGGCTAGTGTTGATGCAAAAGTATTACAACTTACATGGCAACGTACGCATCAAGACTCAAAAACTGTGGTTTAAGTTTTTAATTCAGTCACTAGTTCGTTATTGCTTTCTAATCGGTATAACCACGCTAAAATTTCTGCTATTGCCAAATAAAGTTCAGGTGGTATATGGTCATCTAAATCCACTTGCATCAATAACCCGACCAGCTCTTTAGATTCATGTACAAATACTTTGTGCTCTTTGGCTTTAGCAATAATTTGTTCCGCGATGATACCCTTACCTTTTGCGACGACTTTAGGCGCATATGTACCAGCTTCGTATGTAATCGCGACTGCCTGCTGATGATCATTAGGCAATGTATTTAAAATGTTATTTGACTTATTCATGCGGTGAAACTGTAAGCGCGTCAAGTTGTTGACCGTTCTTTTCTATTGACTTGGCTAATACTTGCAATTCGCCTTTCAATAAACGCAATGTCGAACTCTGCTCTGTTAAAAAGCCGATTCTCATTCGACCTTCAGAAAGAGTTAAGGTGGCCTTAACCTTACCTAAGTTTGGTAAATCTAGCGACATTTTACTCACAATTGGTCTGTCTTCGCCTGCATCTTGCCGCGCATGCTTTTGCTGTTGATTGGTTTCATCTGCATGATGATTAAAATAAATATCTAAATCCATCGTTTGGTTAGGCCAAACTTGACCTTGCCATGAAATCTGTTGATTTTCTAAAATCGTCAGTTGTTGAGACACTAAATTGGTTAGCTGTGGATTTGCCTGGTTCTGAGGCTCTTGCCTAATTGCCGTAAGTGTATGATTATTATTTACTAAATCATGTAAATGTGATTCATAAAATAACCCACTTGTTTTGATTGCATGATGTAAGTCATGCGCAAGTGTTTGTGCATTATGCGGTGCTTGTGTCACGATTGCACTTGCCTCATAACGTTTGGTCACACCATTTTCGTTTGCTTGACTTAGTATATTGCCTATCAATTTGGCTGTTGGGCTAATGTCGGCTGCACTGGCTGCACTCTGACTTGCCGTTGATAATGAAAGAAATGTGGGAGTTGGACTACTGTGCAAGTAGCGCAATAAAAGTGCCTGACCTGGCTTTGTTAAGCCTGTATCAGATTTACCTAAATCCATTTTAATTAATGCGTCTTTGCCATCAGCATCTAATTTAAGTTTTACTGCATATTGACCATCTTCTAGCTTAGATAATACTTGGGCTTGATATTCTTTACCTGTGACAAACTGCTGGGTGCGGTCATCTAAAGATTGAACTAGCGTCGCAACAGGATCTACAGCCAATATTGGTGAGATTTTTGATACTGGGGTGACGCCTATCATATCTGGAAAACTTATTTTTTGTGTTGACGGGTTAAGTTATTCGCCGTATTTGCTAGATAACTTTTTACCGTTTTGCGAACTTTTTATTAAGGCACTCAGCGTTGCCATTTCAGGCGAGACTAAATCACGGATTTGACTATCATTCGCTAAAATTCGCTCTATGCTGGATTTCTTTTGCGCTTGTAAATCTTTTGAGAGCGGCAAAACATTCTGATATAACTTGAGTTGTTGTACGTGCTGTGCACAACTTTTTTCTAGTTCAACAAGTTGGTCCCAATCCGACTCTTTTGCCGCCGCTAGCATCTGATTACTTAACGACTCAATTGCCTCATAAATATGAATTGTATTTTGATAAGCCATGCGTCTATGCTCCAGCGTAATTTGCAATATGTTTATTGAGAGCCAATGGATTCTGATTGGATAGCAAAGGCTTAGTCACTTCATTAATCGTTGTTGGTTTGATTTGGTCTTCACCAATCGCTTCCCAAGCTCCTTTTAATTCCGTCAGTAGCTTGATCACTTCATCCACCATTTCTGGTTGATTGCGAATATTGGCAACAGTCAGGCGGTGACTCATATAGGCATAGAGATTATCCAGACTTACAGCAATTTCTCCACCTGCTTTTTTATCTAGGCTAAGTCTTAAACCACTCTCAATAATTAAAATCGCTTTTGAAAGCATTTCACCTTTATGTTGTATATCCTTATTTTTCATATACTCAATCGCACTTCGGCAAGCAGTAATTGCACCCTCATATAACATGATGGTGAGCTTGTTTGGACTCGCCGCCAACACACCAGTCTCCATACTCATTTGAGAGTAAACGTTAGCTCCACTTTTATTTAATCCAAACATATGGGTATCCTTTTATTATTTATGAATCACTATTTGCACTTAATGACTTAAGTTGTTGCGTTAAGAAACTACTAGTAGATGACAAGCTGGACATTAAGGTATCTAACCTTGTGTATTGCGCACGATAGCGCGCTTCAATGGTAACCAAACGATCGCTAATTTTTGCTGATTGTTCATCTACACGTTTAATGGATGTATTGATTCCATTGGTTCTAGCCGTCAGTAGACCATCTGCACTTAAGAGATTGGTGAGTACTGCATCAAGTTGAGCGGCATAACCTACTGAGTAAGTCACTGTGCCACGCGCACCTAAACTACCACCATTAACTTTCAAGCTTAAGCCTTCACTCGCGTTGCCAACAGCGCCGACTAAATTGGTGCTACTGCCTACAGCTGCAGCACCATTAATTGTGCCGGTCGCATTCACCAAATTCGAGCCAAGTTGACTTACAGTGACGGCATAGGTACCAGCTTGTGTTTTGCTGGTACTACTGGAAAAAGTAATTAATGGGTCAGTGGCTTTTGCAGAGGGCGCAAATAATGCAGCAATATCTTTCACATTTGTACTAATAGCCGTGTTAAGTTTTGCTGAATCTAAGGCTAATTTACCATCACGCTGAAATGAAACACCTATTTGATTTAAAGTACTTAATGCACCATTTCCATCTATGCTTTTAGATAAAACGCCTTTAATTTGGTTAGTGATCGCCCTTGCAGTTGCATCACCCAAAAGGGCACCATTAGAACCGCCCTCACCACCGAATTTTGTTAAATTTCGAATGGTAGTATCTAGCTTATTGTAGGCATCTACAAAAGCTGTTACCGATTCTTTTATTTTGTCTTGATTGGTAGAAATACCTAGATTAACGCTCACATTATTGCTGGTTTTAAGTAAATTCAGTGTCACGCCTTCAATTGCGTCAGTCACAGTATTGCTAGACTTAACTACTGAAATACCGTCAATATTTAAAAGCGCATTTTTTGCATCTTGTAGTACGTTAAGATTTTTACCACTGCCAGCTGTGGCGGTTGGGTCATATGCAAATCTAGATAATCCAGCCGCATCAGTATTATTTGTATCATCATCTACTGTCGTAATTCTTAAGCTATTGACTTCACCAGTATCCTTTGAAGTAATTACTAAACGATTTGTCGTGCCATCATTGACTATACTGGCTGAAACACTTGCATTCTGAGCATTAATCGCATCCCTAAGGCCTGCCAAGCTATTATTTGAGCTATTAATCGTCACATTAATATTGCTTTTATTTGGGTTTGGCGTAAATGCGCTTGGCGTAGGCGGTGTAACAACCGCAGGTGTAAAAGTACCAAATGATATAGTAAGTGTACCAGTGCCCACAGGGTCAGAAATATTGGCAAACCCTGCTGAACCAAGCTTTTGTTGCTGTGCTAATTGATTCACAGTGATGGCATAGTTTGAAACAGCAGCTGATCCATTGGAAGTGGCAGTAAACACATCTGCATTGCCTGAAATGGCATTTTGCACATTAAATTTTGCAGGGCTAGATAGCGCGCTCACTGAAGTTTGAAAAGTAGATAGTGCGCTTTTTAATGTGCCATAGGCAGAAACTTGGGTTTGAAATGCAGACTTCTTTCTTGCCAAAATGGTTAATGGCTGTCTCTCAACATTCATTAAGCCGGTGACGATTGCATTCACGTCTAACCCAGACCCGATACCTGGCGATGTAATCATTTCATTTTCCTCTAAACCATTTTCAAACCGTTTTAAGGCTAAAGTTAAGCTGTTTGTCTGATGACCAAACCTTGCAATTTATCTAGTGTTTTAGACATTGCCACCACTTCTTCATTAGGTATTTGCCTCAGCACTTTACGTGTTTCAGTATCTACAACTTTCACAATCATCCGCTTGGATTCTTGATCCAATGAAAATTCTATAGTTTGCAATGCTGGCGCTACATGCTCATTGAGCTTTTTAACTGCACCTACCAACTCTTCTTTTTCAACCTGAGCCTTCTCAAGACTGATTGGTTTTGGCTCTGATGAAGCCACTAACGCAATTTGGCCAGCTGCAGTTTTATGTGCGCTAGCCGCTTTATTAATACCACCAACTGCATCTATACTTGAGTTAAACATGTTTAAACTCCTTGTCAAAAATCCACAGGGCTAAATCAACCCTGTGGAAGTTAGTCCAAATTACTTTACTGAGTATTAACCTCTTAATAGAGCTAATACACCGTTTGGTAATGAGTTAGCTTGCGCTAACATGGCTGTACCAGCTTGTTGCAAGATTTGGCCACGTGTTAAGTTAGCGGTTTCTGCAGCGAAGTCAGCATCCATAATGCGTGATTTAGATGCAGATAAGTTTTCTACAGAGTTTTGCAAGTTGCTGACTACTGAAGTAAAGCGGTTTTGTGTTGCACCTAGGTTTGCACGTGCAGTGTTCACTTGAGCTAATGCTTGGTCAATTTG
>CAYXHH010000001.1:6602-12018 GCA_964464725.1 uncultured Methylotenera sp. | reverse complement strand
GCCACTTGTTGACCACGAATTTGTGAATCCATACGTGAAGCGATAGATAAGCCAGCAGCGTCATCTTTAGCGCTGTTAATACGCATACCAGATGACAAACGTTGAATCGCTTGATTCAAACCAGCTTGTGAGCTAGACAAGCTACGTTGTGTGTTTAATGATGCTACATTGGTGTTAATAACTGAAGCCATGATAAATCTCCTAAATAAGTTAAATTCAATAACAAACTACTGCTTAAGCGCTGCAATTAAGTTTGAATTGCGTTGCAGTTAAACTATTATCGGTAAGCTTTTCAGAAAGTTTAGGGTTAGCATTAAAATTCGAACGCACTAACTTTTGACTCGCTTAGAACTTATCATTCGATTCTTACCGAATAAGTAGCCCGATGAGAACTGTGTCGGCAGTAATTTTTAATTCTTTAGGAACATGCTCCTTTGCTCATATAAAAATTGGCATCATTCATGACATTCATGCATGTTGAAACCCTTTGCCAAGCTAATATTGATAAGGCTTAGCAAGAAAATTGAATACTGAAATAATATTCAACTTTAAAAATTGAATATCACTATGATAGTCAAAAAATGCAGAGGATAATTAGGTAATACAGAGGTGAAAATAGCTTAAATCTTGCTATTTCGTTGAGGAATGGCTTATTAAAAATGAAGGAAAAATCGATTAAGAATGCAAAAATGTAGCGAACTGAGGCGAAAAAACCAAATACTTAACGCTTAAATCGAACGAAAATTAATCAACCAAGTTATTTCGTATAGCGTAATGCGTCAATTCGGCATTATGACGTAAATGCATTTTTTCTAATAAACGCGTGCGATACATGCTGACCGTTTTCACTGATAATGACAACTGATCAGCAATTTCACTGACCGATAAACCTGAAGAAATCATGACCATGGTTTGAAATTCACGATCAGATAATGTTTCATGTGGGGCTTGTGGTTTATTCATATCCACTTGGTCTGCCAAAATTTCCGCCACTTCTGGCGTAATATATTTTTTACCTTTGGCAACGGTACGAATTGCTTTTAAGATATCTGATGATGCACTTTGTTTGCATAAATAGCCTGAAGCACCAGATTTAAGTGCGCGTACGGCATATTGTTCTTCCATATGCATAGAGAGCATTAACACAGAAATATGACTATTATCGCTTTTTATGTATTTCAACACTTCCATGCCACTACGATCTGGCATTGAAATATCTAATAACATCACGTCCGCATTCAGCTGACGTGAGAGCTTAATCGCTTCAGCACCGTTAGCCGCTTCGCCGATTACTTCTATATCCTCGGTTGAAGACAATATCTGGTTGATGCCAGACCTTAAAATTGCATGGTCATCGACAATAATCACTTTAATCTTATTAATACTTAGCATATCAAACCCTTTACTTTCTATTCTTATTCTTAAAATTATGTAGTCATTTTTTACTGCTATCTAAGTTTTGTTTTACTGTAATTTTTTCGACACCACTGTTTGAAATTTCATCAGTTATTGCCGTTTTCCTACAGTTTTTTTACTACTTGAATAGATATTTGCAATCTGTATGCCAAGTTTATGAAACACAGATAGATAAAGAAATGCGATGTTGGGCATGAACTCGCATAAGAGAACAACTAGGTCATTTGTTAGAAAATGGAAGAGAAAGACAGAATAAGGACTAAATAGGTAACTTCACAGTAATCATGGTGCCTTGCTTAGTGTCAGCTGGTTTAGATATCCTAAAGGTACCGTGCAATACAGTGGCACGCTCTTGCATACCTCGCAGACCAAATGAACTGGTTTTTAGCCTATCATCAGACTTAATACCGACGCCATTATCAATAATAGTCATCACTACGGTTTCTTCATCTGCAGTTAAATCTACTTTGACTTCTGTCGCCTGTGCATATTTGGCAATATTGGACATTGCTTCTTGGCATATTCTAAATAGCGCCATGGATTGGTCATTCGACAAAGAGATTTCAGCTGTATTACAGCTAAATTTACATGGGATGTTTAAATGTTTTACAAACTCTTTAGTTTGCCACTCGATTGCATCGACAATGCCCAAATCTAAAATATTAGGTCGTAAATTGCCAGAAATTTTATGTACTGTGTTAAAGGTTTCATCAACAATAAAGAGCAAACTAGCGATATGCTCTTGTAATGTATCAGGGTTAGCTTTTAAACGATCTAAAATAGATGACATCCCCATTTTGATCGCGGTTAAATTACCACCTAAGTCATCATGTAACTCACGCGCAATTCTTTTACGTTCATCTTCTCTAATTGAGTTAATGTGCGCGGTTAATTCTGCCAAATCTCGCCTAGAGTTTTCTAAATCTTGCTTTTCTTTTTTACTTTGTGTGATATTAAACATAATGCCATCCCACACAACTTCTGCATTATTGAGTTTTCTTGGGGTTGCGCGAATGTTAATCCACTTATTATCTTGCCAGCCGTCAATCCAAACACGGCCTTCCCAATCCAGCACACATAACTCTTTTGCGGACTTGTTCATTCTATTACTTAAATTGGCATGATCTCTAGAGTTCATGATAGAAAAGAATAATGTGGCATTCTCGTATAATTGCTCAGGGGTAAAGCCAAGCAAAGGTTTACTACCTTCGCTCAAATACAAAAAGTTAATTTCATTGTCTGGGTCTTGTTTGAATTGAAACACCATGCCTGGGGTGTTGGAAACAATGGCTTGATAACGTGATTCGCTTTCATTTAAAGCTTGTACCGTCTTTTCGTTAGAAGTTAATGCGGATTTAATGACCAGTACATACTCAGTATCTTCAGTTTGCAAAAGCATGGTTCGCAACTGGAAGTCACCTGCCACACTAATGACCGGTGCCTGATTTTGAGTGATTTCCACATACTCAGAGACTTTATTGTTTTTAATATGTGTTTGAAGTGCTTTTTCGGTCACCCCAAGTAAGTTATCTAATTTTTGTAGCTTGGCCTTTTTTAAATCGTAGCCTGTATTTTTTTGCGCTGTTTCACTGACGTAGACTAATTGCATGGTGTTAGCATCTATCAAATAAACTTCATCTGTAGAAGCTAACATCAAACTCTTAATGCATAATTGAATATCTACCATGGGGAGTAATCTAGATGCTTTTAATTTGTTAACACTTATATTGGTCAAATTTCTATTATCTATCATCATTTTACATTCAACTTGTCTGGTTTTATAACTATTTTTTAATCACGCACTTCATTAACATTTGGTTCTAATGATTGCATAGAGGCTAATAAATCAATTTCTGTCATGACGCGATTTTTACCTGATTTTTTAGCAAGGTACATTGCTTGGTCGGCACGGCTTATAACAGCCGCATCGCTTTCTAGCTTGTTAAATAAGGCGATACCTGCACTAAAAGTAATCAGCTGACGTTCGTTATTGGCCATAAAAAATTGTTTGGTCAGTGCGCGTTGCAAACGAGTAATCGTACTTACAGCCTGTTCTATATCTGTGTCTGGTAGCAAAATCACAAACTCTTCACCGCCAAATCGAGAAACCACATCAGTAGGACGAATCGTTGTTTGTATTGTGCTTGCTAAGAGTTTTAGCGCCTCGTCGCCAATGTGATGGCCAAAACTATCATTTAACTTTTTGAAGTTATCAATATCTAAAAAGGCAATGCTAAGTTTCCCATCATTACGTTTAGCTCGAGAAATTTCTTTTACGATCGCCTCATCAAAACCGCGGCGATTCAAGACCCCAGTGAGTTGATCAACTCTTACTGTCTCGCTTAATTGGGTGAGTTCTGCTTGTAATTTACGAATTTTTTCTTGAGATGTTTCTACGCTTTCACGTTGTTGGATTAGCGCTTCGCGAGAACGCACAATCTCTGCTTGCATCATGTGCGTGTCTTTCATCAAATTTTCTAGCAATTCGTTGATTTGCAATATGTCATCTGTCTCAGAGAGCTTTTCAGCATAATTTTCTATCTTATGTTGATAGCTTCCACTCGAGTCAGACATATGCCCCAAGCGTTCGATAAAAGTTGAAATCATTGTTTTGAATGAATTTTTTGCTTCTATCAGGCTATGTTTGAGCATGCCTTGCTTAAAGATGACTTCTTTTAAGCTTTTTTCAGCATCTTGAATTACAGCTCTTTCAAGTGGGCTAGATACGATAGTCTGCACAACCGCAATTTGCCCACGCAACCACTGGTCATCTGCCACTAACTCACTAATGTTATCTATGAGTAATTTTAAGAGCCTGAGAATGTCTTGCTTGATGCCTTCTTCGTTGGCACCTACCAATTCCACACGCACTAATAGCGCGCGAAATTGCTTGGCCATAAACTGCCAATCTTTTAACTTACGTGCTTTTTCACTCAATAGATAAATTTGAAGCGCTTCTTCTCTTAAGTCTGGATAGCCGTCTAGTCTTGGAATTAAACCGTGGTTAAGTGATTGCTTAAGCATATCTTGCAGAATGCGAAATGTTTCTTGAAACTGGTCTGTGTTATAAGCGGGTATTGCTTCTGCCTCTTTAGGTGCACTCATTTTTGTAGCATTTGATGCTTCTAGTTCTTGATTTTCTGCTGATTCTTCAGATTCCTCATGATGAGAGTTATTATCGCCACCAACTGAATCTAATGTACTTGCATTATATTGTGACCAGCTTTTAGCCATCGTTTGGAGTTTTTGCGGTAGCTGTGCATCACTGCCAAAATTAATTAACACACGCTCTAGCGCTTCCTTTTTTTGCTGTGGCGTGAGCCCTATGCGTTTAGCGTCCCATCCACTAAGAAGTGCACGAATAGCTTCTGGCCATTCTGTAGCATGTGCAATTGCGGCGTCCATGCCTTCACCAAGTAATTCAGGCAAGGTTTCCCAGCTATTCTTTTTTAAAGTTTTTTCCCAGCGATTGATGTAATTACTTTGTTCTGGCGTATTGTTGGGTAGTTGTCTGAGTGCTTTTCTGATAGCACTGTCTAAATTTTCTGTGGTTGGCACGCCTGCAATTTCATTGTATATGGTCAAGTAATTATCTGGCGTAGGATCGACCTTGCGGAGCGCAATTTGCTTAATTGCCTCACGCGCAATATTAATCGGTACTGCGGTTTGTTGATTTTGATTACTTGTATTTAGCATGGTACTCAATTTATATTCAAACAAATTTTCTGAATACATTTTGCAATAAACACAAAAAATCAAAACTGAGTAAAGGGCTACTTTTCCCCGTCAATTCTAAATAAATCCTACTTAGGAAGCTAAATTTAAATACTTAACACCCAAACTTGACTAAAAATATAGCAACCACCCTGCTGAGAAACCCGTTAAATAAGGTAAAATACGCGCTGGCGGGCCTCCCCGCATTGTAAAGTAGCCAACCTGGTCAGGTGCGGAAGCAAGCAGCCACAACTACCAAGCAAGTGCCGGGGGCAAGGCTCGCCTC
>CAYXHH010000001.1:3871-6502 GCA_964464725.1 uncultured Methylotenera sp. | reverse complement strand
TATGTCATATCAAGTGCTTGCGCGAAAATATCGCCCCAAATCGTTCGAAACCCTAGTCGGGCAAGACCATGTAGTGCGCGCGCTCACCAACGCATTAAACCAAAACCGCTTACATCATGCTTATTTATTCACAGGGACGCGCGGTTGCGGTAAAACCACGCTTGCGCGCATTTTGGCAAAAGCACTTAACTGCGAAACTGGCATTACTGCTAAGCCATGTGGTGTATGTAATGCTTGTACCGAAATTGATCGTGGTCGATTTGTCGATTTGTTAGAAGTCGATGCCGCGAGTAATACGCAAGTCGATGCCATGCGTGAATTGCTTGATAATGCCCAATACGCACCCACCGTAGGGCGTTTCAAGGTTTATATTATCGATGAAGTGCATATGCTGTCTAAAAGCGCGTTTAACGCCATGCTAAAAACGCTTGAAGAGCCGCCAGCGCATGTGAAGTTTATTTTAGCGACCACTGATCCACAAAAGGTGCCTGTCACGGTGTTAAGTCGCTGTTTGCAATTTAACTTGCGCCAAATGGCCAGCCCAACCATTACATCGCATTTGCAACATGTGTTAAGCCAAGAGCATATTTCGTTTCAACCTGCCGCCATCAGTTTAATTGCACGTGCTGCCGCGGGCAGTATGCGAGATGCGCTTTCGCTCACTGATCAAGCTATTGCTTATGGTAATCAAAGCGTGAATGAAGCAGAAGTGCGCGGCATGTTGGGGGCGATAGACCAACATTATTTATTCGAAATTATTGAAGCACTTATTACCAACAATGGCGTTGCGTTAATTGATAAAGCGAAGGAAATGGAAACGCGTAGCATCTCATTTGAAGCTGCGCTGAACGATTTAGCCAGTTTATTACACCAAATCACCATGGCACAAACTGTGCCGCAAAGTATTGCTGATGATTTGCCGGAACGCACTGCATTATTAGACTTGGCGCAAAAGTTACCTGCCGAAACGCTACAACTATATTATCAAATCACCTTGCTTGGTCGCCGTGATATTGGCTTGGCGCCAGATGCATTTGCAGGTTTTACCATGACTTTATTGCGCATGTTAGCGTTTACACCAAATGAACAAAATAAGAGCGCTCAGCAAAGCAGTCAACAAACTGCGCCCATAGCACAAACAACACAAAACATAGCTTTAAATGTGACGCAGGCCAAACAAACCATCGCCGCAATTAAGGAAGACCCGCAAATAAGTCAAACAACGCCTAATATAAGTGCTAAAACGCTAGTCATCGAAAGCGATGCTCTGGAAGCCTCAAATATAAAGGCTTCTGAGCCATCAAATTTCTCTCGTACAGATTCTGATGTAGCATCTCATAGGTCATTTGATGGTAATTGGCGAAAATTGGTTGAACAGAATCTCAAGCTCGGCTTAGCACGTGCGCTAGCGCAAAATTGTGAGTTAGTGAGCTATGATGAAAATCACTTAACGTTAAGAATAGCCGAAAATCAAAAACATTTAGCAGCAGCCAGTTATCAAGAAAAATTATCCAGCGCTATCAATGACTATTTTGGTAAAAAAATTCGTTTGAATGTTGAAATTAGCCAAGATTCAACAGCCGAAATTGTGACACCCGCAAAACAAATGGCTACTGAAAAAGCTGTCATACAATCCACTGCTGAAACTGCGATTTTACAAGACAGTTTTGTACAAGCCTTAATGAATGACTTTGGGGCGCAAATTATCCCCAATAGTATTAAACCAATTCAATAACATACTTTTCAATAAAAGACATAGGAGCACGATATGATGAAAGGTGGCATGGGCAATATGATGAAACAAGCCCAAATGATGCAAGCCAATATGCAAAAAGCACAAGCCGAACTTGCTGTGACAGAGGTAGAAGGCGTTGCGAGTAATGGTATGGTGAAAATCACCATGACCTGCAACAATGAAGTGAAACGCGTACATATTGATGATGCCGCGATGGATGATAAAGAAACGCTGGAAGACTTATTGCTGATTGCACTAAAGGATGCACGTGCTAAAGCTGAGGCAACCTCTACTGCGCGTATGAGCAGCGTGATGCCAGCTGGCATGAAGTTACCGTTTTAATTCTCCACATTGAAAAACCCTCCCGCGCTAGAACAACTCATTGAATCTCTACGCTGTTTGCCAGGCGTGGGGCCAAAATCGGCACTGCGCATGGCGTATTATTTACTACAGCGCGATCGAAATGGAGCGAATAACTTAGCGCTATCTCTGGGTAACGCATTACAAGTGTTAGGGCATTGCTCACTGTGCAATAATTTTTCTGAGTCAGAAATATGCCCTGTCTGTATTTCAGAAAAGCGAGATGCGTCGCAGCTTTGCGTAGTAGAAATGCCCACAGACTTAATGATGATGGAGCAAACGCAATCTTACACAGGCATGTATTTTGTCTTGATGGGCCGACTGTCACCTTTAGATGGTATTGGACCCAAAGAAATTAATTTGGATAAGCTGATTAAGCGCGCGCAAAACGGTGAAGTAACTGAGGTCATTTTGGCCACCAACTATACGGTAGAAGGTGAGGCAACAGCGCATTATATTAGCGAGCTTTTAAAAACACGTAATATCGCTGTGAGCCGCATTGCGCGTGGCTTACCTATGGGTGGTGAAATTGAATA
>CAYXHH010000001.1:0-3771 GCA_964464725.1 uncultured Methylotenera sp. | reverse complement strand
TACCTATGGGTGGTGAAATTGAATACGTCGATAGCGGGACGCTCGCGATGGCCTTACTAGGGCGTAAAAAAATTTAGCGATTTAAGATGTTAAGTAGTTGCGTTGGCGCTTCAATAAGGGCATCTGCACCCCACTCTTTTGGTTTGTCAGTGACATCAATATAGCCAAATAAAGCCACCACTGTTTTCATGCCCGCCGCTTTGCCTGCGATGATATCGCGCTCAGCATCACCCACATAAATACAATGCTCTGGCATCACGCCTACTTTGTCGCACGCCATTAGCAAGGTTGCAGGTGATGGTTTGGGTTGCGGGGCATCGTCACCACTAACCACACAAGCAGCGCGCTTATCTAAACCCATGCTTTCGATTAAAGGTACTGTGAATCGTCGTGGTTTATTAGTCACGATTCCCCAATTTAATCCTTTATTTTCAATGTGTTGGAGCAAATCAGAAATGCCTGGTAATAATACAGGGCTGCGCGTAAATACTGTGTCATAAATACTAAGATATTCATCACGCATTGCAATAAAGTGATCATCGGCTGGGGTAATACCAAACCCCAGACCAATCAAACCGCGAGAGCCATGTGATGCAAAAGGCCGAATCGCGGCATCACTTAAGGGCTGTTTGCCATGCATTTTTAGTTGCAAATTCAGTGCATAACCTAAATCTGGCGCTGTATCAACCAGCGTACCATCTAAATCAAATAGTATGGTGGTAATCAATTATGCTTTTACCATATGCATTAGATAGTTAACGGAAGTATCTGCACCAAGCGAATACTGCTGCGTAATTGGGTTATAACTCATACCAATTTGACCTTGTAGTGACAAACCAGCGGCTCTTGCCCAACTTGCTAATTCTGAGGGTTTAATAAATTTTTCATAATCATGTGTGCCACGTGGTAACAGGTTAAGCACATACTCAGCACCAATGACGGCAAATAGGTAGGCTTTTGGGTTACGGTTAATCGTAGAAAAAAATACATGGCCTTTCGGTTTTACCAACTTTGCGCATGCCGCAATCACACTGGCAGGGTCTGGTACATGTTCTAACATTTCTAAACATGTGACCACATCAAAACGCTCTGGCTGTTGCTCTGCCAAAGTTTCTACAGAGATTAACTGGTAATCTACCGTAACACCACTTTCTAGGCTGTGTAACTGCGCCACTTTGAGTGCTTTTTCACCTAAATCAATGCCGGTGACCTGAGCACCTTTTTCCGCCATCGATTCACTTAAGATGCCACCGCCACAACCTACATCAAGCACCATTTTTCCATTTAAACCGATGGCTTGGTCTATATAATTTAAGCGCAGCGGGTTAATCTCGTGCAAGGGTTTGAATTCACTGGTTTTATCCCACCATTTATGGGCAAGCTCGGCAAATTTATTCAGTTCTGCTGTATCTACATTTGACATTGATATTCCTATACTCAATTATCTTAAGTGTTCATTATTACTGAAGATATATTTATGAAATGTTCGACTTGAACTCAACTAATTTGGTTTGCCAACGACTCACAATATTTTTAAGTTCTTGCGGCTCTACACCACTGTATGCACCCTCACCCATGACGCGATGGAATTTTAAATCACCTTGCACCCACACATGGCTGACATGTTCACGCCCAGCCACATAAACTAAATGTGATAATGGGTCAAAACATGGCTGCGTTTCAATCTCGCTTAACCTAACTGCACATAAATCTGCGAACTTACCAACTTCTATCGAACCAATCCTATCATCCATGCCAAGCGCTGTAGCACCATTAATCGTCGCCATTTCCAATGCTTGATGTGCGGAAACAGAAGTTGCATCATCACTCTGTCCCTTTGCGAGCAAAGCTGCAAGACGCATTTCTGTAAACATATCTAAACGATTGTTGCTAGCAGCACTATCTGTACCTAAACCAATATTGATACCTTTTTTCAGATAGTCTGTAATTGGAGCAATACCTGAAGCTAATTTCAAATTTGAACTCGGACAATGCGCAATACTGCATCCATGTGTTGCTAACAGTTGTATTTCTGTCTCATTTAAATGCACGCAATGTGCAAGTGTTAACATCGGACTGAGTAAACCCAAATTGGCAAGGCGGTTTAATGGCCGTAAACCATACTCCAACTGACTTGTCGCGATTTCTTGCTGCGTCTCATGCAAATGGGTGTGTACCCCAATGCCCACCTGCTCAGCTAAGGTGATAATGCGTTCAAACGTGCTATCTGAAACTGTATAAGGGGCATGTGGAGCCAAGCTAAAACTGACCATTTCCTCATCGCGCCACCGATCGCGAACTTCTAAACCCTTTTGGATATAACTTTCAGCATCATTGGCGTAATTGGTAGGAAACTCTAACACTACTAATCCTAAATTAGCGCGTATGCCCATTTTAACGGCAGCTTCTGCTGCGGAATCAGGGTAAAAATACATATCATTAAAACTAGTAATACCACCAGCGAGCATTTCTGCTGCCGCCAATATCGTGCCATCATTCACAAATGCAGGCGAAACAAACTTTTTCTCTGCTGGCCAAATATGTTGCTGCAGCCAAGGCATAAGCGGCAAGTCATCGGCAAGACCACGCAATAAATTCATAGCGGCATGCGTGTGTAGATTAATTAAGCCTGGAATGACCACATGCTCATTTAAATGAACGGTTTCAGTAGCGTTATATTTTTCAACTGAAGCTATAGGGCAAATGTCCAGAATAACACCTGACTTAACCACAATTGCATGGTCATTCAGTAAGCTATTTTTAGGTATGACAGGACAAACCCAACGACAATTAATGATTAAATCTACTTGTTGATTCATCGTTGCATTATAACGTTTATGGTATTTGTTAGATATTAATAGGCATAAAAAAAGCCTCGCAATTGCGAGGCTTTTATAAGTACTAAAGACTAGTTACAACCTGTCTCTTTTTGACCCTCTGCTTTAATTTCTACACGACGGTTAGGTTGCAAGCATTGAATAAGTTTTTTCGTTGCTTTGTTACCAGCGCACTGAACTACAGGCTCTGACTCACCTTTGCCAACTGCAGTAATAATACCTGCATCAACACCTTGTGTGGCTAAGTAAGCAGCAACTTGTTTAGCGCGACGCTCTGATAATTTTTGATTGTAAGATTCAGAACCGATACGATCGGTATGACCAGTTACTGTCACTGTCTTAATTTCTGGATTTGCTTTAATTTTCGCAGCAGCTTCATCCAATGCCTCTTTGCCTTGCGCAATCAAGTTAGCTTTATCGAACCCGAAAAGTTTAGCAGCATCAATTGTGATTGTATCCATTTTAGGTTCACATTTAACAGGCTCTGGCGCTGGCGCTGGAGCAGGCTCAGGAGCTGGTTCTGGAGCAACAGCAGCTACTGGTGCTGGTTCTGGAGCAGGCTCAGGAACAACTGGTGCTGGTGCACCAAAACGGAAGATGCCACCTAAGTTAAACAAGGTGTTACCCACTGTTTCAGTTCCTCCATTAAGGCCAAGTGCAGGAATATCATCTAATTTTGCACGGCTCCATTGATGACGCAAATCCGCTTGTAAACCGATATTGTCATTGAACAAGTACTGAGCACCTAAACCCAAACCTGCAAGCCATGAAGTTTTCTTACCATCTAAATCTATACCAGGAACTCTGTAATCAACCCTATTACGTGCAGCACCTAAACCAGCTAGCAAGAATGGACGAAATTTATCGCGGCTAAACATATATAATGCATCTAAGCCTAAAGTCGTTTGTTTGTATTTACCACTTGCACCTGCAA